>NZ_SLVT01000012.1:0-219699 GCF_004345505.1 Micromonospora sp. CNZ303 | reverse complement strand
GTGGGGGTGTGGCCCGCCGTGCCCGGCTCCGGGCGGTCAGGCTTGATCCCTGCGCCGGGCACGGCGGGCCACACCCCGTCGGTGCCCACTCTCGCTACCGTCCGCCGGACTCCTACCGGGGATCTTGGCAAGCTCTCGCGTCCGCCCGTCGGGCTCCCGGAGATCTTGGCAAGAAACGGCCCCTCCAGGGGCCCTCTGGTACCAAGATCTCCACCGGTGCCTCGGTGCCTCGGTGTCCGGGGCGATTCCGGTGACCCCAGTGACCGAAGTGACTCCAGTGACCCGAGCACCCGGCTCACGGGCTCACCCGCTCACCTGGGCTCAGTCGCGGGCTCACCCGCTCACCTGGCTCAGTCGGGCTCACTCGGCTCACCTGGCTCACCTGGCTCAGTCGGGCTCACTCGGCTCACTCGGCTCACTCGGATGAGCAGCCTGAGCAGGTGAGCCGGGAGTCGGTGAACCCGTGGGCCCGGATGTGACCGGTGTCCGGTTTCGTGGTGCTGTCCGGGGCGGCTTGAGCCCGATGAGTCGTCAGCGGGTCGCGTGACGTGCCGGGTGGGCGGTTTGGGGGTGTGACCGGGGGCATCGTGGGGGCGGAATCGTGGCCGGGGCGGGGTCGTTACACCCTGCGTACGACCGAGCAAGACCACGCCCGCCGAGGTCACGCCGCCCCGACGGATGGCGGGGTCCGGGGCCCGGAATGATGGCGGGCCGGCGGTGGTTACACATGGTCCGGCCGACGCGAGGGCACCCCCCCCCGCCCCGCACAAACAGCCCGGCCCCCTTCGGCCCACCACGGGTTCGGACATCCGGCCGGCACGGCCGAGCTGATCTTCCCTCTGATCTTTCCTCCGGCTTGATCGTCGGAGATTCTCTCCAGTTTTCTGCTGGAGATCCCCCGTGAGTTCGTATGAGCGCCGGACGGTGCTTGCACCCGCGTGAAGCCGATCCCCCCTTTCGGTGTGGGTGCCGACCCCCGAATGGAGCGTTTCTGATGAACACGATCATCCGTAAGAGCGTTCTCGGTATCGCTGGTCTCGCCTTTGCCGGTGGCGTGTTCGCCGGTCCCGCGACCGCGCACGCGGCCCCGTCGGTGGAGTCGACCCCGGTCGCGGTGACGGTGCAGGCTGACAAGCCGGCCGTGGACAAGGGCAAGCTGGTCCCGCACGGTGTGCAGGGCACCCAGTCGCGTATCGACCTCTCGGACGAGCAGGTCGCCAACGTCAAGGCGATCATCGCGGCGACGAAGAAGGCCGGTATGGACGAGCGGGCCGCGGTGGTGTCGATCGCGACGGCGTTGCAGGAGTCGAAGTTGGAGAACCTGGGTCATCTGGGTGACCGCAACGACCACGACTCGCAGGGCCTGTTCCAGCAGCGTCCGTCCTCGGGTTGGGGCACGGTGGAGCAGATCACCGACCCGGAGTACTCGACGACGGCGTTCTTGAAGGGCCTGAAGCAGGTCGACGGGTGGCAGGACATGCCCCTGACCAAGGCCGCCCAGACCGTACAGGTGTCGGCCTACCCCGACCACTACGCCCAGTGGGAGCAGCAGGCCGCCGACCTCGTCGCCGAGCACTGGAACAGCTGACACAGACTTTCCACCACAAGGGGGATCGCTGGCCGGCACCCGAACACGGGGTGCCGGCCAGCGGCACATCCACCGCCGGTGGAACATCGCAGGCCGTCGGCTGGTTGAATGAGGTGTCGGTGTGTCCAGTGTCCCCGGGCCTCACCTAAATTGCCTTCGCGGAATACCGTCCGGCTGGAGCCGCGTCGCGCCACTCGCCGAGAGGCGACCTGCACGCCGACACCGGCGCCGCCCCCGAGCCTCCGGGCCCGGGGGCGGCGCTGTCTTCGCCGCCCCGCAGCCGACATCGAGCCGACCCACCGTGCGGACACCGGTGCAGCCGACATCGAGGCGACCACTGCCCGGACACCGGTCGTGAGCGGCCATGCCCGAAACCAGCATCGCGCCGCCCGCGCCTGCCGCCCGCGCCCGCCTGCCCGCCGCGCCCGCCTGCCGGCCGCGCCCGCGCCCGCCGCCCGCGCCCGCGCCTGCCCGCCGCGCCTGCCGCCAGCGCCGGCCGGGGTACCGCGTGCGACGTTCCGCCCGCCGTCCGCGTACCGCAAGCGACGTCCCGGCCGGCGGGCCCGCAGGCAGGGTCATCCACGAGCCGGTCGCGTACGGCCATGGGCGACGCCGTGGGAAGCGGGCGGTGACCGTCGGGGTGGTGATCCGGCGGCACGGGTCGCGGTCCCGGGCGGCCTGGCCTATGTTCATGTTGGCTGTGTCGGACGGGCCGGGAGAAGGGGGTGTCGCGCGTGGGCCTGCGGACCTTCATTCAGGGCTGGCCGGTATACCGGCAGCTCACCGGCACCGACCCGCTGGGCCGGGGCGCCGCGGCGCAGTCGGGCCGCTCGGCGGAGCTGACCGCCCGCACCGAGACCGCCGACAGCGTGGCGCGGTCGGTCTGTCCCTACTGCGCGGTCGGCTGCGGCCAGCGCGTCTTCGTCACCGACGGCGCGGTCACCCAGATCGAAGGCGACCCGGACAGCCCGATCTCGCGGGGCCGGCTGTGCCCGAAGGGGTCGGCCAGCAAGAGCCTCGTCACCAGCCCCCTGCGGCAGACGAAGGTCCGCTACCGGCGGCCCTACGCCACCGAGTGGGAGGATCTGGAGCTCGACGTCGCGCTCGACATGATCGCCGACCGGATCCTCGCCGCGCGGGCGGAGACCTGGGAGGACGTCGACGCGCAGGGCCGGCCGCTCAACCGCACGCTGGGCATCTCCAGCCTGGGTGGGGCGACGCTGGACAACGAGGAAAATTACCTCATCAAGAAGCTTTTCACGGCGATGGGGGCGCTCCAGATCGAGAACCAGGCGCGCATTTGACACTCCGCCACCGTCCCCGGTCTGGGGGCCAGCTTCGGTCGCGGTGGCGCGACGGACTTCCAGCAGGACGTCGCCAACGCTGACGTCATCGTCATCCAGGGCTCGAACATGGCCGAGGCCCACCCGGTGGGCTTCCAGTGGGTGATGGAGGCCAAGCGGCGTGGCGCCAAGGTGTTCCACGTCGATCCGCGGTTCACCCGCACCAGCGCGGTGGCCGACACGTACCTGCCGATCCGCGCGGGCTCCGACATCGCGCTGCTCGGAGGCGTGGTGCGCCACATCCTGGAGAACGAGCTGGACTTCCGGGAGTACGTGCTGGCCTACACCAACGCCGCGACGATCGTCAGCGAGCGCTTCGTCGACACCGAGGACGGCGACGGCTTCTTCTCCGGCTTCGACCCGGAGACGGGCAGCTACGTCCAGGACTCCTGGCAGTACGCGGGCCACGAGTCCGACTCCGGCAGCGGGCACACCGCGAAGGAGCGGGACACCGCCGCCGGGCTGCGCCACGAGTCGCACGGCGCCGAGGTGGGCGGGCAGGTGGAGCGGGACGAGACGTTGCAGCATCCGCGCTGCGTCTACCAGATCCTCAGGCGGCACTTCGCCCGCTACACCCCGGAGATGGTGGAGCGGGTCTGCGGCATCCCCCGGGAGAGGTTCCTGGAGTTGGCGCAGGCGTGGACGGCCAACTCGGGCCGGGAGCGTACCGGCGTGCTGATCTACTCGGTGGGGTGGACGCAGCACAGCGTCGGCGTGCAGTACATCCGTACCGGCGCGATCATCCAGCTGTTGCTGGGCAACATGGGCCGCCCCGGCGGGGGCATCCTGGCCCTGCGCGGGCACGCCAGCATCCAGGGCTCCACGGACATCCCGACGCTGTTCAACCTGCTTCCCGGCTACCTGCCGATGCCGCACCACGCCGACCACCCCACCTTCGACGAGTGGGTGGACAGCATCCGCCACCCGGGCCAGAAGGGCTTCTGGGGCAACGCCCGCGCCTACGCGGCGAGCCTGCTCAAGGCGTACTGGGGGGACGCGGCGACGCCGGAGAACGACTTCTGCTACGGGTACATGCCCCGGATGACCGGCGACCACGGGACGTACCAGCAGGTGCTGAACATGATCGACGGGAAGGTGCGGGGCTACTTCCTGCTCGGCCAGAATCCGGCGGTCGGCTCGGCGCACGGCCGGGCGCAGCGCCTCGGCATGGCGAACCTGGACTGGCTGGTGGTCCGCGACCTCTTCATGATCGAGAGCGCGACGTTCTGGCGGAACAGCCCCGAGGTCGCCACCGGCGAGATCGTGCCGGAGCAGTGCAGGACGGAGGTGTTCTTCCTGCCGGCCGCCTCGCACGTGGAGAAGGAGGGCACCTTCACCCAGACCCAGCGGCTGCTCCAGTGGCGGGAGAAGGCCGTCGAACCGCCGGGCGACGCCCGCTCCGAGCTGTGGTTCTTCTACCACCTCGGGCGCCGGCTGCGGGAGAAGCTGGCCGGCTCCGACCTGCCGCGCGACCGGGCGTTGCTCGACCTGGCCTGGGACTATCCCACGCACGGTCCGCACGCCGAGCCGAGTGCCGAGGCGGTGCTGCGCGAGATCAACGGGTACGAGGTGGCGACCGGCCGCCCGCTGTCCACGTTCGCCGAGGCCCGCGACGACGGTTCCACCGCCGTGGGCTGCTGGATCTACTCCGGGGTGTACGCCGACGGCGTCAACCAGGCGGCGCGGCGCCGGTCGCGCCACGAGCAGGACTGGGTGGCCGCCGAGTGGGGCTGGGCGTGGCCGGCGAACCGGCGCACCCTCTACAACCGGGCCTCGGCGGACCCGCAGGGCCGGCCGTGGAGCGAGCGCAAGCGCTACGTCTGGTGGGACCCGGACGCCGGGGAGTGGACCGGCTACGACGTGCCGGACTTCGAGCGGACCAAGCCGCCGACGTACCGGCCGCCGGCGGGCGCGTCCGGCCCGGAGGGGATCGCCGGCGACGACCCGTTCGTCATGCAGGGCGACGGCAAGGGCTGGCTGTACGCGCCCAGCGGCGTGTTGGACGGCCCGCTGCCGACGCACTACGAGCCGGCCGAGTCGCCGGTGCGCAACCCGTTCTACCGGCAGCAGGCGAACCCCACCCGCAAGGTGTACGCGCACCCGGTGAACTCGGTGAACCCGAGCCCGCCGCAGGAGCACAGTCAGGTCTTCCCGTACGTGTTCACGGTCAGCCGGCTCACCGAGCACCACACGGCGGGC
Source organism: Micromonospora sp. CNZ303 (assembly GCF_004345505.1). Taxonomy (NCBI): domain Bacteria; kingdom Bacillati; phylum Actinomycetota; class Actinomycetes; order Micromonosporales; family Micromonosporaceae; genus Micromonospora; species Micromonospora sp. CNZ303. The sequence continues at coordinate 214,569 of NZ_SLVT01000012.1, read as the reverse complement.
GGGATGAGCCGTACGGTGCGGCCCCTGGCGGAGCTGCAACCGGAGATGTTCGTCGAGGTGTCCCCGGAGTTGGCCGCGGAGGTGGGCCTGGCGCACCTGGACTGGGCGCACCTGGTCAGCGGGCGGGCGGTCATCGAGGCGAAGGTGCTGGTCACCGACCGGCTCAGCCCGCTGCGCGTGGACGGCCGGGTGATCCACCAGGTGTGGCTGCCGTACCACTTCGGGTTCGAGGGCCTGGTGACGGGCGACTCGGCCAACGACCTGTTCGGGATCACCCTGGACCCGAACGTGCTGATCCAGGAGAGCAAGATCGGTACCTGTGACGTGCGGCCCGGTCGGCGGCCCACCGGCCCGGCCCTGCTGGACCTGGTGGCCGACTACCAGCGGCGGGCGGGCATCGTCCCCGGCCAGCCGGCCCCGACGATCACCCCGGGGGCGCTCGCCCCGCCGGAGTCCGCCGACGGCGCCGGGGAGGGCACCGATGCTTCCTGACCCGCACAGCCTGTCCGGACCGCTGGATCCCGCTCCGGAGGCGGGCTGGACCGACGCCCCGCCCCGGATGGGCTTCTTCACCGACACGAGCGTCTGTATCGGCTGCAAGGCGTGCGAGGTGGCGTGCAAGGAGTGGAACGACGTCCCCGGCTCGGGGCTGGACCTGCTCGGCATGTCGTACGACAACACCGGCGCGCTGACCGCGAACTCGTGGCGGCACGTCGCGTTCGTCGAGCAACCCCGCCCGGCGGGGCACCGCAGCCCGCCGTTCGCCGGCACGCCGACGGGCGGCTCGGTCAGCGCCTCGTCGGCGGCCGTGGCCGCCGGCGTCGGCAACCCGACCGGCACCGAGCCGGGGGTGCCGCCGGGCGCGGCGGACGCGGCCGCGCGGATGGCCGCCGGCACCGGGACCGGCTCCGGCGACGCGACCAGCACCGGCACGAGCACGGCCGGCCGGGCCGGCGGGCCGGAGTTCCTGGGAATGCCCGGGGCGCAGCCGCCGGGGCGCGCCGGGGGCGCGGAGGGGCGCACCGACTTCCGCTGGCTGATGATGTCCGACGTGTGCAAGCACTGCACCCACGCGGCCTGCCTCGACGTCTGCCCGACCGGCTCGCTGTTCCGCACCGAGTTCGGCACGGTGGTGGTGCAGGAGGACATCTGCAACGGCTGCGGCTACTGCATCTCCGCCTGCCCCTACGGCGTCATCGACCAGCGCAAGGGCGACGGCCGGGCGTGGAAGTGCACGCTGTGCTACGACCGGATCGGCGCGGGCAACACTCCGGCCTGCGCGCAGGCGTGCCCGACCGAGTCCATCCAGTACGGCCCCCTCGACGAGCTGCGGGAGCGGGCCGCGGCCCGGGTGGCGACGCTGCACGAGCGGGGCGTGCCCGAGGCGCGGCTCTACGGGCACGACCCGGGCGACGGGGTCGGCGGCGACGGCGCGTTCTTCCTGCTGCTCGACGAGCCCGAGGTCTACGGGCTGCCGCCGGACCCGGTGGTCACCACCCGGGACCTGCCGAAGATGTGGAAGCGCGCCGGCCTGGCCGCGCTGGCGATGGCGGCGGCGGCCGTGGCCGCGTTCGTGGGAGGTTCCTCGTGAGCACGGACGGCCCGGTCGGCGACCGGTTCCGCCGCTTCCGCGACCGCCTCGACGCGGGCACCCCCGCCACCGGCCCGGCCGGGTCGCCCAGGAACGGCAGGGGCGGGCGCAGGCGGCGCGGCGGCGAGGAGCTGAGGGTCCCGGAGGCCGAGTTCACCTCCTACTACGGCCGGCCGATCCTCAAGGCGCCGGTCTGGAAGTGGGACATCGCCGCGTACCTGTTCACCGGCGGGCTGGCCGCCGGCTCGTCGCTGCTCGCGGCGGGTGGGCAGCTCACCGGCCGCCCCGCGCTGCGCCGCGCCGGCCGGGTCGCCTCGCTGGCGGCGGTCACCGCCAGCGCCGTCTTCCTGATCAAGGACCTGGGGCGGCCCGCCCGGTTCCACCACATGCTCCGGGTGGCCAAGCCCACCTCGCCCATGTCCGTGGGCACCTGGATCCTCGGCGCCTTCGGCCCGGCCGCCGGGCTCGCGGCGGTCGCCGAGGGCGCGGCGTGGCTGCCCGAGCGGGGACTGTCCGGCCTCGCCCGCCGGGCGCTGCCGCCGGTGGGGCACGCCGCCGGGCTGGCCGCCGCGGCGACCGCACCGGCGCTGGCGACGTACACGGGGGTGCTGCTGGCCGACACGGCCGTGCCGTCGTGGCACGAGGCGTACCCGGAACTGCCGGTCATCTTCGCGGGCAGCGCCCTGGCCAGCGGCGCGGGCGTCGGGCTGATCGCCGCGCCCTGCGCGCAGGCCGGCCCCGCCCGCCGGATGGCGGTGGCGGGCGCGGCCCTGGAGCTGTACGGCGCGCACCGGGTGGAGACCCGGCTCGGGCTGCTCAGCGAGCCCTACCGCACCGGCCGGCCCGGTCGCCTGCTGCGCGCGGGGCGGGCCCTGACCGCCGTGGGGGTGGCCGGCGCGTTGCTGGGTCGGCGCAGTCGCACGCTCTCCGCGCTGTTCGGGGTGGCGCTGCTGGGCGCCTCGGTGGCGACCCGGTTCGGCATCTTCGAGGGCGGCGTGGCCTCGGCGAAGGACCCGAGGTACACGGTGCTGCCGCAGCGGGAGCGCCTCGAGCGCCGGCGCGCCGCCGAGGGCTGACGCCTCCCCGCGCACGCCCGCCGGGCCTGTGGTTCACTGCTGCGTGGAGGCGTTCAGGCGGCTGGTGCCCCTCCCGGTCTTCAAAACCGGTGTGGTCCGGGATCCGGGCCAGGCGGGTTCGATTCCCGTCCGTCTCCGCCATGCTGCGGAAGTGGGGATCATGGGGGACGTCGCGGCCGATCCGCGCCGGCGGGTGCCGCGCACCGACGCGCTGCTCGCCGACCCCCGGCTGGCCGCCGCGGCGGGCACCCTGGGTCGGGAGCGGGTCAAGGCCGCCGTCCACCGCGCCCAGGAGCGCGCCCGCCGGGGCGAGATCACCCCCGAGGCGGTACGCGACGCCGCGCTGGCCGCCCTGCCGGCGCCGGCGCCCCGGGCGGTGCTCAACGCCACCGGCGTGGTGCTGCACACCAACCTGGGGCGCGCCGCGTTGTCGCCCGCCGCCGTCGCGGCGGTCGCCGCCGCCACCGGGCACACCGACGTCGAGTTGGACCTGCGCACCGGGCGGCGGGCCCGGCGCGGACGCGACGCCCTCGACGCCCTCGCGGCGGCGGTGCCCGACGCGGGCGCGGTGCACGTGGTCAACAACGGCGCCGCCGCCCTGGTGCTCGCCGCGACCGCGCTGGCCGCCGACGCCGAGATCGTCGTCAGCCGGGGCGAGCTGGTGGAGATCGGCGACGGGTTCCGCCTGCCCGACCTGCTGGAGAGCACCGGCGCCCGGCTGCGCGAGGTCGGCACCACCAACCGCAGCACGATCGACGACTACGCCGCCGCCATCGGTCCTCGTACCGGCTTCGTGCTCAAGGTGCACCCGTCGAACTTCCAGGTCACCGGCTTCACCGCCGCGGTGCCCGTACGCGCGCTGGCGACCCTCGGCGTTCCGGTGATCGCCGACATCGGCTCCGGGCTGCTCGCGCCCGATGAGCTGCTGCCCGCCGAGCCGGACGCCGCCAGCACCCTGCGGGCCGGGGCGGCGCTGGTCACCGCCAGCGGCGACAAGCTGCTCGGCGGCCCGCAGGCCGGGCTGCTGCTCGGTGCCGCCGACCTCGTCGAGCGGCTGCGCCGGCACCCCCTGGCCCGGGCGCTGCGGGTGGACAAGCTGACCCTCGCCGCGCTCGCCGCCACCCTCGGCGATCCGGCGACCCCCACCCGGGCCGCGCTGCACGCCGACCCGGGCGCGTTGCGGGCGCGCACCGAGCGGCTGTGCGCCGCGCTCGCCGCCGCCGGGTGCGAGGCGCAGGTGGTGCCCGCCGGGGCGGTCGTCGGCGGCGGTGGCGCCCCCGGCGTCGAGCTGCCCTCCTGGGCGCTCGCCCTGCCCGAGCGGTACGCGTCTCCGCTGCGCCTGGGCGATCCGCCGGTGCTGGGCCGGGTGGTACGCGGGCGGCTGCTGCTGGACCTGCGCTGCGTGCCCGCCGACGCCGACGCGGCGCTGCGCGCCGCCGTGCTGCGCGTGCCCGGGGAGGGCTGAGGCGTGTTCGTGGTGGCCACCGCCGGGCACGTCGACCACGGCAAGTCGACACTGGTCCGGGCGTTGACCGGGATGGAACCCGACCGGTGGGCCGAGGAACGCCGCCGGGGCATGACCATCGACCTCGGCTTCGCCTGGAGCACGCTGCCCTCCGGCGCGACGGTGGCGTTCGTCGACGTGCCGGGGCACGAGCGGTTCGTGCCGAACATGCTCGCCGGCGTTGGCCCGGTGCCCGCCGCGCTGGTGGTCGTCGCCGCCGACGAGGGCTGGATGCCGCAGTCGGCCGAGCACCTGGCGGCACTGGACGCGCTCGGCGTGGCGTACGGCCTGCTGGTGGTGACCCGCGCGGACCTGGCGGATCCGGGGCCGGCGACGGCCCGCGCCCGGGCGGAGCTGGCCGCCACCTCCCTCGGCGCGGTGGACGCGGTGGCGGTGAGCGCGGTGACCGGCGCCGGCCTGCCGCAGCTGCGCGCGGCGCTGGACCGGCTCGCCGCCCGGCTGCCCGCCCCGCGGGCCGACGCCCCGGTGCGGCTGTGGGTGGACCGCGCCTTCACCGTCCGCGGTGCCGGCACGGTGGTGACCGGCACGCTCGGCGCCGGTCGGCTGCGGGTGGGTGACGAGCTGGAGCTGGCCGGCAGCGCGGAGACGGTGCGGGTACGGGCCCTGCACTCCCTTGGCGTGGCGCGGCCCGAGGTCGGCCCGGTCGCCCGGGTGGCGGTGAACCTGCGCGGCACGCCCCGGGACCGCCTGGGGCGCGGCGACGCGCTGCTCACCCCCGGCCGGTTCCACCGCACGGACCTGCTGGACGTGCGGCTGGCCGGCGACCCGACCGGGGAGCTGCCGGCCACCCTGACCCTGCACATCGGCGCGGCGGCGGTGCCGGCCCGGGTCCGGCCGCTCGGCCCGGACACGGCCCGGCTGCGGCTGGCCCGGCCGCTGCCGCTGCTGGTCGGGGACCGGGCGCTGCTGCGCGACCCGGGTCGGCACCACGTCGCGGGCGGGGTGACCGTGCTGGACGTGGCCCCGCCGCCGCTGACCCGTCGGGGCGCGGCGGTCGCCCGCGCGGCGGTGCTGGCGGCGGTCGACGGCCGCCCCGCGCTGGCCGGCGAGCTGCGCCGGCGGCGGCTGGCCCGGGCCGCCGACCTGATCCGCATGGGCGTCGAGGTCACCGGCCGGCCGGTCGCCGGCGACTGGCTGGCCGACCCGGAGCACTGGCGGGGCCTCGGCGTGCGGCTGGTCGAGGAGGTCGCCCGGCACGCCCGGGAGCACCCGCTGGAGGCAGGCGCGCCGGTCGAGCTGCTGCGCCAGCGCCTGGACCTGCCCGAGCGGGCGTTGGTCGAGGCGCTGGTCCGGCCGCCGCTGCGGCTGCGCGCCGGCCGGGTCACCGCGTCGGCGGTCGACGCGCTGCCGGAACCGGTGGCCCGGGCCGTGGCCCGGGTCCGCGCCGAGTACGCCGACCGCCCGTTCCGCGCCCCCGAGGCCGAGCACCTCGCCGACCTGGGGCTGGGTCCCCGGGAGATCGGCGCGGCCGTGCGCGCGGGGGCGCTGCTGCGCCTCGCCGAGAACGTGGTGCTGCTGCCCGGCGCGGCCGACGACGCCGTGCGGGTGCTGGCCGGGCTGCCCCAGCCGTTCACGCTCAGCGCCGCGCGGCGGGCGTTGGACACCACCCGTCGGGTCGCGGTGCCGCTGCTGGAGCTGCTGGACCGTCGCGGCGCCACCCGCCGGCTGCCCGACGACGCGCGGGTCGTGGTGACGGCCCGGTCCTGAAGCCGCCCCGGCGGGGCCGGTGGTCGCCTAGCGTGGCGCCATGGACCCTTCCGCGGTCTGGCGGGACAGGCAGCACAAGTGGCGGATCGAGGCGTACCGGGCGCCGGACCTGCGATTCGCGATCTTCGCCACCAACGGCACCACCGAGTCCGCGCCGCTGTGGCTGTTCGGGATGTCGGCGCTGGCCCGGTGGCTGATGACGCACAAGATCTCCCTCGACGACCTGGAGGTCGACTGACATGGGGGCGCAGCTCGGTCAGCTCGCGCTGGTGGCGGTGCTGGTGCTGGTCAACGCCGCCCTGTCGGGCAGCGAGATGGCGCTGGTGACGCTGCGCGAGGGGCAGGTGCGGCAGTTGGGCCGGCGCAGCCGGTCGGGGGAGCGGCTGGCCCGGCTGGTCCGCGACCCCAACCGGTACCTGGCGACCATCCAGCTGGGCATCACCCTCGCCGGGTTCCTCGCCTCCGCCGCCGCCGCGATCACCCTGGCCGAGCCGCTGGTGGGGCCGCTGGGCTTCCTCGGCGGGGCCGCGCGTGGCGTCGCGGTCGTCCTGGTCACCGTGCTGCTGACGTTCGTCACCCTGGTCGTCGGCGAACTGGCCCCCAAGCGGCTGGCGATGCAGCGCGCGGAACGCTGGGGGCTGGTCAGCGCCGGGCCGCTGGACCTGCTGGCCCGGCTGTCGCGGCCGGCGGTCTGGCTGCTCAGCAAGGCCACCGACGTGGTGGTGCGGCTCGCCGGCGGGGACCCGCGTGCCAGCCGTACGGAGATGACCGAGGACGAGCTGCGGGAGATCCTGGTCAGCCAGCGGGGCCTGTCCGCACAACAGCGGGAGATCCTCACCGGCGCGTTCGACATCGCCGGCCGGACGCTGCGGGACATCCTGGTGCCCCGGCTGGACGTGACGGTGCTCCCCGCGACGATGCCCGCGGCCGACGGGCTGCGCCGGCTCGCCGCCGCCGGCCGCTCCCGCGCCCCGGTCGTCGGGCCGGGTGGGCTCGACGCGGTGCGGGGCGTGGTGCACATCCGCGAACTCGTCGGAGTGGACGCGGCGACGGTCGCCGACCGGGCCCGTCCGCCGCTGCTGCTGCCCGGCACCCTGCCCGTCTCCGAGGCGCTACGCGAGCTGCGGCTGTGCCACCAGCAGCTCGCCCTCGTCGTCGACGAGCACGGCGGGGTCGACGGCATGATCACCATGGAGGACCTGCTGGCGGAGGTCGTCGGGGAGCTGTACGACGAGACAGACCGCGACGTGACCGGGGTGACCCGGGAGCCGGACGGCTCGCTGCTGATGCCCGGCGACTTCCCGCTGCACGACCTGGCCGACGTCGGCGTGCGCCTGCACTTCCGGCCGTCGCGGGAGTACACGACGGTGGCCGGGCTGGTGCTGGCCGGGCTGGGGCACCTGCCGACCGGACCGGGGGAGACCGTGCACCTGCCGGGGCTGACCGTCGAAGTGGTGGAGGTGGCCGGCCGCACGATCCGCCGGGTCCGGCTGCGCGGCTTCTCCGCCGGCCCCGACCCGGTCGGGTGACGGCGGCCGGAACCGCCACGAACGGCGTGGATCCGGACGTACGGTCCGGTACGTGAAGGACCGAGGGATGCGGACGTTCGTCACCGTGCTGGCCGGGCTCGCGGTGATCTACTTCGGCACCACCGGCCGCAGCGAGGAGGACGGCCGAGGCGTCTCCGGCGGCCTCGTCGTGCTCGCGCTGCTGGCGGCGCTGCTGGTGTGGCACCTGACGAAGCCGGGCGACAAGACGGCCAAGTAGCCCGCTCACGCGGCGGCGGCGCGGGTGACCTCCCCGGCGGACTCCTCGCCGAGGGCCACCCGGACCAGCGCCGAGGCGAGCCGGCCGAAGTCGCCCGGGTCGACCAGCCCGGCCAGCCGGTCCGCCGAGCCGGGCAGGCCGAGGCGTTTCGCGCCCGCCAGGGCCCGCCGGTCGGCGTACGGGCGCAGGTCGGCCCAGGCCACCTGCGCCTCGCGCAGGAAGATGTCGGCGCCGGTGGGGCCGATGCCGGGGAACTCGGTCAGCAGCCGGCGCAGCCCGGCCGGTTCACCGCCGCCGTCGCGGTGCAGCCGGCGCAGGTCGCCCCGCCAGCGGTCCAGGCACAGCCGGGCGCCGGTGCCGAGCATCGTCGAGGTCCGCTCGTCGTAGCGGCGATAGTGGCCCCGACCCAGCGCGTCGACCCGGTCCTGCCAGCTCGCCGCCTCCATCGCCTGCGGGGTCCGGTAACCGGCGGCGAAGAGTTCGCGGGCGGCCGCCACGGCCACCCGGGCCCGGATCCGGGTGCTCAGCAGCGTGGCGAGCACCAGCAGCTGGTAGAGCGGGGCGGGCCGGTCGGCGAGCGTGATGCCCGCCTCCTCGGCGTACGTGCGGCCCCGCCGCTCCAGCAGGACCCGCGCCACCCTCCGGTCGTCGCCCATCCTCGGGGTGTACCCGCCCAGTGCCCGGCCACCCCTGCGACCGTCCGCCCCGGCGGGTATGCCGCCGGGGCGGACGGGTAACCGACGTCGGACACGCCCGGACCCCGGAAGGAGAAACCCGTGGTGAATCCGCAGCAGGAGGAGTTCCGCCGCAACAACAAGGGCGCCACCAGCCAGGACAGCAAGGGCCCCAACCCCGCGGGACACCCGCGCAACCGCGGCTCGTCGCACGGCGACGAGGGGCGCCCGGTGCCCCGGGGGCAGGTGTCGCCGTACGGCCCGGCCACGGAGCCGGTCGCCGACGACGAGAGCGCCAGGGGCTAGCAGCTCCGGCCCGCGACGGACGGCCGCAGCCGGTTCCAGGTGGCTGCGGCCGCCACGCCGTATGCGAGGTGCGGCACGAGGTCGGCCAGCCAGTCCGACCGCCGCCAGGTGCGCGGATCGGTCACGCCCAGCACGGTCATCGACCCGTCGGACATCGTCATGACGGTGCCGCCGAGCACCGCGGCGGCCAGCGGCAGCGGCATCCGCCGGCCCCGGGCGAGCAGGGCGTACCCGACGCCCGCCGCCACGCCGATGCCGTAGCCGAGCAGGGGCCCGAGGCCCGAGCGGCGGTTGGCCGCCCGGTCCTCGGGCCCCAGGTCGACGTGCGCCACCTGGGCGACCCGCCCGGCGGTCTCCTCCGGGGTGCTGCTCGCCGGCCGCGCCCTCAGCACCATGTCGAGGTAGCTGACCATGTTCAGGGCGGCGCTACCGACCGCGCCGGCGATCGCCCCGTCGGCCAGGTTCGTCGCCCTCACCTGGGGTCGCCCGGTTCGCGCTCGCCCTTGGGGCCGTAGACCCGCTCGCCGCGGACGACCCCCCGCTGTCCCCGGTCGGACTGCAGGATCCGGTTGGCCACGTCGTTGGCCTTGTCGTCCGGCACCCGTCGTCCCGAATCGTCGATCGCGTTCCGGATGCGTGCCCGCTGCTTGTCGTACGCGTTGCTGCCCGGCCGTGGTCCTGGCATCACTGCCTCCTCCGGTCGTCGTCGCCGTTGGCGTACCGCGCTCGTCTACCCGCCTGCGCGGGGACCAACCCCGCGACCGGTCCGGCGCGGTGCCGGCTCAGCGCGGCGCGCGGACCACCGCGACCGGGCAGTCGGCGTGGTGCAGCAGCGACTGGCTCACCGAGCCCAGCAGCAGCCCGGTCAGCTCGCCGCGTCCCTGCCGGCCGACCACCAGCAGCTGGGCCCGCCGGGACGCCTCGGCGAGCACGGTGGTGGGGCGGCCCCGCGTCGTCTCCCGGCTGACCGGCACGTCCGGCCACCGCTGCGTGAGCCCCGCCAGCGACTCGGCGACCACCCGCTCCTCCTCGGAACGCAGCTCGGCGTCGTCGTACACCAGTGGTCGCATGTCGCCGGGGCCGGTGGAGGTCGGATGCCGGTAGGCGTGCAACGCGACCAGCGCCGCGCCGCGCACCGACGCCTCCTCCATGGCGAACTCCGCGGCGAGCCGGGCCGTCTCGGAGCCGTCCACGCCGACGACGACGGCCCCGTTGGGGTGGTCGGTGCCCCGGGCGACCAGCACGGGACAGTCGGCGTACGCGGCGACCTGCACCGCGACGGACTTCACCACCAGGGCGGAGAAGCCGCCGAGCCCCCGGTCGCCGAGCACGATCATCGCGGCGGCCGGCGACTCGCCGAGCAGCACCGCGGCTGCCTCGCCGTCGATGATCTCGCCGGAGATCCGCAGCCCGGGCACCGTCGCCTCGGCCTCGTCCGTGGCGGCGGCGACGACCTGCTCCGCCTGGTGCCGCAGGCCGGCGCCGGGCGGGCCGGCGGCGGGGGCGTCGACCGGCACGCGCAGCAGGGGCCAGATGAAGGCGTGCACGATCCGCAGTGGCCGGTGCCGGCGGGCCGCCTCGACGGCGGCGAGCCGCACGGCGCGCAGCGACGAGTCCGAGCCGTCCGCGCCGACGACCACCGCCGCGCCGTTCGCCGAGTTCACCGCCCACCTCCCGCCGGTTCCCGGCCAGTATCGCGGCCGGGAGCCCGTCGGCGGGCCGATACCGCGCAGGCCGACGGGTGGGTACGCTGTCCACGCCCACCGGGGAGGGAGCGTCGTCGATGGTTGAGCCGGACCAGCCGAGCACCGCGCGGATGATCGACTTCTGGCTCGGCGGGGAGCACCACTTCCCGGTCGACGTGGCGGCTGCCCGCGACTTCGAGCAGGCGTACGGGCCGTGCGAGCCGGTCTTCCGCGAGCTGCGCGCGTTTCTCGGCCGGGCGGTCCGGGCGATGGCCGCGCGGGGGGTCGACAGCTTCCTCGTCTTCGGCGCCGGGGTGCCCACCATGGGCAACGTGCACGAGGTCGCCCCGGAGGCCACCGTCCTCTACACCGACGTCGACCCGGTCACCATCCGCCTCGGCCAGCGCCTGCTGGCCGGCAGCGACCGGGCCGGCTACGGCTACGGCGACGCCACCGACATCGGCACGGTCGACCGCGCCCAGCTGCACCGGTTCGTGCCGGGGTGGGGGAGGCGACCGGTCGGCGTGGTCTTCCTCGGTCTGGCCGCGTTCCTCGACGACGAGACGCTGGCCCGCACCCTCGACGAGCTCTACGGGGCCACCGCACCGGGCAGCCTGCTCGCCGTCGACTTCGACACGGAGGAACTGGCCGGCTACCCGGCGGCCCTCGCGATGATGGGCCCGGCGTTCCGGATGCGCCCGCCGGCCGCGTTCGTGCCGCTGCTGGGCCGCTGGACGCCCACCGAGGACGGCATCGTCCCGATCACCCGGTGGCGGCCGGACGGCCCGCCCGCGCAGGTGCCCGACGCCTTCCACGGCGGGATCGCCGTCCACTCCCCGGTGTGCTGACGCCTTCGGACGGCGAGGTAGGCATGTGCGGCCTGCCGTCCTGACCGGCCGTCACCGCGGCACCCGGGTCGCCGCCTGGACACCGGCCGCTTGGGCGCCGGTCGCCGCCTGCCGCCGCAGCAACCGGGCAGTCGCCTGTGCGCGCGGCTGCCCCCGAGCAACCTGGTGGCCGCCTGCCCGCCGCTGCCCCCGCTGTACCCGGCTGGCTGCCGCCGGTGCCGCCTGAGGCGGGAAGCCGGGCGCCGCGCCCCGAGCCGGGTGCGGGCGCACGGCGGCGGGCGCCCGCCCGCCCGGAGGGTGGGGGAGAGGGCTCCGTATGATGCTTGCCCTACGGCAAGCTTCCGGAGGATGATCATGTTGGAGGCACCGGGCCAGGTCTCGCGTGCGCTTCGTTCGGCCCCGCCCGACCAGGTGGTGGAGGCGGCGGACCAGGTTATCCGGTCCGCCCTGGGCGCCTCGCGAACGGACGTGTTCATCGCCGACTACCGGATCACCGGGCTCTGGCCGGTGCTCGACGTGGACCTCTCCGGCGGCGGCTTCCTCGCCTGCCATGACGTGGCGCAGCGCTGCTTCAGCAGCCAGCAGCCGGTCACCGACACCGACGAGGGCCGGTGCCGGCTCTACCTGCCGCTGTCGGTGTGGGGGGAGCGGCTGGGCGTGCTCCTGGTCGAGCTGCCCGGCCCGCTCGACCCGGACGTCGTGGAGCGGGCCGCGGACATCGCCGGCGAGCTGGCCGTCGTGCTGCGCGCGGCGGACCGGGAGACCGACCGGTACCGTCGGGTCCGCCGGCGGGAGCGACTCAGCATGGCCGCCGAGATGCAGTGGGAACTGCTGCCTGGTCGCGGCGTGAGCCACGCGGCGTTCGAACTCGCCGGCCAGTTGGAACCGGCGTACACGGTCGGCGGGGACCACTTCGACTGGTCCGTGGACGACGACCGGCTCACCGTGACGGTGCTCAACGGCGCCGGCATCGGACTGTCGGCGTCGCTGCTGACCGCCGTCACCGTCAACGCGCTGCGCAACGCCCGGCGCTCCGGAGGCAGCATCGTGGAGCAGGCCGAGTTGGCCTCCGACACGGTCTTCTACCAGCACCGTGGTCGCCGGTACGTGGCCACGCTGCTCCTCGAACTGGACACCGCCACCGGCCGGGTGCGGGCGGTGGACGCCGGCTCCCCGCACCTGCTGCGGGTACGCGGCGGCACGGTGACGCCCATCGATCTGGAGCAGCAGCTGCCGCTGGGCATGTTCGCCGAGGCCCGCTACGACGTGCAGGAGTTCGCGCTGGAACCGGGAGACCGGCTGTTCGTGGTCAGCGACGGGGTGTGGGCCGCCGACCCCGGTGACCGCGGGGCGTACGGCGAGCGGACGATGGCGCGGGCGATGCGGTCCACGCGGCTGCAACCGCCGGCGGAAGCAGTTGGTACGGTGATGCGCGAACTGCACGCCTGGCACGCGGACGCCGACTTGCGCGACGACGCCGTCGTCGTCTGCCTGGACTGGCGTGGTTCCGCCGGGCGGGGCGACGGGTGAGAGCCGTCGTCGCACCGGCAGGGCACGAGCGGGACGATCGCAGGGGACACCGGGTGGAGCGACCTCCGAATCTCGCCGCGGCGATCGACGCCGCCGCCGAGGCGCTCGTCGGTGTGCTCGACTCGGCGGTGCCCCGGCACCAGATGGCCGTCTCCCCGACGCAGCTGCGCGTGCTGTCGCTGATCAGTGGCCGGCCGGAGACCAACGTCAACGGCCTGGCCGAGTTGCTGGACGTCGTGCCGTCCTCGGCGAGCCGGCTCTGCGACCGGTTGGAGGCCACCGGGCTGCTGCGCCGGGTGCCCGATCCCCGCGACCGGCGGGAGGTGCGGCTGATGCCGACGGCCGCCGCCGAGGCGCTGCTGCGCGAGCTTCAGGAGCGCCGGCACCGGGCGGTGCAGGCCGTGCTGGACCGGATGCCCGGTCGCGCGCAGCACGAGCTGCTGCTGGCGTTGACGGCCTTCGAGCGGGCGGCCACCGCCGCCCCGACCGAGTCCCCGGCGAGCTCCCAGGCCCGCACCGCCTGAGGGTCGCCTGCCTCCGTACACGCCGTCCCAACCCGCTCCACTAGTGTCCTAGGATGCCTTACGGGTGGTGACACATCACACGCGACGACACCACCGTCGACGAAGCCGGCCGCCTGAGGCCGGAGGCGGCGCCAAGGGCCCGATATAGTGGCAGCGCAGCCGGCCCGTGATCGTGACGATCGCGGGCCGATGTCAGGCGAAGGTCCCGTACACGGGACCGCAGGGGACGCCGGCGGCAGCCGGCCCGACAGCGCCCACGTTCTCCGCGCCGCCGGTCCTCGGCCGGGCGGCGGAGCGTGCCGCGGAGGAGGTTCGGTGTCGCGTCCGCCGGCTCGGGAAGAGCACCCGGGGGCCACCGCCGGCACGAGCGGATCGGCCGTCGGCGACCGGATCCTCACGCTGCCGAACGTCATCAGCTTCGTCCGGTTGCTCGGCGTGCCGCTCTTCCTCTACCTGCTGCTCGTCGCGCACGCCGACGTGGCCGCGCTCGTGGTGCTGGCCATCGGCGGCACCACGGACTGGGTGGACGGCTGGGTCGCACGCCGGATGCACCAGGTCAGCCGGCTGGGGGAGTTGCTCGACCCGCTCGCCGACCGGCTCTACATCCTCGCCACCCTGCTCGGCTTCACCGCCCGCGACGTGGTGCCCTGGCAGTTCACCGCGGCGCTGCTGGCCCGGGAGTTGCTCCTGCTCGGCTCGCTGGCGGTGCTGCGCCGGCACGGGTACGGCCCGCCGCCGGTGCACTACGTGGGCAAGACCGCGACCTTCCTGCTGCTGGCCGCCTTCCCGGTCCTGCTGCTCGCCGCGGCGGTGCCGGGTGCGGCGACCGTGGCCGGGGCGATCGGCTGGGGCCTGGCCTGGTGGGGCCTGGTGCTCTACTGGGTGGCCGGCGCGCTCTACGTCGTGCAGGCCGGCCGGCTGGTCAGGGCGGTTCGGGCCGGGGGAGCGCCGGCATGACGGGCACGCCGGGCGACGGCCGGGGCCGTGGCGACCGGGTGTACGCCCCGGACTTCCTCACCGAGCTGTTCCGCAATCCGCTGGACCCCGGCTACGCCGACGCGGCGGCCCGGCGTCGGGAGCGGCAGACGCCGTCGCCGAGGTGGCGGCGGTGGTCGGCGCGTTCCGTCACCGTGGTGGTGGCGCTGCTACTGGGTTTCCTGTTCGCGGTGGCGTACCGGCAGACGCTGGAGGCTGAGCCGGGGCGCAGCCAGGCCAGGTCCGGCCTGGTCGAGCAGATCAAGCAGCGGGAGACCGAGACGGACCGGTTGTCGGTGCGGGCCGACGAGCTGCGGGCGGAGGTGGCGCGGCAGCGGGCGGCGGCGCTGGGCGGCTCGGAGGCGGCGCGGTTGCACAACCTGGAGGCGGGCACCGGCCTGGGGCGGGTACGCGGTGACGGCGTGGTGGTGCGCCTGGCGGACGCGCCGCAGAACCAGGACGCGGTGACGGGCGCGGACGTGGGGCCGTCCCGGGTGATCTACAGCGATCTGCAGGGTGTGGCCAACGACCTGTGGGCGGCGGGGGCTGAGGCGATCGCGATCAACGGTCAGCGGTTGACGGCGATGTCGACGATCCGTTCGGCGGGGCAGGCGATCCTGGTGGACTTCCGGCCGGTGACGGGGCCGTACGAGGTGTCGGCGATCGGTCCGGGGTCGATGCGGGACCGGTACGAGGACAGCCGCAGCGCGTTGACGATGCGGAAGGTGGCCGAGGACACCGGGTTGTCGTTCGGGGTGCGGGAGGCGGAGGACCTCACCCTGCCGGCCGCTCCGGACCCGCGGCTACGCTACGCGCAGCCCTCGGTGAGTCCGACGCCGTCGCCGTCGGGGGCCGACCGTTCCGTCAGTCCTGGGCCGAGCGGTTCGAGGACGTCTCCCAGCCCCTCCGGAGGTGGTCGATGATCGCGGTGCTGGCGTTGCTCGCCGGTGTGGTCCTCGGGGTGTGGCTCGACCCCACGGTTCCCACGGCGTTGCAGCCGTACCTGCCGATCGCGGTGGTGGCCGCGTTGGACGCGGTGTTCGGCGGGGTGCGGGCGAAGCTCGACCGGATCTTCGACGACAAGCAGTTCGTGGTGTCGTTCATTTCGAACGTGCTGGTGGCGGGTCTGATCGTGTATCTGGGTGACCAGTTGGGGGTGGGCGGTCAGCTCTCCACCGGCGTGGTGGTCGTGCTCGGGGTGCGCATCTTCGGAAACGTGGCGGCGATCCGTCGGCACCTGTTCCGGGCGTAGGTTGGTGGCGATGAGCAGCGACGAGCACACCGAGACGGGCACGGGTTGGCCGCAGCCGGCGGGTCCGGGGCGGCCGTCGGGTCCGGCGGGGGCGCCCGATCCCCGGCCGGACGCGCCGGATCCGGACGAGTTGAGCCCGTTGGCGCCGGAGCGGTCGGCGCCGCCGGTGGAGCCGCCTGTGCAGGAGCCGGCGGTGGGGGAGCCCGACGACGGCGTGACGGTGGAGCTGAGCCGGGCCACCGCCGGCGCCACCCCACCCGCGCCGGCGGTGGCCGGGGACGGCGGGAGGCCGCGGCGGCGGGTGAGTTCGGCCGGGGTGATGATCGCGGCGCTGTTGGCGTTGCTGGGGTTCACCCTGGTGGTGCAGTTCAAGTCGACGTCGACGGATCCGACGGTGGCGGCTACGCGGCAGGAGGATCTGGTGCGGATCCTGTACGACCTGAACTCGCGGGAGGTCCGGCTGCGGCAGGACATCGCGACGCTGGAGGAGAGTCAGCGGCAGTTGCGTTCGGGTCAGCAGGGGCGGCAGGCGGCGTTGGAGGAGGCGACGCGGCGGGCCGACGAGTTGGGGATCCTGGCGGGGACGTTGCCGGCGACGGGGCCGGGGTTGTCGGTGCGGTTCGAGGCGGGTGAGAAGCCGATCTCGGCGTCGCGGGTGTTGGACGCGGTGCAGGAGTTGCGGGGCGCGGGCGCGGAGGCGATGCAGATCTCCGGTGGTGACCGGGCGACGGTGCGGATCATCGCGTCGACGTTCTTCCTGGACGGGGAGGGCGGGTCGTTGGTGGTGGACGGGCGTCGGTTGACGGGTCCGTTCACGATCACGGTGATCGGTGATCCGGCGACGATGCGTACGGCCTTGAACATTCCCGGCGGGGTGGTGGCGTCGGTGACGGGTGACGGCGGTAAGTTGATCGTCGAGGATCGTGAGGCTGCCGAGGTTTCGGCGCTGCACGCGCCGATCAAGCTGGAACACGCCCGTCCGGTCTCCTGACCGGCGCGGCCCGCACCGGGTTTCCGGTGCGCCGATGGATGAAGGACGCGTCTGGTGATTCCTGAGGATCTGCGGTATACCGTCGAGCACGAGTGGGTGGCGGGTGACGGCGGCGGCACTGTCCGGGTCGGCATCACGCACTTCGCGCAGGACGCCCTGGGTGACATCGTGTATGTCCAGCTGCCCGATGCGGGTGTGGTGGTGGCGGCCGGTGAGTCGTTGGGTGAGATCGAGTCGACGAAGAGCGTGTCGGAGATCTACGCCCCGCTCAGCGGTACGGTGGCGGCGCGCAACGAGGCGCTCGGCGACACCCCTGAGGTGATCAACACTGATCCGTACGGTGCGGGTTGGTTGTTGGAGATCACCCCGGACGATCCGGCGGCGGTCGATGGTCTGCTGTCCGCGGACGCGTATCGTGAGCTCACCGAGAGCTGAGTGCGTCCCCTTCGGGCGTCGCGGGTGTTCCGCGCGTCCGGTTGCCCTGCATTTCGGCGCTGGCTAGGCTCGCCCAGTCGACCGAGAACCCATAGTTCAGCGTTGCGGAATTGCCTTTCCGGGCACGGGGAGCCAGCCGCCGGGTGTTGCACTGCCCGGCGGCCAGACCCGCCATTACCCGACGCCGACCGAACAGATCCGTGAGGTGGTCCCATGACGCGCCCAGACGACGAGTTCCCCCCACTCGACGTCACTTCGACGCTCAATCTCGGTTCGCTCGACGAAGTGCTGGAGGGGCCGGACACCGATGTGGTGCCGAGCCGGATGTCCGGTTCGTTGCCGCCGGGTATGGCGCTGCTGGTGGTTCGCCGGGGTCCGAATGCGGGTGCCCGGTTCCTGTTGGATCACGATGTGACGACCAGTGGCCGTCACCCGGACAGTGACATCTTCCTCGACGACGTGACGGTGTCGCGGCGGCACGCCGAGTTCCACCGTGACGGTGGGACGTTCACGGTGCGGGACGTGGGGAGCCTGAACGGCACGTACGTGAACCGGGAGCGGGTCGAGGCGGCCACGTTGAGCAATGGTGACGAGGTGCAGATCGGCAAGTTCCGGGTGGTGTTCATCGCCGGTCCGCGTCCCGAGGAGGGGGCCGGCCGGGGGTGAACGAGCCTGCGGCCTCCACGCCGCCCGAGGCGGCCCGTGCGCGCCCGCTGATGAGTATCGGTGAGGTGCTGGGTCAGCTGCGGGTCGATTTCCCGGACGTGACCATCTCGAAGTTGCGGTTCCTCGAGGCCGAGGGCCTGGTGGAGCCGCAGCGGACGGCGGCGGGTTACCGGAAGTACAGCTGGGACGATGTGGCGCGGTTGCGGTTCGTGCTGACCGCGCAGCGGGACCAGTATCTGCCGTTGCGGGTGATCCGTGACCAGTTGGCGCAGTGGGACGCGTCCGGGGAGTCGCCGGGTCGGCAGCGGCCGACGTTGGTGGCGGTGGGTCCGGACGGTGAGGTTCCGGGGCGGGTGCCGGAGGAGCCGGTCGGGTCGCCGCAGGTGCGGCTCGGCCGGCTGGATCTGGTGGCGCGCAGCGGGATCGACGAGTCGACGCTGGGCGAGTTGGAGCGCCTCGGTGTGGTGGTGTCGGATCCGCCGGGTTGGTACGACGACGACGCGTTGATCATTGCGCGGGCGGTGGCGGGTCTGGCGGCGTACGGGTTGGAGCCGCGGCATCTGCGGGCGTTCCGTACGGCGGCGGATCGGGAGGCCGGTCTGTTCGCGCAGTTGTTGACGCCGTTGGCGCGGCAGAGTGATCCGGCGGCGCGGGCGCGGGCGGCGGAGACGGCGCGGGAGTTGGTGGCGCTGTCGCAGCAGCTGCATGCGGCGTTGGTGCGGGTGGGGTTGCGGTCGACGTTGGGTCGGTGATCCGGCGGGGGCCGTGCGGAAAGATCTTCCCCGGGAAGCGTGTCGTAGGCTTGCCGGGGTAACCCCTTTCTGGCGCGGGCGTGTGCGGGTAGCGCATGGGACGGCCGTGTCGCGGTCCGTGTACCGTGCAGGGAAGGGCGCGGTGCGGCGTAGGTGACAACGACACGGAGGCGGCGGTGCGCGAGCTGAGCGTGGTCGGAGTTCGGGTGGAGCTGCCCAGCAACCAGCCGATCGTCCTGCTCAGGGAGGTCGAGGGGGACCGCTATCTGCCGATCTGGATCGGTGCGGTCGAGGCGACGGCGATCGCCTACGAGCAGCAGGGGGTCAAGCCGGCCCGGCCGCTGACCCACGATCTTCTGCGGGACGTGTTGGCGGCGTTGAAGGCGCCGTTGCAGGCGGTGGAGATCACCGAGTTGAAGGAGAACGTCTTCTACGCCGATCTGTTGCTCGGGGACGGGGTGCGGGTGTCGGCCCGGCCGAGTGATTCCATCGCCCTGGCGTTGCGGGTCGGTGCGCCGATTCGTTGTGCGGAGGAGGTCCTCAGCGAGGCGGGGATCGTGATCCCGGACGAGCAGGAGGACGAGGTGGAGAAGTTCCGCGAGTTCCTGGACCAGGTGCGTCCGGAGGACTTCGCCGGCTGAGTCCGGTCTTCTTCGGGATGTCACGTTCGGTGATGTCCCAGTGCTGTGGGTGATCTTCGTTGTCGTGTCGCGGCGTGTCGCGGCGGCTTCTGCGGGGCAATTCTTCAAGGCGGCTATAGGGTTGCCGTGTCGAGGGGTGCACGTCCCGGAAACGACGTGTCACCGCACTGGCGGGGAGGTTGTCCGGATGCACGAGCCGCGAGATCCCGATCCGGGTACGAAGCTGGACGAGCCGGGTGTGGCGCCGCCGGGGTGGGCGACCGAGGGTGACGGTGCCGTGGGCTACCGGGGTGTGACGGCCTGCCATGCGGTGGGGATCAGCTACCGGCAGTTGGACTACTGGGCCCGTACCGGGTTGGTGGTGCCGAGTGTGCGCGACGCTTCGGGTTCGGGCACGCAGCGGTTGTATTCGTTCCGGGACCTGGTGGTCCTGAAGGTGGTGAAGCGGCTGCTGGACGCCGGGGTGTCGTTGCAGAACATCCGCAAGGCGATCGAGGCGCTGCGTTCCCGTGGGGTGGCGGACCTGGCGGGCATCACGTTGATCTCCGACGGCACGACCGTGTATGAGTGCCGGTCGCCGGAGGAGGTGGTCGACCTGTTGCAGGGTGGCCAGGGTGTGTTCGGTATCGCGATCGGTGGGGCGTTCAAGGAGATCCAGGGTTCTCTGTCGCACCTGCCGTCTGAGCCGGCGACGTCGGTGGAGCCGCAGGTGGCGGCGGAGGCGGTGGGTGACGAGTTGGCGGCGCGTCGGGCGCGGCGCCGGGCTGGTTGATCTCCAGAGGCTGACCGGGTTGGCCCTTCGTCGGCGCCCGGGGGATCAGAGGCCGTTGCGGGGATGTCCATTCTGGCCATTTCCAGCGGCAAATGTCCGCAGTGGACGCCTTGGGCATGAGTCGCCTTGTTGACAGTCATTGCGTCACCGTGAATCCTGTGTGCGGCGTTCACGATCTTCTGCGTGCATATCACCCCTGGTGATGTGCCGGGGGCGGTTCGGCGAACCCGTACGGACCACGTAGAAGGCGATGGCGACGCCTGCCCGAGGAACGGATTTGAACGAGAGTGCAGACTGACTATCACGTCGACGCAATGATCTTGGGTGCCGGTGAGCGTGCCGCGGACGGCGACGCGTCGGGCTGTCCGGTGGCTCGTGCCTCCCGGCCGCAGGAGTCCCTGGTGGAGGACGTCGCGGCGGAGGCGGTCGAGTTCTTGCAGCTTTACCACGCGGAGCGACGGCTGCCGGGCGTGATCGGGCGGATCGCGCAGGTCCGGGAGGAGATCGCCCTGACCGGCACCTACCGGCACACCACGGAGGAGTTGACGTACGGGGCGAAGGTCGCGTGGCGGCAGTCGGTGCGTTGCGTGGGGCGGGTCCGGTGGGCAGGGCTGAAGGTCCGGGACCGGCGCGGGGTGACGACGGTGGCGGGCATCGCGCAGGAGTTGGCGCAGCACCTAACGGTCGCGGACAACGGTGGGCGGATCCAGTCGGTGATGACGGTGTTCGCGCCCGACCGGCCGGGGGTGGGCCCGCGGGCGCGGATCTGGAACGACCAGTTGATCCGGTACTGCGGGTATCGGACGGCCGACGGGTCGGTGCGGGGTGATCCGGCGCAGGTGGATATGACCGATGCGGCGCGGCGTCTGGGGTGGCGTCCGCCGGCGGTAGCGGGCCGGTTCGACCTGCTGCCCTGGGTGATCGAGACGGCGTACGAGGATCCGACGGTGGTGGAGGTATCCCGGGACCTCGTTCGGGAGGTGGCCCTGGTGCATCCGGAGTATCCGTGGTTCGAGGATCTGCGGCTGCGCTGGCATGCCCTGCCGGTGATCAGCAACATGCGCTTGCGGATCGGTGGGGTGGACTACGGCTGTGCCCCCTTCAACGGTCACTACTTGAGTGACGAGATCGGTACCCGCAACATGGGTGACCGGGGGCGCTACGACCAGTTGCTGCCGGTGGCCCGGGGGCTGGGGTTGGACACCTCCCGCGAGGACAACCTGTGGCGCGAGCACGCCGTGTTGGTGATCAACCAGGCGGTGTTGCACTCGTTCCGGCTGGCCGGTGTGCGGGTGTCGGATCCGCACACCGAGTCGGAGCAGTTCATGAGGTTCTGCGAGTTCGAGGAGCGGGCGGGTCGGCCGGTGCATGGTGACTGGTCGTGGCTCAACGGCAGTGTGGGGTGGGCGGCGTTGCATGCCGTGCACCACCGCTACTACGACGAGGGGATCCCGAACCCGAACCTGTGGCAGGCGGACCGTGCGTACGGGGCGTCGGGCGTGTCGCAGCCGACCCTGCGGCAGCGTCATGACGCCGCTCGCCGGCAGGAGGGCTGAGGCATGGATGTCGCGGCGTTACGCCAGAGTTGGGCCCAGTTCTGCGTGGCCGGTCCGGAGGCGGCGAAGCACTTCTACGCGACGTTGTTCGTGATCGCGCCCGAGGTCCGCACGATGTTCCCGACCAACATGGAGTACCAGCAGGACAAGTTGCTCGCGGCGTTGGGGCACGTCATCACCCACATCGACGACGAGCGGGTGGTGACGTCGTTCGCGCAGCGGTTGGGCGCTGACCACCGCCGGTTCCGGGGGGAGGACCGGCAGGGTCGGCCGGTGCCAATGGCGGAGTGGCACTACAGCCAGGTCGGGCAGGCGTTGCTGTTGACGTTGGAGCGGTTCCTCGGGCCACGGTGGACGCCGGCGCTGCGCGCGGAGTGGGCCGCGGCGTACGAGTTGGTGGCGCGGTTGATGCTGACCGGTGCGGCGGAGGCGGTGCGGTCGTCGCCGCCGTACTGGGAGGCGGAGGTGCTGAGGGTGCAGAGGCGGCGGTCCGACGTGTGCGTGTTCACGGTCCGCCCGAACTATCTGTGCGAGTACCTGCCGGGGCAGTCGTTGCCGGTGCAGGTGCCGCAGTTGCGGACGTGGCGTTATCTGTCGCCGGCGAACGCGCCACGGCCGGACGGGACGATCGAGTTCCACGTCCGCGCCACGGGACGGTTCTCCACCCACCTGGTGCGCAAGGTCCGTGAGGGCGACCAGTTGCTGTTGGGGTTGCCGGTGGGTGAGGCGTTGGCGTCGTACGACCGGTCGCCGCATCTGCCGCTGCTGCTGGTGGCCGGGGGCACCGGGCTGGCGCCGTTGCGGGCGGTGGTGGAGGCGTTGCAGCGGGGGCCGGGGCGTCCGACGACTCTGGTGGTGGGCGGCAAGACGCCCGACGACCTGTACGACGACCGGGCGTTGCGGGAGTTGGCGGCGATGCCGCCGGCGGGGTCGTGGCAGTCCGGTGAGGTCGGTGGGTGGCTGCGGTACGTACCGACGGTGGAGAGCGGCTGGCAGTGGCAGGGTGCCATCGGTACGGCCGGTCACACCGCGGCGCGGTTGGGTCCGTGGCGGGACACCGAGGTGCTCGTGTGCGGCAGCCCGGAGATGACCCGGGAGACGATCAGCGCCCTGGCGGCGTCGGGGGTGACGCCGGAGCGGATCCTGACCGAAAGTTACGATCACTCCCTCTACCCACCCCTGGCGAGCGCGGCTGCCGCCGCACGGTCCGATTTGACTTGGACCGCTGCGGCTCCCGCCGCACCGCGCGACTTGAGTTGGACAGGTGCGCGATGAGCATCGACCACGGCGACCGGGTGGTCGTCGATCCGCACGGTGAGCTGACCCGGGCCGTGGCCGCGCTGGAGGCGCGCCGGTTCCGGGGCAGCCGGTGGCTGTCGGCCGAAGAGGTCGCCGGCCTGGCCCGGTCGGCGGACGAGCGGGTGGCGTTGCTGGGTGGTGAGGTGGACCGGCTGCGGCGGGAGAACGAGGCCCTGGCGCGGCAGGTGGAGATGTTGCGCCACGGCGCGTTGCCCAGCACCGCCCCGCAGGGCCCGGATCCGATGGTGATCGAGTTGGCGGTGCGGGCGCAGGACGAGGCGAACCGGACGATCGGTGAGGCCAGCGCGGAGGGCGCGGAGATCATCGCGGAGGCGCGGCGGCAGGCCGATGAGATCATCGCCGAGGCGCACGTGCTGGCCGGGGGTGTCGCCGGCCCGTCGGGGGCGGGGGGCGAGGAGCTGCGGCGGCAGGTGCGGGAGCTGGAGGGCCGGCAGGCGGCGTTGGTGGCGGCGGTGGCGGCGGCGCAGCAGCACCTGAGCCGGTGGCAGGCGTACCTGTCGGAGCAGTCGGCGCAGTTGCGCTCCGACGCGGAGGCGGCCGGGGCGGTCGGCGCGCAGCTGCGTGCCGTGCTCGGCGAGTAGCGGCGTCGCCGGCCCGCCGGGAGGCGGGTCAGTGCCGGTCGACGGCGGCGACGGCGTCGGCGATGGGGGTGTTGCCGCCGACGAGTTCCAGGATCGCGCCGGCGCTGTGCGGGTGGTGGAGCAGGGCGACGAGGACGCGGGCGACGTCGGTGCGGGTCACGGCGCCCGAGGGGGCGTGTCGGGCGAGGGTGATCCGCCCGGTGGGCGCGTCGTCGGTGAGCCGGCCGGGTCGCAGGATCGTCCAGTCGAGGTCGCGGCCGGTCAGGTCGTCCTCGGCGGCCTTCTTGGCGCGCAGGTACGCCGCGAACACCTCGTCGGTGCCGGCGGGTGGTTCGCCTTCCACACCCATCGAGGACAGCAGCAGGTAGCGGCGGACGTCGGCGCGTTGCGCGGCGTCGGCGAGCAGGACGGCGCCGGCCCGGTCGACGGTGTCCTTGCGGGCGGCGCCGCTGCCGGGGCCGGCGCCGGCAGCGAAGAGGACGGCGTCGGCGTCGGCGAGGTGGGCGGCGAGTTCGTCGGCGCCGACGTGTTCGAGGTCGGCCACGACGGGCTGGGCGCCGGCGGCACGCAGGGCGGCGGAGTGGTCGGGGTTGCGGATCAGCCCGACGGCGGTGTCGCCGCGTCCGGCGAGTTCGCGGTGGGTCAGCTGGGCGATCTTGCCGTGTCCTCCGGCGATGACGACGCGCATACCGCCAACCTAACCGCCGTCGGGGTGCGGCGCGCCCGGACGGCGCTGCCGGTGCCGGTGGATCGGTGTGCGGGCCGTGTTCGCCGTCGGGTGGTTGCCTGAGGCAGCATGGACGGGTGACGGAGACGGTCGACGCGCTGGCCGGCCTGGTGGCCGGCGGTGGGGTCGTGGTGTTGAGCGGGGCGGGCCTGTCCACCGAGTCGGGCATCCCGGACTACCGGGGGCCCAGCGGCGTGGCGCGGCGGCACACCCCGATGACGTACCAGGCGTTCACGCGCGACGCGCAGGCGCGGCGGCGCTACTGGGCGCGCAGCCATCTGGGGTGGCGGGTGATCGCGCGGGCGGCCCCGAACGAGGGGCACCGGGCGGTGGCGCGGCTGCAGGCCGGCGGGCTGGTTGAGGGGATCATCACGCAGAACGTGGACGGGCTGCACACCGCCGCGGGCAGCCCGCAGGTGGTGGAGTTGCACGGCCGCCTCGACGAGGTGGTGTGCCTGGGCTGCGGTAACCGGACGTCGCGGGAGGAGTTGGACCGGCGGCTGCGGGAGGCGAACCCGGGCTTCGACGCGCGGGCCGCGGCGGTCAACCCGGACGGTGACGTGGATCTCGCCGACGACGAGGTGGCCCGGTTCCGTACGGTCGACTGCACGTTCTGCCGGGGCGGCATGCTGAAGCCGGACGTGGTGTTCTTCGGGGAGACGGTGCCGGCGGCGCGGGTGTCGCGTTGTTTCGAGCTGGTGGCGCGGGCGCGGCTGCTGCTGGTGCTGGGTTCGTCGTTGACGGTGATGTCGGGTCGCCGGTTCGTGGTGCGCGCGGCGAAGCTGGGCATTCCGGTGGTGATCGTCAACCAGGGCCCGACCCGGGGCGACGGGTATGCGGCGTTGACCGTCGACGCGCCGCTGGGGCGGCTGCTGCCGGCGCTGGCCGACCGGACGGCCGGCGACGCAGCGGGGCTGGCGGGCGTCGGCCGGTAGCGGCCCGCCGGGGCGCGGGGCCGGCCGGTCATCGACGGTCGTCGCCGGCGGGGGTACGACCTCCGGTGGGCGGTGCGGCGCTGGTAGCGTTGACCATGCCGGCAGCACCCACGTGGGAGAGACCGCCCAGCAGCATCCCGGGCGGCGCCGAAGGGGCAAATCCTCCCCGGAACCTCTCAGGCAAAAGGACCTCGTGGGCAGGCACTGTGGAGCGCCTCGCGGGCGCGACAGAGGGGGAGGCCGACCTGTCGACCTCGCCCCCCCGGGAGTGCCGCCCATGACCGCAGAGCAGTTCGCCGCCCGCCACATCGGCCCCGATCCGGACGACGAGCGCCGGATGTTGGAGGCCGTCGGCTACGGCTCGGTCGAAGAGCTGATGGACGCGGCGATTCCCGAGGTGATCCGCTGGCACGGCACCCTGGAGCTGCCGGAGCCGGCCAGCGAGCACGACGCTCTCGCGGAGCTGCGGGCCCTGGCGGCCCGCAACACGGTGGCCGTGTCGATGATCGGGTTGGGCTACCACGGCACGCACACCCCGGCGGTGATCCGCCGCAATGTGCTGGAGGACCCGGCCTGGTACACGGCTTACACGCCGTACCAGCCGGAGATCAGTCAGGGGCGGCTGGAGGCGCTGCTGAACTTCCAGACCATGGTCACGGACCTGACGGGGCTGGCCACCGCGAACGCGTCGATGCTCGACGAGGGCACCGCCGCGGCGGAGGCGATGACGCTCGCGCGCCGCGCGTCGAAGAGCAGGAGCCCGGTGTACGTGGTCGACGCCGACACCCTGCCGCAGACCATCGCGGTGATCACCAGCCGGGCCGAGCCCCTCGGCATCGACGTGCGGATCGTCGACACCGGGCGCGACGAGTTGCCGGCGGAGTTCTTCGGGCTGCACCTGCAGTACCCGGGGGCGTCGGGGGCGGTGCGTGACCAGGCGGGGCTGGTCGAGGCGGCGCACGCGGTCGGGGCGTTGGTGACCGTGGCGGCGGACCTGCTGGCCCTGACGCTGCTGCGCGCGCCGGGGGAGATCGGCGCCGACATCGCCGCCGGCACCACCCAGCGTTTCGGCGTGCCGATGGGCTTCGGTGGGCCGCACGCCGGCTACCTGGCGGTGCGGGCGGGGCTGGAGCGGATGCTGCCGGGCCGGCTGGTGGGGGTGTCGCGTGACGCGGACGGCAACCCGGCGTACCGGCTGGCGTTGCAGACCCGGGAGCAGCACATCCGGCGGGAGAAGGCGACCAGCAACATCTGCACCGCGCAGGTGCTGCTGGCGGTGATGGCCGGCATGTACGCCGTCTACCACGGCCCGGACGGGCTGCGGCGCATCGCCCGCCGTACCCATGACATGGCGGTGCGGTTGGCGGCGTCGCTGCGGGGTGTCGACGGCGTCGAGGTGGTGCACGAGGCGTTCTTCGACACCGTCCTGGTGCGGGTGCCCGGCGGCGCCGAGGCGGTGGTCGCCGACGCCGCGGCCCGGGGGGTGAACCTGCGGCTGGTCGACGCCGAGCACGTGGGGGTGTCCTGCGACGAGACGACCACCCCCGCGCACCTGCGGAAGGTGTGCGACGCGTTCGGGGCCGTCGTGGCGGGGCGGCCGGTGGCGGTGGCGGACGCGCCGGTCACCGGCGCGTTGCCGGCGGCGCTGGCCCGTACGTCGGACTTCCTCACCCACGCGGTGTTCCGCAGTCACCACTCGGAGACGGCGATGCTGCGCTACCTGCGGCGGTTGTCGGACTTCGACTACGCCCTGGACCGGGGGATGATCCCGCTCGGGTCGTGCACGATGAAGCTCAACGCCACCACCGAGATGGAGCCGGTGAGCTGGCCGGAGTTCGCGCACGTGCACCCGTTGGCGCCGGACGCGCAGACCACCGGCTACCGGGAGATGATCTCCCAGTTGGAGGGGTGGCTGGCGGAGGTGACCGGCTACGACGCGGTCAGCGTGCAGCCCAACGCCGGTTCGCAGGGTGAGCTGGCGGGGCTGCTGGCGATCCGGGCGTACCACCGCCAGCGGGGTGAGGCGCACCGGGACGTGTGTCTGATTCCGTCGTCGGCGCACGGCACCAACGCCGCCAGCGCGGTGATGGCGGGCATGCGGGTCGTCGTGGTGGGCTGCGACGACGGCGGCAACATCGACCTGGTGGACCTCGACGCGAAGATCGACAAGCATCGGGACGCCCTCGCGGCGATCATGGTGACGTATCCGTCGACGCACGGGGTGTACGAGACGGGCATCGCGTCGCTGTGCGCGAAGGTCCACGACGCCGGCGGTCAGGTGTACGTCGACGGGGCGAACCTCAACGCGCTGGTCGGGTTCGCCAAGCCGGGGAAGTTCGGGGCGGACGTGTCGCACCTGAACCTGCACAAGACGTTCTGCATCCCGCACGGCGGCGGCGGTCCCGGGGTGGGTCCGGTGGCGGTGCGGGCGCACCTGGCGCCGTTCCTGCCGGGCGATCCGCTGGGCGTGCACGTCGACGGCCGGCCGGCGATCTCGGCGGCGCGGTACGGGTCGGCGGGGATCCTGCCGATCCCGTGGGCGTACCTGCGGATGATGGGCGCGGCGGGGCTGGTGCGGGCCACCGGCGTGGCGGTGCTGGCGGCGAACTACGTGGCGGCGCGGCTGCGTGGGCACTTCCCGGTGCTGTACGCGGGCAACAAGGGCCTGGTGGCGCACGAGTGCATCCTGGACCTGCGGCCGCTGACGAAGGCGACCGGGGTGAGCGTGGACGACGTGGCGAAGCGGCTGATCGACTACGGGTTCCACGCGCCGACGATGTCGTTCCCGGTGGCGGGGACGCTGATGGTGGAGCCCACTGAGAGTGAGGACCTGGCCGAGCTGGACCGGTTCTGCGACGCGATGATCGCCATCCGGGCGGAGATCGATCGGGTGGCCTCGGGGGAGTGGCCGGCCGGCGACAACCCCCTGGCCAACGCTCCGCACACGGCGGCGATGGTGTCGGGCGACGAGTGGCCGCACCCGTACCCACGGTCGGTGGGCGCGTATCCGGCCGGGGTGGAGCGGGCCGGGAAGTACTGGCCTCCGGTGCGGCGCGTCGACGGCGCGTACGGCGACCGGAACCTGGTGTGTTCCTGCCCGGCGCCGGAGGCGTTCGAGGACTGACGTCGCGTGACGCCGGGGCGGTCGTGGTGCCGCCCCGGCGGGTGCGTCGACCTGGGCGGGGGGGTGTCCCGACCGGGGGACCGGCTCAGATCGACGAGTGTAAAAGGCGTGACGCAGCGTGACAGGGGTCAGGCGACGAGGGCGTGTCGGGCGGGGCCGCGGTGGGGGGCGATGCTGCTGCCGTCGGGGAGGAGTTCGCCGGTGTCCTCGAAGAGGATGACACCGTTGCAGAGCAGGCTCCAGCCCTGCTCAGGGAAGCAGGCGAGGACTCGGGCGGCGTCCCGGTCGGTCGCTTCGGCGGAGGGGCAGGTGGGTTGGTGCTGGCACATCGGGTTCTCCGGACTGTGGGGGCACTGTGTCATGGTTCACATGACCAGTGACGCACAGTACCAAGCGAAAGTGGCCGGCATCGAGCAGGTATGCGCGTCGTTTTTCCGAAATCCACTGAACGGATGAGGCACAATGGGCCGGACGGCGTGGACACGCTCCCAGGGCTGACGGTCGGCGCGCCGGGAGCGCCGACCGGTTGCCGCCGTACGCTCGTCGAGCGGGCCCGCTGGCAGTGGCGGCCCGCCGACGGCGGCGACCCGGCGGCACGGGCCGAGGAGTTCCTCGCCGCGCACGGCCTGCCGCTGCGCGACCTGGCCCGCCCCGCCGGCCGCCACGACCCGGCCGGGGTGTGCGGGGCCGCTCTCTACGTCTCCGCGGCCGCCGGCGCCGCCCTGGTCGGCGCGCCGGCCGGCGCCGCCAACCCCGTGGCCGGGCTTCCCGAGGTCGTCGTGGTCGTCTACGGCCACGGCCCGGGCACGCCGCCCGGCGCAGACGCCGCCAGCCCCGCCAGCCCCTGGTGGCGCGGCACCTTCGCGGAGAGCTGGACGCCCCGTCAGCACGCCGACGCCGTCAGCGCGGTCCGCGCGGCGATCGGCCGCGGCGACGTCTACCAGGTCAACGTCGTCGGCCACGCCGCCGCCCGCTACACCGGCGACCCCCTGCCGGCCCTGAGCCGGCTGGCCGCGCTGCCCGGCGCCCGCTACGGCGGCACCCTCGCCGGAGCGGGCTGGGCGATCGGCTGCGCCAGCCCCGAGACCCTGGTGGAGCTGACCGACGGGCGCTTGATCACCAGGCCGATCAAGGGCACCCGGCCGGCCACCGCCGCCGGCCGCGCCGAACTGCTCGCCTCCGCCAAGGAGCGCGCCGAGCACGTGATGATCGTCGACCTGGAACGCAACGACCTGGCCCGCCTCGCCCGCACCGGCAGCGTGCGCGTCGACGAGCTGTTCGCCGTACGCCGGTGGTGCGACCTGTGGCAGGCGGAGTCGACGGTCTCCGCGGCGGTCGCCGACGGGCTCGGCCTGGCGGACCTGCTGCGCGCGGTCTGCCCCGGCGGCTCGGTCACCGGTGCTCCGAAGCTCGCCGCCCTCGACCGCATCGCCGCGCTGGAGCCGGTCGGCCGGGGTGCCAGCATGGGCGCGCTCGGCTGGGTGGCCCCGGGCCGCATCGACCTGGGCCTGACCATCCGCACCGCCGCCGTGGACGCCGAGCGGGTGCACGTGTGGGCGGGCGGGGGCATCACGTGGGGCAGCGATCCCGACGCCGAGGTCGCCGAGGCCGCCGCGAAGGCCGCCCCGGTGCGCGCCGCGCTCGCCGGCGGCTGAACGCCCGGTCGATGGGCGCACCCGCCGGGCTGCGCACGTTGGAAGAGGCGCCGCGCCGGCCGCGTCCGGTGAGATGGGCCGTACTCCACGCCACCCGGCCCAGGGGCGTGCGCAGCCGAGGCGGTCCCGATGTACCAGCAACCCCTGCAACCCGTCGGTGGGTCGCTCGCGCTGAGTGCCGCCTGTGCCGCGCTGCCCCTGCTCACCCTGTTCGTGCTGCTCGGAGTCGTGCGTACGCGGGCGTGGGTGGCGGCGTTGGGTGCGCTGGGCGTGGCGGTCGTGCTGGCCTGGTGGCTGTGGGGGATGCCGCTGCCGCAGACGCTGCTGGCCGCCGGTCAGGGCGCCACGTTCGCCCTCTTCCCGCTCGTCTGGACGTTCGGCACGGCGATCTGGATCCACCGCCTGACCGTGCACACGGGGCACTTCGACACGCTGCGGCTGGGCTTCGCCCGGATCAGCGACGACCGCCGCGTGCAGGCCCTGGTGATCGCGTTCTGCTTCGGGTCGCTGCTCGAGGCCCTGGCCGGGCAGGGCACGCCGGTCGCCGTGACCACGGTCATGCTGCTGGCCCTCGGCTTCACCCCGCTGCGGGCGGCCGCCGTGGCGCTGGTCGGCAACACGGTGCCGGCCGCCTTCGGGCCCCTCGGCCTGCCGATCACCACCCTCGCCGGCGTGACCGGGCTGCCCGCCACGGAACTGGGCATGATGGCCGGCCGGCAGGTCCCGGTGGTCGCGGTCGTCGTCCCGCTGGTCCTGCTCGCCGTCGCCGACGGCCGCCGGGGCGTACGCGAGCTGTGGCGTCCGGCGCTGGCGTGCGGCGGCGCGTTCGCGGTGGCGCAGTTCGTCACGGCGAACTGGCTGACGGCCGCCCTCGCCGACATCACCGCCGCGTTCGCGGGCGCGGGCGTCCTGCTGCTCGTCGTCCGCCGTGGCGTGGTGCGGCGGACGGTCCCCGTGCCGGTCGGCGGCGGGCCGCCGGAGCCCGACGCCGGTGGGTTGTCGGAGCCCGACGCCGGTGGGTTGTCGGAGCCCGACGCCGGTGGGTTGTCGGAGCCCGACGCCGGTGGGTTGTCGGAGCCCGACGCGCCGGCAGGGTCGCGCTGGCGGGCGTACGCGCCGTACGCGACGATCGTGGCGGTCTTCGCCGTCTCCCAGGTGCCGGCCGTCAAGCGGCTGCTCGACGCCGGCACGCTCGCGGTCTCCTGGCCCGGACTGCACGTCGTCACCGCCTCCGGTGCCCCGTCACCGCTGACGACGTTCCGGTTCGCCTGGCTCGCGGCCCCCGGATCGCTGCTGCTGGTGGCCGGCCTGATCACCGTGGCGCTGCTGCGGGTGCCGCCGCGCGAGGCCGTCGGGCTCTACGGGCGCACCCTGTTCGAGCTGCGGTGGGCCGTGCTGACGGTGGTCGGGCTGCTGGCGCTGTCGTTCACCATGAACGCCTCCGGGCAGGTCGCCACGCTGGGCGTCTGGATGGCCGGCGCGGGCGGACTCTTCGCCGTGCTGGCGCCGGTGCTCGGCTGGCTCGGCGTCGCCCTGACCGGCTCGGACACGTCGTCCAACTCCCTGTTCGGCGCGCTCCAGGTGGCCGCGGCGCAGCGGGCCGGCCTCGATCCGGTCCTGCTGGCCGCGGCCAACGCCTCCGGCGGCACCCTCGGCAAGATGATCAGCTTGCAGAACCTCACGATCGCCGCCGCGGCGGTCGGCCTCACCGGCCGCGAGGGCGACCTGTTCCGGCGGATGTTCGGCCCGAGCGTGCTGCTGCTCGCCCTGATGTGTGTGCTGGTCGGGTTGCAGGCGACGCCCCTGCTGTCCTGGATGGTGCCGTAGCCGGCGCCGCCGGCGCCTCGCGTCCTGGCAGTGGCGGCTCGTCGGCGGGGGCTTCAGGTGCGCGGTGCTTCGTCAGCGACGCTGGGCGAAGTCGTCCAGCGCCGCCACGACCCGCTCCGCCATGCCGTTGGCGGAGCCGTGCCCGGCGGTCTCCAGCAGTTCCAGCCGGGCGTCGGGCCAGGCCTGGGCCAGCTGCCACGCCACCTCCGGCGGGCTGCTGATGTCGAGCCTGCCGTGCAGCAGCACGCCGGGGATGCCGGCCAGCCGCCCCGCCTCGCGCAGCAGTTGCCCCTCCGGCAGGAAGCATCCGTTACGCCAGTAGTGGGTGACCAGCCGGGCGAGCAGCATCCGGAACACCGGGTCGTCGTAGCGGGGGTCGGGCCGGTGACCGGGGGCGGTGGCGACGTGGGTGTCCTCCCAGTCGCACCACTGCCGCGCCGCCCGTTCGCGCACCGCCGGGTCCGGGTCGGCCAGCAGCCGGGCGTACGCGTCGGCCAGGTCGCCGTCGCGCTCGGCCGGCGGCACGCCGTCGCGGAACCGCGCCCACTCGGCGGGGAAGATCCGCCCCATGTCCCGGGTGAGCCACTCGATCTCCCGTCGGGTGCCGGCGGTCACGCTGAACAGCACCAGCTCGCTGACCTGTCGCGGGTGCCGCTGCGCGTACGCCAGGGCGAGGGAGGCGCCCCAGGAGGAGCCGAGCACCAGCCAGCGGTCCACGCCGAGGTGTCCACGCAGCAGTTCGATGTCGGCGATCAGGTGGTCGGTGGTGTTGGTGGACAGGTCCACGTCCGGGTCGGCGGCGTGCGGGGTGCTGCGGCCGCAGCCGCGCTGGTCGAACAGCACCACCCGGTAGCGGGCCGGGTCGAACAGGGTCCGCCAGCCGGGCGTGCAGCCGGAGCCGGGCCCGCCGTGCAGTACCACGGCGGGCTTGCCGTCCGGGTTGCCGCAGGTCTCCCAGTGCACGCGCTGTCCGTCGCCGACGTCGAGCATCCCGTGCGCGTACGGCTCGATCGGGGGGTACCGCTGCGCCATCGTCGTCCCCTTCGTGATCATGGATACAACAGCGCTGTTACATTAGCGGAGTGACAGCCGTACCTGAACGTGAGGCCCTGGGCACACTGCTTCGGCACGTGCTCGACGTGCTCGACGGCGACGTCGCCACGGTCTACGCCGAGCGGGGCCTGCCCGACTACCGGCCCCGGTTCTCGCCACCGCTGCGGGTGCTGGTCGCCGACGGCCCACTGCCCATCCGCGACCTGGCCCGCCGGGTCGGGGTCACCCACTCGGCGGCCAGCCAGACCGTCGCGCAGATGGCCCGCGCCGGCCTGGTCGAGCTGACCGCGGGGGCGGACGCCCGGCAGCGCATCGTGCACCTCAGCGACCGGGCCCGCGAGCTGCTTCCACTGATCGAGGCGGAGTGGGCGGCGACGACCGCCGCGATCCGCGAACTGGACACGGAACTGACGGTGCCGCTGGCCGACGTGCTGCACGAGGTCCTCGCCGCGGTGCGCCGACGGCCCATGCGCCAACGCATCGCCGACGCGGGCCTGCCGCCCTCCCCGGACCCGGGGCCGCCGCCGGCCGCACCACACCGACGGCGGCCGACCCACCCGCAGGCCCCGCGTGCCGGCTCCGCACCCGATGTCGGCAATTTGTCCTGACGTGCACCGGCCTGCGGTTGCAGACTGTGCCGGTGGCCATCACCCTCACCGTCCGCGTGGTCGACGCCAACCTCGGCGCGGTGCCCGGCGCGCTCGTCGTGCTCGACGGGGGACAGGGGACCACGGACGGGGCCGGGCGCTGGAGCACCGTCGTGTCCCAGCAGCCGACGGTGCCGCAGATCCGGGTCAGCCATCCGGCGTACGTCGCCGAGCGGGTGACCTTCACCGGAGACCTGCGCTCCGCGACGTGGGACAACTCCCTCGCCCGCCGCGCGGTCTCCGGCGACGACGTGACGATGACCGTGACGCTCGGGCGGATGGATCCGTCGCCGGTCGTCACGCTGTCCGATGCCGACGTCGCGCGGATCATGGCCAGCAGGGGGCGCGACCCGAGGGCCGCGCGGGTCGTGGGCTGGCCCAACAACCCGAAGATCCACACGTACGCGGGGCACTACAACAACACGCTGACGTTCCGCCAGGCCAACCGGGAGCTGCTGAAGCCGGCAGCCGCCGCCGAGACCGACGCGGGCTGGGACCGGTTCGGCGAGAAACGTGAGGTCAAGGTCAACATCGCGGCGTTGAGCCGGTTCCACTTCCTGGAGTACGCCGCGACGCAGTCCGAACCGAGGTTCGTCGTCGCCGTGGTGTCGCCGAACCTGCCGGACCCCAGGCCCGTCACGAGTCTGGACTTCGTCGTCTACTGCAGCCCCAGCACCGGCGACTACACCGCCCGGTACCCGTACGGGCTGGTCAACGCGGCGGCGCCACTTCAGGAATACCTGAACCTGGCCCGGAAGTACCTTCTCGACGAGGCCTTCTTCGCCTTCCAGTCGCTGGGCTGGGGCAACCGCTCGGTGCTGGTGATGCCGCTGTTCCCGCAGGGGCAGTGGGGCCCGTTCGCGACCGGCGAGGGGCTGCTGCGGATGCTGCGTGAGGTCGCGGTGTTCCTGCACCGGCAGTGCCGCACCAGCAGCCTCGGGCTACGCAGGCCCGACGCCACCGCGCACGAGTTGGCCGGGCCCAACCTGCGGACGATCTTCCCGCCGCTCTACTCCGCCGACTTCGGCGCGGTGCCCGGCGTCGGGCAGGTGGCGGTCGCCGGCTTCAGCCAGGGCATGGGCGCGGTCAAGGCCCTCATGTCCGACCTCACCTTTCCCGTGGGGCTCAACTCCACGCTCTGGGGCGTGCCGATGGGTGGCGGCACCGACGGCCGGCGGGAGTGGGGCCGCGCGTTTCGCGAGGTGTGGGACCTCGACGGCCACCACAGCGGCACCGGCGGTTGGCGCGCCTACCTCGACCTGCTGCGGGTGTGGTTCAACCACGACCCGGGCCGGGTCGTACGCAGCTACCACTCGGGCGACACCGGCCCGCCCGACCCGCTGACGGACCCCCATCCGGTGTGGAGGGACCTGCGCGGCGGTGGCCTCGACCTCGACCGTCCGACGCCACCGGCACGGGGCACGTTCTGGGCGCGGCTGCTGCAGAACGCCCGCTGGACGGACCTGCGGGTGTCGAACCCGTACGTGGACGGCAGTTCGGGACCGCAGCTGCCGGTGTTCCTCGACCCGCACCACACCATCCCCCGGATCGGGTTCTCGCACGCCCTGTCGATGACCACCCTCGGCCGGGCGACGGCGACGCGTCCCTAGGCCGCCCGCGCGGCGGAACAGGACAGACGGACATCCGATTACGGCAGGATGCGAGCCCGTCACCGGTCGTACGATCCGGGCGTCACCCCCCGCGCATCGGCCGAAGGGGCATCATGGCGATCACCGTCACGTTCAGCGGCAAGGCTGCCGTCGCCGGGGCCGACCCCGGCTACCGGCTCTGGTCCTACACGATCGAGCCCAACCCGCCCGGGGAGATCCCGGCCAACCAGCGGATCGCCCTCGGTCTGCCGCGCGACATGGACGTCCGGGACCCCAGCGAATTCCCGAACACCCCCGCGCTGGCCAACATGTTCCTCATCCGCGAGGCCGGCTCGTCGCGTCAGTACGCCGGCCGGGTCACCAGCTCGGCGGGCACGCAGACCATCTCGTTCGTCGCGCCGGCCGCCGAGGCCACGGCCGAGACGCTGCTGGTCAAGCTGGTCACCGGCCAGTCGCCGACTCCGCTGCCCTTCGCCACCGTCCCCGGCGGCCCGTCGGCTCCGGCGCAGGTGCTGACCGCGCCCGTCAACGGCCCGCCGGTGCACACCGGCCGGCCCCTGACCGCGTTCGCCGGCACCCTGCCGTACGCCAGCGAACTGTTCGGCATCTACCAGCCGCTGGCGGGCTGGTTCGGCATGCAGAACGCGCTGCGCGTCGCCCACGGCGCCACCGACCGCGCCCTGCTGGACCTCGACCACGAGTCGTTCGCCAGGGCCGAGGCCGCGAGCACCCTCGACGACGCGGCGCTCACCTCCCTGGCGGAGCACTTCGACGCCCCGATCCGTGGGGTGCTCTCGCCCGTCGGGCTGGTGAATCTCTTCCGGCAGTACTTCTTCGAGTTCGACACGTTCCTCGGCCCGCCCGCCGGGCACCTGTGGCTCAGCCCCGGCGGCACCGTGGAACTCGTCGAGACCAGCACGCGGCGCACCCTGGTCGAGAAGACCGCCGAGCAGTTCGAGGAGACCACCCGCAAGGTCGAGGAGAGCCTGACGGAGCAGGAGGACATCGCCAACGCGGTCAAGGAGGACAACGCCAACGACACCAAGCTCGGCATCAGCGCCTCCGGCGGCGCCAACGTCGGCGTCTACCACGCGGACGCCAGCGCCAGCTTCAGCCTGAACGCCACGGTGAAGCGGTCCTCGGAGGAGACCCACAAGCACTCCCGTACGCAGAGCGCGAAGGTCACCAGCGAGATCAAGAGGAACTACAAGACGACGTTCAAGACGGTGACCGAGAGCACCGACCTGTCCAGCCGCCGCTACCTCGTGCAGAACACCACCGGCAAGCTGGTGAACTACGAGCTGCGGCGCAAGATGCGCAAGGTCGGTGTGCAGGTGCAGCACATCGGCGGGCGGCTGTGCTGGCAGGTGTACCTGCCCACGCCGGGCCGCAACCTGGGCCTGGGGGATCTCGTGCACCTCGTCGCGGCGCCGGACCTCACCGCCCTGCGGAAGCCGGAGCCGCCACCGCCGCTCGTGGCCAGGACGACCCCGTTCACCGGGACGTTCCCCATCCGCAAGGTGCGGGCCACCCAGGACCCGCCGGAAGCGAACATGGAATTCGTGCACCATTCCCCTCCGGACGCCGAGGGGATCACCGACCACGACAACGCCATCCACGCGGTGGCCCGCATCGACTTCACGCCGTCGCCACCCGAGCGGGGCTACAAGCTGAAGGACGCGCGACTCGTCTCCGTCGCACCGGGCCGCGCGTTCGTGCCCGACCTGATCCGCACCAACCAGGAGCAGACCGGCTTCGCGGTCTTCGCGAAGTTCTTCAACTCGGGCGACCTCAGCCCGATAAGCCTGACCTTCGACGTCACGTGGGACCCACCACAGACCAACGACGCCCACGACCGGTACCACGAGGAGTTGAAGGCCTACCAGGCGCAGGTGGCGGAGCTGCAACGCACGGCGTACGCCTCGGCCGTGCGGGACCGGCTCGGTCTGCTCAGCGCCATGCGCCCACGGCCGTCGCAGGACCTGCGCACCGAGGAACGCCAGGCGATCTACGGCAGCCTGATCCAGAAGCTGAAGCCGTTCGACCTGTTCGCGGACCTGTATCTGGGCTCGGAACTGCTCCGGCAGATCTTCGACGTCGACGAGATGCTGTACTTCGTGGCACCGGACTACTGGCGACCCCGCGAGGTCACCCCGCCGCCCACCACCCCGCCGGGGCCTTCCCCGCCCACCCAGAGCAGCCTCGGCAGGTACCCGGTGCGGGACCCGGGCGTCCTCGCGGACCGGACGGTCGTCACCTGGTACTCCCACACCGACAAGACGAACGCGATGAATCCGGACGGCACGGTCTCCGACGAGTGGCGGGTGAACTACCTCATCACCGAGCAGACCCAGCCGGCCCCCTCGGGAAGCTCACTGGGCTGGTTGATCCAGGCCGACGGCGACGCGCGCCGCAACGAGTTCCTCAACGCCGCCTGGGCCAAGGCGGTCCTGCCGGTACGACCCGGGCGCGAACAGGCGGCGCTGGAGTGGCTCAAGCAGGCCAACGTGGAGGGGCAGGCGGCGCTGGGGCTGGCCTACCCGTTCCAGGAGGGCGATCCCGAGGAGTACCGGAACAAGACGGTCGGGCAGGTCCTGAACATCCTCGCGCTCACGTTGCAGAAGGACAACACGCAGATCGCCAACACCCTCGTGGCCGAGAAGGTCTTCGAGACCGGGTTCGACCCGCTCGACGGCGGCTTCCGCCCGGCGGCCCCGTACGAGATCTTCGACCAGTGGATCGAGGTGCTGCCCACCGACCAGGTGGTGGCGGTCGAGGTGAGCTACGACCCCAGGACCGGCCAGCAGCTGTGACGCCACCGGCTCGGGTGCCCGTCACCGGCCGAGCCCGCGGTACCGGCGTACCGCCAGGGGCCCGAACACGGCCGTCAGCAGCAGCGGCCAGGCCACGGCGAGCGCGACGGCGTGCTGCGCGGCGAACGACTCGCCGCCCCAGCCGGGATTGCCGAACAGTTCCCGGCAGGCCGCGACGGTCGCCGACAGCGGGTTGTACCCGGCCACGGCGGCGAGCCAGCCGGGCATGGTGTCGGGGGAGACGAACGCGTTGGAGGTGAACCCGACCGGCCAGACCAGGATCTGCAGCACCACCACCGACCCGGGTGCGCGCAGCACCAGCGCCAGGTTGATGCCGACCCAGATCAGGGCGAAGCGCAGCAGCAGGAGCAGCCCGACGGCGGCCAGCGCCGCCGGTGCCCCCGCCCGCCACTGCCAGCCGACGGCGACCCCGCAGACCAGCATGACGGCCAGGCCGGCGGCGCAGTGCAGCAGGTCCGCGGCGGCCCGGCCGGTGAGCACCGCCGAGGGCGTCATCGGCAGGGACCGCAACCGGTCGGTGACGCCGCGCGCGGTGTCGGTGGCCACGGCCGCGTACGTGGACTCGATGCCGAAGAGCACCGTCATGGCGAACATGCCGGGCAGCAGGAACTCCCGGTAGTCGCCGCCGCCGGGCACGCTCATCGCACCGCCGAACAGGTAGCCGAACATCAGCACCATCAGCACCGGGAAGAGCAGCCCGACGACGAACTGCCCGGGTTGGCGCCGCCAGTGCGCCAGCGCCCGGCCGGTGAGGGTGACGGTGTCGGCGACGGCCCAGCGCAGGCGCTGCGGCGTGGGGCGCACACCCGTCGTGCTCATGCGCCCACCCTGTCCTCGGCGGGGCGGATGCTGGGGGAGTCGCGGTCGGTGAGCCGCAGGAACACCTCGTCGAGGGTGGGTCGGCGCACCGCGACGTCGGCGGCGGTGAGGCCGGCGTCGTCGAGGGCCCGCAGCACGGCGCCCAGCGCGGCCACCCGCCCGGTGACGGCGACGCTGAGGCGCAGGCCCGCCGCGTCGACGAGCGGGGTCGCGGCGACGGCGGCGCCGACGACGCGTACCGCCCGGTCCAGGTCGTCGGCGCGGGTCAGCACGACGTCGACGCGGTCGCCGCCGAGCGCGGTCTTCAGCTGCTCCGGGGTGCCGTCGGCGACGACCCGCCCGGCGTCGACGACCCGGACGGTGTGCGCGAGCTGGTCGGCCTCCTCCAGATACTGGGTGGTCAGCAGCACGGTGGTGCCGCCGGCGACGAGCCGGCGCACCGCGTCCCACACCTGCGCCCGGGCGCGCGGGTCGAGGCCGGTGGTGGGCTCGTCGAGGAAGAGCACCGGCGGGTCGAGGATCAGGCTCGCCGCGAGGTCGAGGCGACGGCGCATCCCGCCGGAGTACGTGCCGACCGGCCGGTCGGCGGCGTCGGTCAGGTCGAAGCGGGCGAGCAGGTCGGTGGCCCGGGCGCGGGCCCGCGTGCCGCCGAGGTGGTGCAGCCGGCCGAACAGGACCAGGTTCTGCCGGCCGCTGAGCACCTCGTCGAGCGCGGCGTGCTGGCCGACCAGGCCGATGCGGGCGCGGACCCGCTCGGGGTGGCGCAGCACGTCGGCGCCGGCCACCCGCGCCGCACCGGCGTCGGGCCGCAACAGGGTGCTCAACACCCGTACCGCCGTGGTCTTGCCCGCCCCGTTGGGGCCGAGCAGGCCGCACACGGTGCCGGCGGGCACCGTCAGGTCGAGGCCGGCGAGGGCCTGCGTGCCGCCGTAGCGCTTGCGCAGCCCCTCCGCCTCGACGGCCGGTCCGTCGTGGTACATCCGCGCCCTCCATCCACTCGACTCGTACGCCGTACCGTACGGCATACGGTACGGCGGACGATACAGTGCCGGGATGACGACCGAGTACAGCGGCACCGGCGACCCCGCGCGCAGCCTCGCCCTGCTCTGGCGTACCCGCGAACGCACCAGCCGCAAGGGCCGGCCCGACCTGTCGGTGGACCGCATCGTGCGCGCCGCCATCGAGGTGGCCGACGCCGAGGGCCTCGCCGCCCTGTCCATGCGCCGCGTCGCCGAACGCCTCGGCGTCGGCACCATGTCCCTCTACACCTACGTCCCCGGCAAGGGCGAACTGCTCGACGTCATGCTCGACACCGTCTACGGCGAGACCGCCCGCCCCGACACCGTGCCCGGCGGCTGGCGGGAGCGGCTCACCCACGTCGCCCGCGAGACCTGGGCGCTCTACCTGCGCCACCCCTGGCTGCTGCAGGTCGCCACCACCCGCCCCCCGCTGGGCCCCAACGTCATCGCCCGCTACGAGTACGAACTGCGCGCCGTCGACGGCATCGGCCTGACCGACCTGGAGATGGACGCCGTCGTCACCCTCGTCTCCGGCTACGTGCACGGCGCCGTACGCAGCGCCGTGGAGGCCGCCCAGGCCGCCGCGCGCACCGGCATGACCGAGCAGCAGTGGTGGCAGGCCCACGCCCCCTACCTGGAGAAGGCCCTCGACCCGCGCCGCTACCCCCTCGCCGCCCGCGTCGGCACCGCCGCCGGCCAGGAGTACCAGGCCGCCGCCAACCCCCACGGCGCCTTCGAGTTCGGCCTGGCCCGCATCCTCGACGGCATCGAGGTCCTCGTCGCCACCCGCCCGGACGCCGCCGCCAGGACCGGCGAGCGATAACCTGGCCGACATGACGATGCGCCCCATCAGGATCATCGGTGACCCCGTGCTGCGCACCCCCAGCGAGCCCGTCACCAGCTTCGACGCCGAACTGCGCGCCCTGGTCACCGACCTGATGGACACCCTGCTCGGCGCCCCCGGCCGCGCCGGCGTCGCCGCCCCCCAGATCGGCGTCAACGCCCAGGTGTTCGTCTACGACGCCGACGGCCACCGCGGCCACCTGGTCAACCCGACGCTGGAGTTGTCGCAGGAGTTGCAGGACGACGACGAGGGCTGCCTGTCCATCCCCGGCCTCTACTTCCCGACCTCGCGCGCCCTGCACGCCACCGCCCGCGGCTTCGACCAGCACGGCGAGCCGCTGACCATCTCCGGCAGCGGTTTCCTCGCCCGGGCCCTGCAACACGAGACCGACCACCTCGCCGGGCGCCTCTACGTCGACACCCTGCGCGGCGACACCCGCCGCAAGGCGTTGCGGGAGATCCGCGCCGGCCGTTTCGACTCGCCCAGCCGCCGCGGCTGACCCTGTCCCGGCCGGCCGGGGACGTCGCACCCGGCCGGCCGACCGTGGGC
The DNA here is from genome assembly GCF_004345505.1 of Micromonospora sp. CNZ303. Classification (NCBI taxonomy): domain Bacteria; kingdom Bacillati; phylum Actinomycetota; class Actinomycetes; order Micromonosporales; family Micromonosporaceae; genus Micromonospora; species Micromonospora sp. CNZ303. The sequence continues at coordinate 173,752 of NZ_SLVT01000012.1, read as the reverse complement.
GCTCAGCTGTCGTGGGCGCGCAGCGCGTACTCGCCGTAGTCGGCCACCCGGGTGAAGCCCAGCCGCCCGTAGAGCCGCAACGCCGCCGCGTTGTCCGCCTTCACGTTGAGCGTCACGTGCGTGACGTGCTCGCGCAGCCGCCGGCACAGCGCGGCCACCACCGCACCGGCCAGCCCCCGCCCGCGCAGCCGGGGATGGGTGGTCACGTTGCCCAGCGCCGCCACCCGGTACGTGGGGGAGAACACGTGCACCCCGGCGACCGCCACCAGCTCACCGCCGTCGCGCACGCCCACGTACTGGCCGGTGTCGAGCATCCGCGGGTCGAACCAGTTGCCCGGGTAGGCCACCTCGTACAGCCGGCGCAGCGCCGGCAGGTCGCCGGCGCCCAGCACCGATCCCGCCGGGGTCACCGCGTCCAGCCGCGCCGCATCGGTCAGCGCCATCCGGTGGTGCGGGCCGGCCGCGTCCATCCGGAACACCCCGGCCAGGGCCGGCTCCAGGCCGGGGGACAGGTGCGCCCACAGGCGGGCCGGCAGCACCGGCGCCAGCTGGCGCAGCAGCGTCGCCAGCCGGTCCACCCGTGGCGGGGCCGCGAACGCCAGCAACGTGGGCGGGTCCGCGCCGTGGTAGAGCAACGCCACCTCCTCGTCGCGGCGGAACCAGGAGGTGTACGGCCAGAAGAAGTCGTCCAGGTCACCGAGCTGGTACGCGTGCAGCACCGGGTCCCGCCCGAGCAGCGCGGCCAGGACGGTCCGGTCGTGTTCGGCGCGTACCGGCATCCGCCGATGATCACACACCCGGCGCGGGACGCTCCGCCCGGTCGCCGGGCGTGCTCAGCAGCCCGGCGGGGTGGCCGCCGCCGGCTCGGCGGGAAGGTTCTCGTGCGCCCACCGGCCCAACGCGTCGAGCACCGGCAGCAGTGCCGCGCCCGGCCCGGTGAGCTCGTAGCTCACCCCCACCGGGGGGCCCTGCCGGACGCTGCGGCTGACCAGCCCGACCCGCACGAGCTCGCCCAGCCGGTCGGAGAGCACCGACTCGCTGATCCCGGGCAGGGCGCGGGCCAGCTCGGCGAAGCCGGCCGGCCCGTCGGCGAGGGTGCTCAGGAGCATGCCGTTCCACCGCTTGCCGAGAAACGCGAAGGCCCGGGCGACGCCCCCGTCACACGTGCGGGGCGTCTCGCCCACCTGTGGCCTGACCGTCATGACCCCAGGATACGGCGGACACCCCACGAACAAGGGACTAGTAAAAAGCTAGCTGCTACCGTAGCCGAAGCAAACCAGCCGATTCGATGGAGACACCCCGATGACCGACGTCCACTCGCCCCTGATCCACCTGGACCCCGAGGCCCAGGCGCTGCTGTTCACCGACGCCCGCACCGCCAACACCTTCACCGACGAGCCGGTCACCGACGAACAACTCCAGGCGATCTTCGCACTCGCCAAGTTCCCGCCCACCGCCGCCAACACCCAGCCCCTGCGCATCCTCTACGTGCGCCCCGGCGACGCCCGCACCCGCCTGGTCGCGCACATGAGCGAAGGCAACAAGGCCAAGACCGCCAGCGCCCCCATGGTCGCCGTACTCGCCGCCGACACCGACTTCCACGAGTTCATCCCGCAGGTCTTCCCCATCCGGCCCCAGATGCGCGACGACCTCGCCGACAAGCCCGAGGCACGCGAGCGCATGGCCCGCTTCAACGCCACCCTCCAGATCGGCTACTTCCTGCTCGCCGTCCGCGCCGCCGGCCTCGCCGCCGGACCCATGGCCGGCTTCGACGCCGCCGCCGTCGACCGCGAATTCTTCGCCGACAGCACCTGGAAGACCCTGCTCGTGGTCAACATCGGCCGCCCCGGCGAGAACGCCTGGTTCCCCCGCCTGCCCCGCCTCGACTACACCGACGTCGTCCGACACGCCTGACCCGGCGACCAACGGGGGAGACGACCAGTGGGTGGCGACCCGTCAGGCCGCCACCCACTGGTCGAAGCCCAACTTGCCGACCAACGCCAGCACCACCACCAACAACACCACCCGCACGAAACCCGAGCCACGCCGCAACGCCATCCGCGCCCCCAACGCCGCCCCCGCGATGTTGCACACCGCCATCGCCGCCCCCAGCAACCACCACACGTGCCCCGTCGCCGCAAACACCGCCAACGCCCCCAGGTTCGTGCCCACGTTCACGACCTTCGCCATCGCCGAGCCGTGCACGAAGTCCGCCCCCACCAGCGCCGTGAACGCCACCACCAGGAACGTCCCCGTACCCGGACCCACCAGCCCGTCGTACAGGGCGATACCCACCCCGGCCACCGCGACCGCCACACCCACCCGCACCCGCGTACGCCGATGCGGCTGCGCCACCACCCCCAACCGCGGACGCAACACCACGAACGCCGCCACCGACACCAACACCACCAGCACCACCGGCCGGTACGCCGACGCCGGCACCGCCCCCGCCAACGCCGCACCCACCCCGGCGCAACACATCGCCAACCCCGCCGCCGGCCCCGCCACCGCCCAGTCGATCTTCGTACGCCGCGCGTACGTCACCGCCGCCGTCGTCGTACCCGCGATCGCCGTCAACTTGTTCGTGGCCAACGCCGACGCCACCGGCATCCCCGGCGCCGCCACCATCAACACCGGCAACAACAGCAGTCCACCACCGCCCACCACGGCGTCGATCCAACCAGCCATCGCGGCAGCGGCGAGCAGGGTCGTCAACGACAGGGGATCCACATCCACGGGCCGCCATTCTGCCCACCACCACCCACCCCACGACGCCGCCTGTGTCCAGCCTCACCAGAACCCCAGATCACCGACCCCGCACCCGACGCAGCCACAGACCCACCGCCGACAACGCCACGAACAACAGCACCGAGCACAACAACACCTTCAACACCCGGCAACCCTCCCACGGCCACGTAGGGTGCAAGCGTGCGCCTGGCCACCTTCAACCTGCTGCACGGCCGCTCCCTCGCCGACGGACTCGTCGACCCCGACCGGCTCACCGCCGCCGTCACCGCCCTCGACGCCGACGTCCTCGCCCTACAGGAAGTCGACCGCGACCAGAGCCGCAGCGGCAAACTCGACCTCACCGCCATCGCCGCCCGCGCCCTCGACGCCGGCGAACACCGATTCGCCGCCGCCGTCGTCGGCACCCCCGGCGAACAGTTCCGCCCCCTCACCCACGACGACGACGGACACGGCGAACCCTGCTACGGCGTAGGCCTCGTCACCCGCCACCACGTCCACACCTGGCAGGTCACCCGACTGCGCCCCGCCCCCGTACGCTCACCCGTCTACGTCCCCGGCCCCCGCGGCGGACTCATCCTCCTGCGCGACGAACCCCGCGTCGTCCTCGCCGCCGTCCTCGACACCCCACACGGACGGCTCACCGTCGCCGCCACCCACCTGTCCTTCGTCCCCGGCTGGAACGCCCACCAACTCCGCCAGACCGTCCGCGCCCTACGCACCCTGCCCGCCCCACGCATCCTCCTCGGCGACCTCAACCTGCCCGCCGGCCCCGCCCGACTCCTCACCGGCTGGCGCCCCCTCGGCCGCCGCCCCACCTACCCCGCCGGGCAGCCCCGCGTCCAACTCGACCACATCCTCGCCGACCGCCACGGCCTCGACCAGCTGCCACCCGTCACCGCCGTACACACCCCCCTGTCCACCATCTCCGACCACCGCCCCCTCCTGGTCGACCTCGGCTGACCGCACACCCGGCGGGGGAGACCACACCCCTCACCAGCGGTCGCGTCACCGTCACCCCACCCAGCGTTGACACCAACCCGCCGCATCGGCGAAGGTCTCTGGCGTGACGGCACCCACCCCAGGCCCGACGAGCCACCACGACCCCACCACCGAACACCACCGGTACGTCATCATCGGAGCCGGACCAGCCGGCATCCAACTCAGCTACTACCTTCAACAGGCCGGCTGCGACTACGTCACCCTCGAACGCGCCCCCGCACCCGCCGAATTCTTCCGCCACTTCCCCCGCCACCGCCGGCTCATCTCCCTCAACAAGGTCCACACCACCAGCACCGACCCCGAGATCCGCCTGCGCTGGGACTGGAACTCCCTGCTGCACGAACCCGCCGACCTGCCCTTCGCCAAGTACAGCAGCGAATACTTCCCCCACGCCGACGACATGGTGCGCTACCTCACCGACTTCCAGCGCTACCACCAACTCGCCGTACGCTTCGACACCCCCGCCAACCGCATCGAACGCCTCGACGACGGATTCCTCGTCCACACCCCCGACCGCGTCCTGCACTGCCACTGCCTCATCGTCGCCACCGGCTGGGGCCGCCCCAACATCCCCGACATCCGCGGCATCGAACACGCCACCGGCTACGAGGACATGCACACCGACCCCGCCCACTACGCCGGCCACCGCGTCCTCATCCTCGGCAAGGGCAACTCCGCGTTCGAAACCGCCTCCGCGATCCTCGGCCACGCCGCCATGATCCACCTCGCCAGCCCCCGCCCACTACGCCTGGCCTGGAACACCAAACACCCCGGAGACGTCCGCGGCCACCACGGCGCCGTCCTCGACAGCTACCAGTTCAAGACCCTGCACTCCGTACTCGACTGCGTCATCGACGAGATCCGCCCCGTCGACAACCGCTACCAGGTGCACCTCACCTACACCCACGCCGACGGCGAAACCGCCGTCATGGACTACGAAACCGTCCTGCGCTGCACCGGCTTCACCATGGACACCAGCCCCTTCGACCCGACCTGCCGACCCGACATGGTCCCCAGCGGCCGCATGCCCACCACCACCGGCGACTGGCAGTCCACCAACATCGACGGCCTCTACTTCGCCGGCACCCTCGCCCAGGACCGCGACCTCAAGAAAGCCTCCTCCGCCTTCATCGACGGATTCCGCTACAACCTGCGCACCCTCACCGCCCTGCTACGCGAACGCTACGACGGCGTACCCCTGCCACACACCCTCGTCGACCCCGACCCCGACACCCTCACCACCCTCGTCCTCGACCGGGTCAACTGGAGCTCCGCCCTCTGGACCCAGTTCGAATTCCTCTGCGACGCCCTCGTCGTCGACCCCCACGGCCAGCTACGCCACTACACCGACCTGCCCGAAGACCACGTCCGCGCCCGCTTCCACGACCACCCGCACTACTACACCGTCAGCCTCCGCTGGGGCCGCGACGACTACGGCGACGTCTTCGCCATCGAACGCCACCCCCAACCCGACCGCGCCGCCGAAAGCGCCTTCATCCACCCCGTCATCCGCCGCTACCACGGCGACACCCTCGTCGACGAACTCCACCTGCTCGAAGACCTGCTCGCCGAATGGCGCCGCCCCGACCGCCACGTCACACCCCTGCGCAACTACTTCACCCGCGAACTGCACCGCAACCGCTGACCCGGAGCACACCCGCACACCCCACCACCGGGCCAACCTCGACCACCACCCACCTACGCCGGCTGCCGCGCGTCCACCGCCGTCTCCGCGACCAGGAAATCCACCACGTCCGTGAGCCGACCCCGACGAGCCGCCGCCTCCCGCTGCCGCACCGCACCACTGCCCACCGCCAGCAACCGCCCCAACCACCCCCGCACCAACTCCTCGTCCCCACCCGCCCGCAACACCGGCGCCAACCAGGCGACCACCTCACCCAACACCTCCCGCGCCGGACGCAACCGACCCGAACCCACCTCCAGCAACGAACCCTCCAACCCGTCCCGCGCCGCCCGCCAGTACGCCGCCCGCAACCACTCCCCGGGCAACTCCGGACCGTGATCACCCCGGTCCACCGCCTCCAACCCCCGCACCACCAACGCCCGCACCAACGCCGCCACCAACGCCGACTCCCGCGCCGACACCGGCACGTCCGACACCCGCACCTCCAACGTCGGATGCGTCACCGACGGCCGGATGTCCCAGAACAACGTCCCCGGATCCACCACCGCCCCCGCCGCCGACAACATCTCCACCACCCGCTCGTAGTGAGCCACCGACGTGAACCGCGGCGGCGGCCCCGCCACCGGCCACCGCGACCAGATCATCGACCGCCAACCCGCATAACCCGAATCCCGCCCCTCCCAGTACGGCGAATTCGCCGTCAACGCGATCAACAACGGCAGATACGCCCGCAGATGATTGCTCACCAGCAATGCCCGCTCCCGATCCGGCAACTCCACGTGCACGTGCAACGCACAGATCGCCAACTCGTCGTGCAACCCCCGGAACGTCGCCGTACCCCGATCCTGCCGCGGCCCCCGCGTCACCGGCGGCGACGTCGCACCCGGCAACACCGGCGTACCGGCCGCCACGATCCGCAACCCCTCGACCGCCGCGCACTCCGCCACCACCCGACGCGCCTGCACCAACTGCTCCAACAACCCCCGCACCGACGCCGTCGGATCCGTCCTGGTCTCCACATGCAACGTCGTGATCTCACCCGACACCCGCGAACCCAACCGCGCCACCGCCCGATCCACCACCGCCCCCGCACCCGGCACCACACCCCGACTCACCGGATCCACCAGCAGAAACTCCTCCTCCACCCCCAACCGCGGACCCGACACCACACCATCCCCGCCGACCAGCACCGGCACCACGGCCTCCACTCACGACACCCGGGCGAACGCCCGACACCGACAGGCCGACAGGGTAGCCCGAACCAGTGACCAACGGGACACCCACAGTCAATACGCCGACGCCACAGCCACCCACCGGGACACACCACACCCGACCCCCTGTGGCAAGCTGACCCCAGACGCGACTGGCGGCCAGAGGATGGGCACCAAACCATCGGGGAGCTCCACGCGCGGAGGTCGACCGCCTGGGCCCCGCCGGCAGAGGAGCACCATGCCCACCGCCCGACTCCTGCCCGGCACCCCCGTCGCCCACCACATCCTCACCGACGTCGCCGCCGGCGTCACCGCCCTACGCGCCGCAGGCACCACCCCCGGCCTCGCCACCATCCTCGTCGGCGACGACGACGCCAGCGCCGGCTACATCCGCATCAAGCAACGCCAGGCCAACGAACTCGGCTTCGCCTCACCCCACGTACACCTGCCCGCCACCGCCACCCAGGCCGACCTGCACCACGCCATCGCCGACTTCAACACCGCACCCGACGTGCACGGCCTGCTCATCCAGCACCCCATCCCCGCACACCTCGACTACGACCGCGCCCTGCAGACCATGGACCCCGACCTCGACGTCGACGGCATGCACCCCCTCAACATGGGACGCCTCGCCCTCGGCCTGCCCGGACCCCTGCCCTGCACACCCGCCGGCATCGAAGCCCTGCTCGCCTTCCACGACATCCCCGTCGCCGGCCGCGACGTCGTCATCCTCGGCCGCGGCGCCACCCTCGGCCGCCCCCTCGCCCTGCTGCTCACCCAGAAACGACCCACCGCCAACGCCGCCGTCACCGTCGTGCACACCGGCGTACCCGACTGGGCCACCCACACCCGCCGCGCCGACATCCTCATCGCCGCCGCCGGCGTCCCCGGCATCATCCAACCCGAACACGTCCGCCCCGGCGCCGTCGTCATCGGCGGCGGCGTCCGCTACGAAGGCCGACGACTCCTGCCCGACGTCGCCGAAACCTGCGCCGACGTCGCCGGCGCCATCACCCCCCGCGTCGGCGGAGTCGGCCCCACCACCGTCGCCATGCTCTTCCGCAACGCCCTCGACGCCGCCCGCCGCGCCACCGGCCACGCCTGAGCACCCCGGTCCGGGCGTCGACACCTCGACGCCCGGACCACCGCCGGCCACAGACCCCCGGCAGAGCAGGCTGATCATCTTGCCGGGGGTGCCGCCGGAGGCGTTGGCCGTCGCCGGCACCGGCCGGCCCGGGCTTCCCACTGGCCGCGTACCGCCGGGCCCCGCCTCACGACCGCCCGTCGCGCTCCGCCGCCACCAACCCCGCCAACGCCCGATTGGTACGGTTGGACCGCACCGCGTCGCGCTGCTGCCCGGCCGTCACCTCGATGTACGTCTGCGACGACGCCAACGACGCGTGACCCAGCAACCGCATGATCTCCGCCGCGCTCGCCCCGTCCTCCGCCAACCGGGTCGCGAAGGTGTGCCGCAACGCGTGCAACCGCGCCCCACGCGGCACCCGGTCGGTGATGCCCGCCCGCCGGTAGCAGGACTCCACCAGATACTGCAGCCCGCCCCGGCGCAGCGGCTCACCCTGACGGTCCACCAGCAGCGGCGCGTCCGGCCGGACCGTACGCGACCCGAACCGGCGCACCCGGCTGTCCAGATAGCCCACCAGCACCCCGTCCAGCTCCGGCTCGATCGGCACCACCCTCGGCCGCCCACCCTTGCCGGCCACGTCGACCCGCCGCTCGCCCGCACGGCCCGTCAACGACCCCACCCGCAGCGCCAGCAGCTCCGACAGCCGCAACCCCGCGCAGAGCGCCAACGCCAGCACCGCCAGGTCGCGCTCCGGCCACGGGTCGCGCTGCCGGCCCTCCTGCCGCGCCACCGAGGCGAGCAGCTGCTCGGGGGTGTCAGCGCCGCGCAGCGGCTTGGGCTGGGGGAGAGGCGCCCGGGGACGACCGACCGCCGGCATCGGGTTGCCGGCGACCACCCCGTCGGCGACCAGGAAGGAGAAGAAGCTGTTCCAGGTGGACCAGGCCCGGTGCACCGACGCGGCCGCGCGGGGAGCGGCGAACCGGGCGAATGCCGCGCGCATGACGCGGGCGGTGAGGGCGGCGACGGGCAGCGCGTCGAGGGGGAGGGGAGGGGTGGCCTCCTCGGCCGCCAGTTCGGCGACGGCGCGCAGGTCCCGCCGGTACGCCTCCAGCGTGTGGGGGGAGGGCTTGCGGGTCGCGCGGGCCGTCAGGAACTCCTCGATGAGGCGCTGTACCGATTCGTCCTGTTTGTCATGCATAAGGGATATTATGCAGCATTTTCGGGTTCGGCGGCAACGGCGGGAGCGGGGAGGGGATGCGGCAGTACGTACTGACAGGCGTGCGGGGGCGGGCAAGACGACACTCGCCGACGCGCTGCGCCGACGCGGGTGGGGACGGCGTCACCGAGGCGGCCACCGACGTCATCGCGGCCCAACAGGGGCGGGGCAGCGCCGAACCGTGGCGGACGGCCGCTTTGTCGACGCCGTCGCGCGGCCCGGCGGGAGCGCCGCGAGGCGCCCGGGGCGTACGGGTCGGTGCAGGTCCACGACCGGTCGCCGCTGTGCACGTTGGCCCTCGCGCGGCATCGGGGGCGCCCGCCGGGGCACGTGCTCACCGAGGAGGTGCGACGGGCGCGGGTGGCGCCGGTGCAGGCGCACCTGCGGCGCCTCGCCGACCAGCCGTCCGAGCGGGCTGAGGGAGGGCCCGATCCGCCTTACTTGACATAATGTACATTATCGAATCACCGGCCACAGTGGGCCTGCCTGTGGTTTTATGGCGTCGCGCCTTCGCCGTCGTCCCGGTGACTCGTCAGGCATGCTCTCGTCACGGCGGCGCGGAACGCCGCGCTGAACTGGTCCGGCGCCTCCAGCCAGGGATGGTGGCCCGCGTCCGGGATGAGCACGACCTCGCACCCGAGGCGTGCTCCGAGTCGTCGCAGGGCCTCGGCGGGACGGCTGTCGTCTGCCCCACCGATGATCACGGTGCCGGCGGAAAGGCGCTCGCGGAGCTCATCCACGTGCGATTCGAGCGGATCCGCCTTCTTCGCGGCGTTGAGCTGGCGGTTCATCGCGTAGTTGACGGGTCGCAGCACGCGGGCCGATGCCTGCGCCCAGTCCCATGCCCGAGCCCGGTCGGCGTGGTCGGTGAACCACGCCAGGGTGAGGTACTCGATCTCTTCGGCGTCGGTGCGCGATGCGATCGCTTCGAGTTCGTCGAGCCTGTCCTGCTGCGCGTCGGTGCGTCGTGCCCGCTGCGCCGCCCGGTCGGCGTCCCGCCAGGGGTCCAGGAAGGGCCCGGCGATCTGTATCGATCCCGCCACGCGCTCGGGATGCGCCAGCGTGAAGTAGCCGGCCATGTTGGTCCCGAACGAGTGCCCCACCAGGACGGCCCGGTCGTGTCCCCACGCGTCGAGCAACAGTGCCAGGTCCCGGACGTGGCGGGCGATCGTGTGCTCCCCCTCCCAGGCCGATCCGCCTGTGCCTCGCTGGTCGTAGCGGTGGACCAGGCACAGGTCTTCGACCAGGGCGGCGACCGGGCCGAGATAGTCCGGCAGTCCCGGTCCCCCGTGCAGGACGACCAGGGGGATGTCGGCGTGCTCCGGCGAGCCGGTGGTCCAGGTGCGCAGTTGGGCACCATCGTCCATCTCGATCATCGCGGTGGGCATGGACGCGAGCGTACGCATGAGCGGCCGGATCCTGGCCCACCGGACAGGCCTCTCCCCCGCTGCGCCGCATGCGAGGGCGTTCGCGGTCGGCGCGGTTGGGGGCCCGGTCCGGCGCAGCGCGGGAGCGCCCGCCGGACCGGTGCCCGCTGGCGGCCTCGGTCAGGTGCCGACGTAGGCCGCGAGGTGCTCGCCGGTGAGGGTGGACCGCTTGGCGACGAGGTCGGCGGGGGTGCCCTCGAAGACGATCCGGCCGCCGTCGTGCCCGGCGCCGGGGCCGAGGTCGATGATCCAGTCGGCGTGTGCCATGACCGCCTGGTGATGCTCGATGACGATGACCGACTTGCCGGATTCGACGAGCCGGTCGAGCAGGGCGAGCAGCTGTTCGACGTCAGCGAGGTGCAGGCCGGTGGTCGGCTCGTCGAGGACGTATACGCCGCCCTTCTCGGCCATGTGGGTGGCGAGCTTGAGGCGCTGCCGTTCGCCGCCGGAGAGGGTGGTGAGGGGTTGGCCGAGGCTGAGGTAGCCCAGTCCGACGTCGGCGAGGCGGTTCAGGATGGCGTGGGCGGCGGGGATGCGCGCCTCGCCGGTGCCGAAGAACTCCTCGGCCTCGGCGACGGGCATGGCGAGCACCTCGGCGATGTTCCGGCCGCCCAGCGTGTATTCCAGGACGGCCGCCTGGAACCGCTTGCCGCCGCATTCCTCGCAGGTGGTCTCGACGGTCGCCATGACGCCCAGGTCGGTGTAGATGACGCCGGCGCCGTTGCAGGTGGGGCAGGCGCCTTCGGAGTTGGCGCTGAACAGTGCGGGTTTGACGCCGTTGGCCTTCGCGAACGCCTTGCGGATGGGGTCGAGCAGGCCGGTGTAGGTCGCCGGGTTGCTGCGTCGGGAGCCGCGGATCGCGCCCTGGTCGATGACGACGACGCCGTCGCGGCCGGCGATGGAGCCGTGGATCAGTGAGCTCTTGCCGGAGCCGGCGACGCCGGTGACGGCGCAGAGGACGCCGAGTGGGATGTCGACGTCGACGTCGCGCAGGTTGTGCGCGGTCGCGCCACGGACCTCGAGGGTGGCGGTGGGCGTGCGTACCGTCTTCTTGACGGTGGCGCGGTCGTCGAGGTGGCGGCCGGTGACGGTGTCGCTGCCCCGCAGTCCTTCGACGGTGCCTTCGTAGCAGATCGTGCCGCCGTGTGTGCCGGCGCCGGGGCCGAGGTCGACGACGTGGTCGGCGATCATGATGGTCTCGGGTTTGTGTTCGACGACGAGCACGGTGTTGCCCTTGTCGCGCAGTTGCCGCAGCAGGTGGTTCATCCGCTCGATGTCGTGCGGGTGCAGGCCGATGGTGGGCTCGTCGAAGACGTAGGTGACGTCGGTGAGGGACGAGCCGAGGTGGCGGATCATCTTGGTGCGTTGTGCCTCTCCCCCGGACAGGGTGCCCGATGGGCGATCGAGTGAGAGGTAGCCCAGGCCGATCTGCGTGAACGAGTCGAGGAGGTGTTGCAGCCCCTTGAGCAGGGGGGCCACCGAGGGTCCGTCGAGGTCGCGGACCCATTCGGCCAGGTCGCTGATCTGCATGGCGCAGACGTCGGCGATGCTCCTGCCGTTGATCTTCGATGCGCGGGCTTCGGGGCTGAGTCGGGTTCCGTCGCAGCTCGGGCAGGTCTGGAAGGTCACGGCCCGCTCGACGAAGGCCCGGATGTGGGGCTGGAGGGCGTCGACGTCCTTGGCGAGGAAGGATTTCTGGATCTGCGGGATGATGCCGACGTACGTCAGGTTGATGCCGTCGATCTTGATTTTGGTGGGTTCCCGGTGGAGCAGGTCGTGCAGTTCCTTCTTGGTGAACTTGCTGATCGGCTTGTCGGGGTCGAAGTAGCCGCAGCCGCGGAAGATGCGCCCGTACCAGCCGTCCATGCTGTAGCCGGGGATGGTGAGGGCGCCCTCGTTGAGTGACTTGCCGGCGTCGTAGAGGGCGGTCAGGTCGATGTCGTTGACGGTGCCCATGCCCTCGCAGCGGGGGCACATGCCGCCGAGGCGGTGGAAGGTCGCCTTCTCGGCCTTGGTCTTGGTGCCGCGCTCGACGGTGATCGCACCGCTGGCGCGCACGGTGGGGATGTTGAAGGAGTAGGCGTTGGGCGAGCCGATGTGGGGTTGGCCGAGGCGGCTGAACAGGATGCGCAGCATGGCGTTGGCGTCGGTGGCGGTGCCGACGGTGGAGCGGGGGTTGGCGCCCATCCGTTCCTGGTCGACGATGATCGCCGTGGTCAGGCCGTCGAGCAGGTCGACGTCCGGTCGGGTGAGCGACGGCATGAAGCCCTGGAGGAAGGCGCTGTAGGTTTCGTTGATCATCCGCTGTGACTCGGCGGCGATGGTGCCGAACACCAGTGAGCTCTTGCCCGAGCCGGAGACGCCGGTGAAGACCGTGAGGCGGCGTTTCGGGATGTCGACGCTGACGTCCTTGAGGTTGTTCACGCGGGCGCCCTGCACGCGGATCAGGTCGTGGCTGTCGGCGATGTGGGTGGGTGCCTGGGTGTCCGTCCCCGTGGCGGTGCTCATCGTGTCTCCATCTGCTGCGCGGGGGCCGCCGTCGCGGTCCCCGCGTCGAGGGTTGCCTGGGTGGTCTCTGGGTGCGCCGGAGGGTTCAGTGCAGCTCGTTGATGCGGATCAGGTTGCCCGTGGGGTCGCGGAAGGCGCAGTCGCGGACGCCGTAGGGCTGGGCGGTGGGTTCCTGGACGACGTCGGCGCCGGCGGCCTGAAGCCGCTCGAAGAGGCCGTCGAGGTCGTCGGTGGCCAGGGTGATGGCGCCGTAGCTGCCCTTGGCGATGAGTTCGAGGATGGTGCGGCGTTCGTCGTCGGTGATGCCGGGTTCGGCGGCCGGCGGGTGTAGGACGATGGACGTGCCGGGCTGGTTGGCGGGGCCGACGGTGAGCCAGCGCATGCCGTCGTATCCGACGTCGTTGCGGATCTCGAAGCCGAGGGTGTCCCGGTAGAAGGTCAGGGCGGCGTCGGCGTCGGTGTGCGGGAGGAAGGCGTAGTGAATGGTGATGTCCATGCCGGTCACGCTAGTTGTGGCTGGGTGGCGCGTGCTTCTCGATTCCTGATCGGTCTGGTCACCTGTTTGGCGATGCACGCGGGCATCTCCGCCGTCGCGTGAGCCGTCCGGGCGCGGTAGGTGCTCGGCGGCACGCCGACGAGTTCGGTGAAGCGGGTGCTGAAGGTGCCCAGCGAGGAGCAGCCGACGGCGAAACAGACTTCGGTGACGCTGAGGTCGCCACGGCGCAGCAGCGCCATGGCGCGTTCGATACGTCGGGTCATGAGGTAGGCGTACGGCGACTCGCCGTACGCCTGGCGGAACTGGCGGCTGAGGTGTCCGGCTGACATGTTCGCGCCCCGGGCCAGCGCCTCGACGTCGAGCGGCTGTGCGTACTCGCGGTCGATGCGGTCGCGGACGCGGCGCAGCCGGGCGAGGTCGCGTAGGTGCTGGTCGGCGGCGTCTCTGCTGGTCACCTGCGAGATCGTGCCACGTGGCGTCGGGGTTGCCCAGCAGGGCCGGCGGCCTGTCGCCGCCAGTGTGCCGGGTCATATCGTGTCGAGTGTGCGGTGCAGGCGTCGGGCCTCGGTGACGAGGCGGCTGGATCCGCCCCGGCCGGCGACGTCGGCGAGGCCGGGAACGTCGATGCGGGCGCCGGTCGTGCCGGCCGTCCCGGCCGCGAGGCTCAGCAGGTCCGGCAGGCCGCGCGGGGGCTGTGGCGCGGCGAGTGCCGACGGCAGTGCGGCGGCGATGAGTCGCCACACGGTCAGGGGTGCTCCGGCCTGGGCGGCGTCGCGGAGTGGTTCGAGTGCCCTGGACAGTTTCACCAGGTGCCCGGCGACGAGCCGGCCGAGGTGTCCGCCCGTGGCGGTGGCGTCGAGTTGCCCGGCTGCGGCGAGGGCGAGCAGGGCGTCCAGGGCGGCGATGCGGTCGGTGCCGTGGCGGGCCGCGAGGCCGTAGGACAGGGCGAGGTCGAGGGCTGGTCCGCCGGGGCCGGTGGTTTCGGCGAGCAGCGGCAGCGTGGTCGTGCCGTCGCGTTGGTCCATGTCGGCGGTGGCGGCCACGATCGGCAGGGCGTACGCGGCGACCACTGCCCGGTGCCCGGGCAGGGTCGACGGCAGCAGGTTCGCCCAGGCGGAGTGCTCGACACCGATCGGTGCGGGGTCGACGGTCAGCAGTCCGTACGGGTCGTCGTGTCCGTCGGGTGGGCGCAGCTCGACGACGATGCGCTTGGGCGGTAGCTGGTCGTGCTCCCAGTCGTAGCCGTTGCGGCGGGGGCGTCGGGTGACGGTGACGGCGCGCGTGACGGGTTGGGGCAGTCCGCCGGCGCGCAGCCAGGTGGCGAGCCGCTCCCCCGCCGGGGTGCCCAGTGCCGCGGCCTTGCCGGCGACCGCCTCGTCGGTGTCGGCGGGTAGGCGCAGCAGGGCCTGGGTGAGGTCCCAGTGCCAGGCCGGGCGGTCGCCGAGGGCCGCGAGGCGCTCGATCAGGGCGAGCGGGTCGAGGGCGCCGTTGGCGTGGGTGGGGGTGGCGAGCAGGCCGGGATGTCCCGGCTCGGCGAGGTGCGCGCCGATCTCGGCGAGGCGGGCGCGGATCAGCCGGTGCGGTGGGGGCACCCGGGGGTCGGTGGTGAGCGGTGGTGGTGCGGGGGTGCGGCGTACGGCGGTGAGCAGTGTCTCCCAGCGGCGGTGTCGGCGGGCCTGCTGGTCGGTGGCTGCGGCGGTGGTGAGCAGGTCGACGACCAGCTTGCACAGGCAGAGGGGGTCGTGGCGGTGTTCGTTGTCCCAGGACCAGTGGCGGCGTTCGATGACGGGGGTGAGGGCGGTGTGCACCCGGGTGTCGTCGGTCGTGGTGAGCCGGATGAGTGCGTCGAGGATGCGGTCCAGCGGTGTGCCCTGCGACTGGGTGCCGAGCAGGGCGGCGACCTCTTCGGCGAGTTCGTCGACGTCGGTGATGGGGGTGGGCGCGGGTGCGGGTGGTGCGGGTGGGGGCAGGTCGTCGCCGCGTGGTCGGGTGTGTGCCGGGCCGGTGCGGTCCGCCGTGGGGTCGTGTCCGTGGCGGGTGGCCAGGGTGTGGGCGCGGTCGCGTAGCTCCACGGCGGGGTGTTCGGCGGCGACGGCGATGACCTCGGCGATCCCGGCCGCCCGGTCGCGGTGGTGGCGGGCCAGGCGGTCGAGCCAGGTGAGCTGGGCCTTGACGAGTGCCTTGTCCGGTCGTAGCAGCACGTCCCGGGAGGTGTCGAGGATGGTGTCGATCTCGAGGTCGGGCAGGTCCCGTAGGGCCTTCTGCGCGATGGTGGCGGCCGGGGCCGGCGCGTCGGCGAGCAGGCGGAGGTAGTCGGTGGCGCGGGTGGCGACCTCGGTGGTGGTGGGTTCGAGTTCGGTGAGCAGGATGGTGAAGGCGCGCAGGGCGGCCGTCCGGTCGCCGCGCAGGAGCCGGCCGATGCAGGCGTCGATCAGGAACGTCCGGTCGATGGTGCCGTCGGCGGTGAGGCGGGCCAGCGCGGTCAGCAGGATGTGCCGTCGTCGTTCGGGCCAGGTCGTGGTGACCTCGTCGAACGTCATGCGGGTGCCGAGGCCGTCGATCTCGAACAGGCGGGGCAGCATGGTGTGGAGTAACGGGTCGTCGCGTAGCCGTGCGGTCAGGGGTGCCGGTGGGCCGGCGTGTCCCCGCTGCGGCAGTTGTAACGAGTCCAGCCACAGTTCGACGAACCGGTCGTTGGCCGGTGGTGTCGTTGCCGTGGCGCGTAGCAGCGCGGTGAGGAAGCGCCAGTGTTCGATGCCGGTCTGCTGGTTGGCCTTCGTGGCCAGTCGGTGCGCGAGGTCGCCGAGCCAGGTGATGCCGCGGTCCTCGGCGACCTTGGTCATCAGGGCGGCGGCGCGTTCGCCGTGGGGGTTGACCGTGTTGCGGGCGAGGATCGTGGCGGCCTGCGCGGCGGTGGGCAGGCAGCCGACGACGGCGACGGCGAGGGCGGTGCCGGAGCCGGCGGTCCACCAGGTGGTGCGGTGCCGCTGCTTGAACCAGGTCGTCAGGTCGCCGCCGATCTCCCGGCGGCGCTGTTCCGGCAGGTCGGCCAGGGCCGCCGCGATCTGCCCGGCGGAGCTGTTCTGGATGAGGTCGAACAGGTCGCTGGTGCCGCCGGCGGCCAGTTCCCGTTGCCGCCGTACCGTGCTCGTGAGGAACGCCTGCTGTGCGTGTCTCACACCCGCTCCTCCGCCCGCTCGGCGCTCGACATGCGGGTGGCCAGCGCGTGCCGGCAGGGTCCCCGTTGGCCGCGGTGCTTGGCCCACCAGGGGCAGGTGCAGGTGAGGTCGCCGTCGGGCAGTTGGCGGACCCGGTAGACCTGGTCGCCGCTGTGGACGGTGGCGGTGGTGGCGGTGTCGTGGTGGACGGCTCCGGCGTCGCGCAGTGCCCGGGCGCCGACGAGGCGGGGGTTGTCGCGTTCGGCGCGGCCCGCGTCGTAGGGCATGGCCCGGTGGAAGTACGCGGCTTCGGCGACGTCGTAGCCGATGCGGCCGGCGGTGCCGAGTTGGGCGAGGGCGGCCCGGACGCGGGCCGGGTCGAGGGCGGTGTCGTTGGCCAGCCGGTCAACGTCGATGGTGGGGTCCCAGGAGAGTACGGCGGCGACGAGGTTGGCGTCGTCGACCACGTCGTCGCTGGCGAGGGCGGTGAGGGCGGCGCCTTCGCCGGAGAATCCGCGGTACGGCTCGGGTGAGAGGGTGAGGGAGAGGCGCAGGGCGCCGGTGTCCAGTTCCCAGGTGCTCGGTACGGGTGCCGAGCCGGTGGCGACGGTGGGACCGTACACGCGCAGGGTCTGGGCGAAGCGCAGCATGGCGCGTAGGGCGGTCAGTCGGCTCGCTCCGGCCAGGCAGACGGCGCCGGGGACGGGTCGGGAGGTCAGTCGCAGGGACCGGCCGGCCGGGACCGCCCAGAGGACCGAGCGGTCGCTGGTGGTGGGGAGTCGGCGCAGGAACGTGGCCGCCTCGGTGGCGGGGATCTCGGCGCGGGGTTCGAAGGTGGCCGAGAGGATCTGCACCTCGGCGAAGCCGCGCAGCCAGCGCGCCGGGAGGGGGACCTTCTTCTCCACGATGGGGCCGTCGATGGTGGCGACGGTCAGGTCGTCGGGGCCGACGGACAGGTGCAGCGGGTCGAGGCCGCCGACGCGGGCCAGTGCCTCGCGCAGTGGGTTGTTGACGTCGACGTTGGTGGTGCCGTGCTCGATCACGTCGCCGTCGAGGCCGGCGGGCAGGGTGTCGAGGCGGGCGTGGACGCCGCAGCAGCCGGAGAAGGATTCGAACCGCAGCCGGTCGCGGTTGCCGGTGACCACCGGGTCGAGGCTGGCGGGGCTGACGGGCCGGTGGTAGCGGGTGCGGGCGACCTCGGCGACGGCGAGGAGGCCGGCGGCTGCGGCCTGGGGGGTGGTGAGGAACCCGGTGAAGAACCGGGGGTGGGGTGCGGGTCCGCCGCTGGTCTGCAGGCCGAGGCGGTCGCTGGCGAGGGTGGAGGATCCGAGGTACCGGTACGTCTGCGTTGCGCTCACGTCGGCGGACGGTAGTGCAGGCCACCGACAGGAAGCGGGGTCAGAGGCCGCCGGCGACGCGTAGGACGGTGCCGGTGGTGTAGGTGGCGTCGGGGCCGAGCAGCCAGGCGATGGCGCCGGCGACCTCGTCGGGTTCGCCGGGGCGGCCCAGTGGGATGCGGGCGGCGGCCCGCTCGGGTCGGTCGGGTTGGCCGGAGAGGGCGTGGATGTCGGTGCGGATGATGCCGGGGGCGACGGCGTTGACGCGGATGCCGCGGGGGGCGAGTTCCTTGGCGAGGCCGGTGGTGAGGGTGTCGGTGGCGGCCTTGACGGCGGCGTAGTGGACGTACTCGCCGGGGCTGCCGAGGGTGGCGGCGACGGAGGAGACGTTGACGATGGCGGCGCCCTCGCTCATCCGGCGGGCGGCCTGTTGGGCGCAGAGGACGTAGCCGATGAGGTTGACGTCGACGACGTGGCGCAGGTCGGTGGGGTCGAGGTCGACGAACGCGCCGATGGGGCTGGTGACGCCGGCGTTGTTGACCAGGCCGGTGATCGGGCCTAGGTCGGCGGCGGCGTTGAACAGGGCGGTGACCTGCTCGGGGTCGCGGGTGTCGGCGGGCACGGCGAGGCCGCGTACGCCGGTGGCTTCGATGTCGGCGAGCACGGCGGTGGCGGCGGTGTGGTCGCGGCGGTAGCTGAAGGCGACGTGGTGCCCGGCGTGGGCGAGGCGGCGGGCGGTGGCGGCGCCGATGCCGCGGCTGCCGCCGGTGATGACGGTGACCGGTCGCATGTGCCTCTCCCCCTGTCGTGGCTGCGGGGCCGACGCTACCGGCGGGCGGCGTGGGGCGGGCCGGTGGGTGGGCGCATAGGCTCGGGCGCGTCGGTGGACGGTGACGTGGAGGTGCGCGGTGGCGGGTGTGGGTGTCGGCGACGTGGTGCGGGACTTCGAGTTGCCCGACGAGACGGGTACGCCGCGGCGGCTGTCGGAGTTCCTGGCCACCGGTCCGGTGGTGTTGTTCTTCTATCCGGCGGCGTTGACGCGGGGGTGCACGGCGGAGAGCTGCCACTTCCGGGACCTGGCGGCGGAGTTCGCGGCGGTGGGCGCGACGCGGGTGGGCATCAGCCGTGATCCGGTGGCGAAGCAGGCGGAGTTCTCCCGCCGGCATGGGTTCGACTATCCCCTGCTGTCGGACGTGGACGGCACGGTCGCCGACCTGTTCGGGGTGCGGCGGCGGCTGCCGTTGGGTGCGCTGAGCACGCGGCGGATGACGTTCGTGATCGGCACGGACCGGCGGATCGTGGAGGTGGTCCACAGTGAGCTGAACATGAACGACCACGCGGACGCGGCGTTGCGGGCGCTGGGGGGTTGATCTTCCGCTTGTCGGCGTGGGCTGGTATCAAGGCAGGCATCTGAACAGGTGTACGAGGGGAAGAGGTTGCTGATGGGTGCTGCTGGCCAGGGTTTGTCCACTGACGAGGTGCAGAGCATCCGGGAGGCGCTGGCGGCGGGCCGCAAGCCGAAGGTGGTGTTCACCGCCTCGGCGGGTCAGATCGCCGGGCAGGTGGGTCAGGTGGTGGAGCTGACCGACCCGGCCGTGTCGGACGAGTTCGTGGTGGTCCGGTTCGGTCGTGACGAGTTGCCCTTCTCCCCCGCCGACGTGGCGGTGGCCCCGCGCGGCGCCGGGCGCAAGGCGGCCGAGCCGCAGCCGGAGACGCCGGAGCCCGAGCCGGCGGCGCCGGCGGAGCCGGAGTTTGTGTTGGACCGGGTGCCGCAGCAGCGGCGGGAGGAGCCGAAGGTGGAGACGACGGAGGCGAAGCCCGCCCCGGCGCGCAAGGCGGTGAAGGCCGTGAAGCCGAAGGGGCCGGCGGGGCTGACGGTGACGCTGGCGTACGCCGACGGCGAGTGGACGGTCGCGGCGCAGCAGGGCAGCAAGTCGCTGGCGAAGCCGTACGTGGTGAAGCCGGCGGAGGCGCTGCGGATGGTGGCGCTGGTCGACGTGCCGGGGGTGCACGAGGCGGTGGAGCAGATCATGGCGGCCGAGCGGGCCGAGGCGGAGCAGCAGGCGGAGAAGCTGCGCGCGGAGCTGGCGGAGATCGAGGCGCGCCTGGCGGAGCTGCGCGAGGCGCACTGACGCGGGCGGCCGGCGGGGTGGGTGGCGGTGCCGCTCGCCCCGCCGGCGCTGGCGGGTGTGGTGGTCGACGAGCCTGCCGACGCGCCCGGTGGTGGTGAGGTCGGGCTGGCTGACGGGCGCCTTGGGGTGGTCAGGCGCGCGGGCCCAGGAACAGTCCGCCACTGGCGTCGATGACCTGCCCGGTGACCCAGCGTGCGGCGTCGGAGGCGAGGAACGCGACCACGTCGGCGACGTCGCCGGGCTCGCCGAGCCGGTCGAGTGCCGTCATCGCGGTGATCAGTTCGGCCAGGCCCGGTGTCTCGAAGACCGGCCCGTTGGTCGCGGTCCGGGTGGCGCCGGGCGCGACCGCGTTCACGGTGATGCCTCTGGCGCCGAGCTGGTTGGCCAACGTCAGGGTCATCGTCTCGACCGCGCCCTTGGTCATGGCGAACGACGTCTGGGTGGCGTTGGCCATGCGGGCCGCCACGGACGAGATCGTGATGATCCGGCCGCCGTCGCGCAGCAGGGGCAACGCTCGCTCGATGATGAAGTACGGCGCCCGTACGTTGACCGCGAACAGATGGTCGAAGGCTGCTCGTGTCGTGGCGCCGAGCGGGCCTGCGGGTGGCGCTGCCGCGTTGTTGACGAGGATGTCGAGTGGTCGCCCGGCCAGGCTGGCCTCGACATCCGCGAACAGCGTCTCGACATCCGCGTCCACGCCCAGTTCCGCGCCGACGGCGTACGCCGTTCCACCATCGCGCACGATCTGGTCGACAGTCGCCGTCGCGCCGTCGGAGTCCGTGCCGAAGTGCGCGATGACGACCGCTCCCCGCGCTGCGAGCCGGATCGCGATCGCCTGGCCTATGCCGCGTGACGCGCCGGTCACCAGGGCTGTCCTGTCGATCAGATCACCCATGATGTTAGCTACTCCCGACTTGGTAGTGACTATCAGTGCGATAGTGTCTACCACATGAGGGAGCGGCACTCGACACTGCGGGAGCAACGACGGGCCGAGACGCAGCGCGTGATCCAGGCGCACGCGGTGCGGTTGTTCGTCGAGCGCGGGTACGACGGCACGACCGTGAACGACGTCGCAGCGGCCGCAGGCGTGTCTGCGATGACGGTGTACCGGCACTTCCCGACGAAGGAGGACCTCGTGCTGGTCGATCAGAACGGCCCGCTGGTCGCCGAACGGATCGCCGCGACGCCGGCCGGGCAGCCCCTGGTGCGCCGCATCGGCAGCGCGCTCGTCGACTCGGCGCGGACGCTGACCGCCGGCGACGACCGGCTCCTGCTGGCCCGCCTGCGGCTGATGATCTCGACGCCCGCCCTGCGCGCCCGACACCTGGACAACCACTACGTGCTTCAACAAGCCATCGTGGACGGCCTCGGGGACGAGGCCGCCGATCCGGACACGGCCTTCCACGCCGCGGCGGCGGCCAGCGCCTGTCTGGCCGCCATGCACACCGCGCTGGTGCGGTGGGCGAAGGACGACGGGCGTACCGATCTGCCCGACCTGATCGCGAAGGCGCTCGCGGCTGTCTTCGGCGACATCACGCCCCGGTCGGCGTCGCGCTGATCTCGGCTACCGCCAGATCCACACACGCGAGCGGGCTGGGCGCGTTGTCACGCGAATGCGCGATCCACCTGCGCGTCGAGCAGCGCCAGCGCCTCATCGGCGGTGTAGTGGCCGATCAGCACCGGCCCGAGCAGTCCTTGGGTGAGCCAGAACAGCACTGTCGCCTCATCCTGTCGGCCGGCCGGCAACCGGGCCGCCACCAGGGCCAGAACGCGGCGGTAGCTTTCGCGTAGCGCCTGTGCGTACGCCGGAGTCACGACAGCACGGTTGAAGAAGGCGATCGAGACGGCCGCCTCCTGCCGGGACGCCTTCGTCGACGGCAGCACCTCGGCAAGCATCGCCCGAACCACCTCCTTGGGCGTGGGGTCCGGTAGTGCCGCGAGCCGATCCTCCAGGCGACGGCTGACCCGCTCGCCCAGGTGCTCGAGGGCGAACATGAGCATCTCGTCCTTCGTGCGGAAATAGTGCTGCACCATCCCCATCGAGACACCGGCCTCGGCGGCGACGTCGCGCAGGCTCACCGCTTCGCTACCGCTTGTCTCGACCACACGGAACACGGCCTCCGCGAACGCCCGCCGCCGCTCATCGACATCCACCCTCTTCGGCAAGCCGCGCCCTCTCCCTGTCAACCGTTGCAATGCGGGTGCATTGCAACGGCGCCTCACGCTGTTAGCATGTCAAGTGTATTGCAAAACGAAGGGCGGGCGAATGATCAGGACAGCACGCAGCGGAGACGTCAGCATCGCGTACGAGGAGTTCGGGCGGCCCGACGGCGAGCCACTGCTGCTGATCATCGGCCTGTCGTTCCAGATGGTGTGGTGGCCGGAAGACTTCTGCGAGCAGCTCGCCGAGCGGGGCTTCCACGTGGTCCGGTTCGACAACCGCGACAGCGGTCTGTCCTCACGATGCGCCGGGACCAGGTACACCGCGCAGGACATGGCCTCCGATGCCCTGACTGTCATGGACGCCCTGGGCTGGGAGTCGGCCCACGTCGCCGGCGCTTCGCTCGGCTCGGCCATCGCTCAGGTCGTCGCGATCACGGCGCCGCGGCGGGTCAGGAGCCTGACCTGCATCATGAGCGGTGGCCTCGGCGGAGCCTGGAACACCCTGCGCGTCCTGCGCTTCGGCACCTTGGCCAAGCTGATGACCAGGCGCCACTCGCCCGACCGTGAGGGCCAGATCCAGGCGCAGATGGATGTCATCCGGGCGATGTCGTCACCGCACCATCCCTTCGAGGCGGAGTGGACGCGGCGTGCTGCGGCTACCGCCGCTGACCGCGGCGGCCTGGACAACGCCGCGATGCAGCGCCAGTTCGCCGCGGGGCGCACGACCGGCAACCTGAGAACCCCACTGCGCGGGCTGGACATGCCCGTGCTCGTGGTGCACGGCGAGGACGACCCGCTCATCCGCCCGCGAGCGAGCCGGGACATCGCCTCAGCGATCCGCGGTGCCCGCCTGGTCGTGTACCCGGCGATGGGGCACGAGATTCCCCGCCACCTGTACGGCCCGCTGGCGGACAGGATCCACGCGATCGCCAGGGCGCGTCAGCCGTAGCCCGGTGCCGCGGTGAGCGGAGGCCCTCGCGGTGGCCGGCGTCCTCGGCTCCGGGCCCCGGTGACGCGACGCGGCCGCGGGGTCGACGCGGGAGGAGGGCCGCGTCGACCCCGCGGCCGGTGCGGGTGGCGGCGGGGCCTCGCCGCCACCCGCCGTGGGCGGGTCAGTGCCGCGGGATGTGGGTCACCCCGATGCGCTTGCGGAACACCCAGTACGTCCAGCCCTGGTAGGCCAGCACGATGGGGGTGAACACCACCGCCACCCAGGTCATGATCTTCAGGGTGTAGGGGGTGGAGGCGGCGTTGGTGGCGGTCAGCGTCCCGGCCGCGTCGAGCGTGGAGGGCAGCACGTTCGGGAAGAGCGCCGCGAAGAGCGTCGCCACGGCCAGCGCGATGGCCACGGCGGTGCCGGTGAACGCCCAGCCCTCCCGGCGTACCCGGGCGGCGGCGAGACCACCGAGCAGGGCGAGGGCCGCGCCGACGGCGAACACGACGGCGGCGGCGCTGGAGCGGATGGTCAGCGTCCAGGTCAGGAACGCCACCGCGAGCACGGCGGCGGCCACGCCCACGCGTACCGCGAGGGCGGCGGCGCGCTCGCGGACCTCGCCGACGGTCTTGAGGGCGATGAACACGGCGCCGTGAGTGAGGAACAGTGCCGCGGTGGTCGCGCCGCCGAGCAGGGCGTACGGGTTGAGCAGGTCGAGCAGGCCGCCGACGTACTCGTGGTCGGCGTCGAGCGGCACGCCGCGCAGGATGTTGGCGAACGCCACGCCCCACAGGATCGCCGGCACCACCGAGCCGACGAAGATGGCGGTGTCCCAGCGGCGTTTCCAGGAGGCCTCGGGGCGCTTGTGGCGGTATTCGAAGGCGACGCCGCGGATGATCAGGGCGAGCAGGATCAGCAGCAGCGGCAGGTAGAAGCCGGAGAACAGGGTGGCGTACCACTCGGGGAACGCGGCGAACATGGCGCCGCCGGCGGTGATGAGCCAGACCTCGTTGCCGTCCCAGACGGGGCCGATGGTGTTGATCAGGACGCGGCGTTCCCGGTCGTCGCGGCCGAGTACGGGCAGCAGCATGCCGACGCCGAAGTCGAAGCCCTCGAGGATGAAGTAGCCGGTGAACAGGACCGCGACGAGCAGGAACCAGATGGTGGTGAGTTCCACGGTTGTCTCCGGTGCTCAGTAGGCGAACGCGAGCGGGCGCTCGGCGTCGTCGTGGGTGTCGTCGATGTCGGGGTCGGGGGTGAGGTCGGGTACGCCGGCCTTGGCGTAGCGCAGCAGCAGTTTGACCTCGACGACGGCGAGGGTGGCGTAGATGAGGGTGAAGGCGGTGAAGGAGGTGAGCACCTCGGTGAGCGAGACGCTGCGGGAGACGCCGTCGCGGGTGAGCATCTCGCCGAAGACGATCCAGGGCTGGCGGCCCATCTCGGTGAAGATCCAGCCGAAGGAGTTCGCGGCGAGGGGCAGCAGGGGCATGACCAGGCCGGCGCGCAGCAGCCACTTGCTGGTGGGGGTGCGGCCCTTGCGTTGGCTCCAGAGCACCAGCAGGGCGATGGCGGCGGCGGCCATCCCGAAGCCGATCATGAAGCGGAAGCTCCAGTAGGTGACCGGGATGATCGGGGTGTAGCTGCCGGCGCCGTACTGGGCGGCGTACTGGGCCTGCAGGTCGTTGATGCCGTGCACGGTGCCGTTGGGGTCGCCGGTGCCGAGCCAGGACAGCAGGTGCGGGATCTTGAGGGCGAACAGTTCGCGGCTGCCGTCGAGGCTGCCGACGGTGAGTACGGAGAACGAGGCGGGGCTCTCGGTGGTGTAGAGGCCCTCGGCGGCGGCCATCTTCATCGGCTGCACCTGGGTCATGATCTTGCCCTGGATGTCGCCGGTGATGGCGACGGCGGCGGCGGAGACCAGGGTGACCCAGGAGCCGAACTTCGCGGCGAAGCGGTAGGCGGGGGTGTCGGCGGAGTCGCGGTTGCGTACGAGGTGCCACATGGCGACGGCGACCAGCAGCGAGCCGGCCACCAGGAACGCGCCGGCGATGGTGTGCGGGAAGGTGATCATGGCGACCTTGTTGGTCAGCACGGCCACGAAGTCGGTGAGTTCGGCGCGGCCGGTGTCGGGGTTGATCCGGTAGCCGACCGGGTTCTGCATGAACGAGTTCGCCGCGAGGATGAAGTACGCGCTGAGGTTGCTGCCGATCGCGGCGGCCCAGATGCTGGCCAGGTGCAGCCGTTTGGGCAGCCGGTCCCAGCCGAAGATCCACAGGCCGATGAAGGTGGACTCCAGGAAGAAGGCGACCAGTGCCTCGATCGCCAGGGGGGCGCCGAAGATGTCGCCGACGAAGCGGGAGTAGTCGCTCCAGTTCATGCCGAACTGGAACTCCTGCACGATGCCGGTCACCACGCCCATGGCGAAGTTGATGAGGAAGAGCTTGCCGTAGAACTTGGTGAGCTTCAGGTACTTCTCGTCGCCGGTGCGGTGCCACATCGTCTGGAGGATCGCCACCAGCACGGACAGGCCGATGGTCAGCGGCACGAAGAGAAAGTGGTAGACGGTGGTGACACCGAACTGCCAGCGGGCGACGTCCAACGCGTCCACCAGTAACCCCCAGGCTGTGCATACTACGAGACGTAGTAAATACTACTGCGCGTCGTAGAAGAATCGGCAGGGGCGGGGGTCCCGAAGCGACCCGGGACCAATGACCCTGATCACCTCTGCCGGACGGCCCCGGCGCTCCGCGGGGTGGCCCGCGCGTGCGACCATGCGCGCTGATGGACACCACCCGCCCACCGACCTGGCAGCCGCCCCTGTTCTGGCGTGCCGCACAGCTGTTCGCCCGCGTCGTCGTCGCGCTCCTGGCCCGCCTCGAGGTCAGCGGCGACGTGCCCGAGGCGCTGCGCCGGGGCCCGCTGATCCTGGCCGCCAACCACATCAGCCCGTGCGACCCCGTGGTGCTCGCCGCCGCCTGCCGCGCCCGGGGCGTCGCCCCCCGGATCATGGCCACCGGCGGGCTGTTCCGCACCCCCGTCATCGGCGCCCTGATGCGCCACGCCGGGCACCTGCGCGTCGACCGGGGCACCGCCGCCGTCGGCCGGGCCCTCGACGAGGCCGCCACGGCGGTCGCCGCCGGCTCGGTCATCCTGGTCTACCCCGAGGGCCGCATCGGCCTGGACCCCGGTATGTGGCCCGAACGCGGCAAGACCGGCACCGCCCGCCTCGCCCTGGCCTGCGGCGCCCCGGTCGTCCCGGTCGCCCAGTGGGGCTCCCACGAGGTGGTGCCCTACCGCGCCCCGAAGGGGCTGCTGCGCGGGATCGCCCGTTCCCTGCTGCGCCGTCCGGTCGTGCGGGTGCACTTCGGCGACCCGGTGGACCTCGCCGACCTGACGCCGGAAACCCCGGGCGCCGCCCTACGCGCCACCGACCGGATCATCGGCGCCATCACCGATTCGCTGGTGCCGTTGCGGCCCGACGAGCCCGACAGGCCCCGCCACGTCGACCCGGGTCGCCCGATCGACACCAGCCGCTCCCAGCGCTCCGGAAGGACCTGATCCCCGCGGGGGCACAATGGCGAGGTGCTCCGCCCGCGCCTGCCGCTGCTCGTCCTCGCCCTGCTCGTCCTCGTCTGCGCAGGCGGGTACGCCGTCCTGCGCTCGGCGTACCACGACGCGAAGGACCGCCGGGATCTCAGCGACCTGACCCGCTCCTCCCCCTGGCCTCCCGACGACCTGCTGGTCCCCGACGACCTGCCCCGCTCCGGCACCCTCGGCTGGCTGGACCGGCTCGGTCTCGACATCGCCTACGGCCTGCGCACCCGCGACGGCCGTACGGTGCCCGTGGTGTGGCAGCAGCACCACCCGGCCCCCGACGGGTCCCTCGCCGACGGGGTCGACTGCGACGTCCGGACGATCCACGTCTGCACCGACGCCGGCGACGGCCTCACCCTCGTCGTGACCCGGGACACCGACAACAGCGACCCCGCCACCGCGCTGTACCTCTTCGGCGCTGAGAAGGTGCTCAGCGTCAGCGTGCAGGGTCCGGATCCGGTGACCGTCGACGACCTGCGTGCTCCGCTCACCCGCACCCACCACCCCTCCGACGACGAGCTGCTCGCCCTGCTGCGCCGGCCCGGCCACCAGACGGACTGGAGCTGACCCGGTCCGGCCGCCGGCCGGCCACCTCGCCCCGGCATACTCCCCGCGTGACCCACGCCTACCTCGACGGCCCCGCACCGCTGGCCTTCGCCCACCGGGGCGGCGCCGCCGAGGGCGACGAGAACACCGCCGCCGCGTTCGCCCGGGCGGTCGGGCTCGGCTACCGGTACGTCGAGACCGACGTGCACGGCACCGCCGACGGCGTCGCGGTGGTCTTCCACGACGCCACGCTCACCCGCGTCACGGGCGAGCCGGGGCGCATCGCCGACCTGCGCTGGGCCGACCTGGCCTCGGTACGCGTCGGCGGCGCCGCCGTGGTCCCCCGCCTCGACGAGATCCTCGACGCCTGGCCGCAGGTGCGGTTCAACATCGACGTCAAGGCCGACGGCGGCGTCGAGCCGACCGTGGCCACCGTCGCGCGCGTCGGGGCCGGCGACCGGGTGCTGCTGGCTTCGTTCAGCGACGCCCGGCTGGCCCGGCTGCGCGCCCTGACGCAGGGGCGCGTCGCCAGCAGCCTCGGCATGCGCGGGGTGGCCCGGCTGCGGATGGCGTCGCTGACCGGCCGACCGCTGCGACTGCCCCCGTCGGTGGTCGCCGCACAGGTGCCGGTGCGCTACGGGCGGGTGCCCGTGGTGGACCGCCGGTTCCTGCGACACGCCCACCGACTCGGACTGCACGTGCATGTCTGGACGATCGACGAACCTGCCGAGATGCACGAGTTACTCGACCTCGGAGTGGATGGCATCATGACCGATCACGTCGGCGTGCTGCGCGACGTCTACCGCAGCCGCGGCCACTGGGCCGCCTGAACCGTTCGAAGGACCCCGATGGCCGAGACCGTCACCCCCGCCGTGGACGACACCCCCGCCCCGGCGAGCACCCGCCGCGAACGCAGCGGCTGGTACTTCTACGACTGGGCGATGTCCGCCTTCTCCACCACCGTCATCACCGTCTTCCTCGGCCCGTTCCTGACCACCGTCACCGAACTCGCCGCCGGCTGCGAACTCGGCGCCGACACCTGCGGCGGCTACGTGTACCCGCTGGGCATCAAGGTCGCCGCCGGCTCGTACTTCCCGTACCTGGTGTCGTTGTCGGTGTTCCTCACGGTGTTCGCGCTGCCGGTCGTCGGCGCGATCGCCGACCGCTCGGCGCACAAGAAGCGGCTGCTCGCCGCCGCCGCCTTCATCGGCGCCGGCGCGACCGTCGGCATGCTCTTCGTCACCGGCGACCGGTACCTGCTCGGCGGGGCGCTGTTCATGGTCGCCAACATCGCCTTCGGCGCCGGTGTCGTGGTCTACAACTCGTTCCTGCCGCAGCTCGGCGGCCCCGACGACCGCGACGGCATCTCCAGCCGCGGCTGGGCGCTCGGCTACCTCGGTGGCGGCCTGCTGCTGGCGCTCAACCTCGTCGCGGTCAGCATGCTCGGCGAGGAGGGCAACCACCAGCGCACCCTCGACCTGGCCCGCTGGTCGATCGTGTCCGCCGGCGTGTGGTGGGCGGTGTTCACCCTGATCCCGCTGCGCTGGCTGCGCGAGCACCCCACGGCCGCCGCGCGGGCCGGCGGCAACCCGGTCACCGACGGGTTCCGTCAGCTCGGCCGCACCCTGCGCGAGATCAAGGCGTACCCGCTGACGCTGTTCTTCCTGCTGGCGTTCCTGGTCTACAACGACGGCATCCAGACCGTCATCGCCCTGGCCAGCCAGTACGGCACCGAGGAGCTGAAGCTCGGGCAGAGCACCCTGATCGTCACCATCCTGCTGGTGCAGTTCCTCGCCTTCGGCGGCGCGCTGCTGCTCGGCGCCCTCGCCAAGCGCATCGGCGCCTGGAAGACCGTGCTGATCAGCCTGGTGCTGTGGACCGGGGTGATCCTCGGCGCGTTCCGGCTGCCCGCCGAGGCGCCGGTGCCGTTCATGATCCTCGGCGCCGCCATCGGCCTGGTGCTCGGCGGCAGCCAGGCCCTGAGCCGGTCGCTGTTCAGCCAGCTCATCCCCGCCGGCAAGGAGGGCGAGTACTACGGCTTCTACGAGATCAGCGACAAGGGCACCAGCTGGCTCGGCCCGCTGGCCTTCGGCATCGTGTTCCAGCTCACCAACTCCTACCGGGTGGGCCTGGTGTCCCTGCTGATCTTCTTCGTCGTCGGGTTCCTGCTGCTGCTGGCCGTGCCGATCCGCCGGGCGATCGTCGCCGCCGGCAACACCCCGCCCCGGGTGCTCTGAGCAACGCGGGCCCGTCCGCACGGGCCGGATCAGCGGGTGTCGATCGGCTAGGCTGCCCGACCGTGACCGTCCACGCCACCGCCCCGACCTGCCTGGCGCGCCCGCCGCTGGGCCCCGACGACTCCCCCGCCGGGTGCGCCGCGGCGCGAGGCGTGGACGGGCGTCCGCTGCACGCGGCGGCGTTGAAGTTCTTCTGGGGGCCGATGGACTGCGGCAAGTCCACGATGGCGTTGCAGATGAACTACAACCACTCCCGGCAGGGCCGCCGCGGCCTCGTCACCACCCGCATCGACCGCTCGCTCGGCCCGCAGGTCACCACGCGCATCGGCCTGGCGCACGAGGCCGTCGAGGTCACCGACGATCTGGACCTGCGCACCCTGGTGCGCGACACCTGGGCCGAGGGCGTACGCGTCGACTACCTGATCTGCGACGAGGCGTCGTTCTACAACCTGGAGCACGTCGAGCAGATGGCGGAGCTGGTCGACAGCTACGACGTCGACGTGTACGCGTTCGGGCTGGCCACCGACTTCCGCTCGTGCCTGTTCCCGGCCGCGCAGCGGCTGTTCGAACTGGCCGACGAGGTGGCCCGTATCCAGGTCGAGGTGCTCTGCTGGTGCGGCCGGGAAGGGCTGCTCAACGCCCGGGTCGTCGACGGCCGGGTGGTCCGCGAGGGCCTGCAGGTGGTCATCGGGGACACCGTGGACAGCGCCGAGGTGCGCTACCAGGTGCTCTGCCGCCGGCACTACCGCGCGGGCGAGCTCGGCCCCCGCCGCTGAGGAGTCAGTACGGGTCGCCGCACACCCGCCAGTCGCCGTCCTCGCGCACCACTGACAGCTTCCGCTCCTCGGTGAGGCCGCTGTCGCGGGTCAGCCGCACCGCTACCGTGCCGCGCGGGCTGCCGCCCCGGGTCGCCACCGACACGTCGACGATCTCGTAGCCGTTGACCAGCGGCGGGGTGCGCAGCCAGCTCGTGAACCCGATCGGGCTCCACCGGCTGCGCGCGTCGGCGCAGAGCCGGTCGTACGCGCCGTCGGTGTCGCCCGCCGCCACCGACCGCAGGAACCCGTCGGCGGTCTCCCGCACCGGGCCGCTGGCCTGCGTGACCACCTGCACGTTCCAGGCGCCCAGCCCGGCGACCCCGATGCAGCACAGCAGCACGGTCACGCCCGCGAACACCAACCCGGTACGCACCGGACGGCTCCGACGGGCCGGCCGGCTCCACGGCTGCTCAGCGCCCACCTGTCGACCGTAGAGAACCGGTGGGCCCGCCCGCAGGAAAGTCGGCCCTGTCGTCCCGTACCGGCCGGTCGGGTCGCGGTCGCCGCCGGCGCCGAGCGCCGCCCGGCCCGCCGAGCGCGGTCACGGCTCGATGAGCCCGGCCCGGATGGCGTAGCGGGTCAGTTCCAGCCGGTCCCGGAGGCCGAGCTTCTGCAGCAGGTTGGCCCGGTGCCGCTCGACGGTCTTGACGCTGATGAACAGCAGGCGGGCGATCTCCTTGGAGGAGTGGCCCTCGGCGACGAGCTTGAGGATCTCCTCCTCGCGTTCGGTGATGGCCCTTGCCGGCACGCTCTCGCCCCGCGCGCTGCGTTCCAGGTAGGTGCGGATGAGGGCGTTGATGGCACCCGGATAGAGGAACGGTTCGTCGCGGACGGCGGCGCGGCACGCCTCCACCAGGTCGCGGTCGGCGACGGACTTGAGCACGTAGCCGTTGGCGCCGACCTTGAGAGCCTCGAAGAAGTACTGCTCGTTGTCGTACATGGTCAGGATGAGGATGCGCAGGCCCGGCTGCTGGCGGGACAACTCCCGGGCCGCCTGGAGGCCGGTCAGCCGTGGCATGGCGATGTCGAGAATGGCCAGGTCGGGACGCTCGGTCTGGGCCAGGGCGATAGCCTCCGCGCCGTCGCCGGCCTCCGCCACGACGGTCAGGTCCGGTTCGCTGTCGAGGATGAGGCGCACGCCACGGCGGACGAGGGCGTGGTCGTCGGCGAGCAGGATGCGGGTGGTCACGGCCGGCCCTCCCGGTCGCCGACCGGCACCCGCAGCCGCACCTCGGTGCCGCCGCCCGGGCCGGGCCCCACGCTGAGCTGGGCGCCGATGAGCAAGGCCCGCTCCCGCATGCCGCGTACGCCGGCGCCCTCGGCGGCGTCGCCGATGCCCCGGCCGTCGTCGCGGATCCGCAGCTGCACGTGGCCCGGTCCACGGGTCAGCGACAGCTCGGCGGTGGCGGCCCGCGCGTGCCGGACGGTGTTGGTGAGGGCCTCCTGCGCCACCCGGTAGATCACCAGTTCGGCCTCGCCGTCGAGGGTGGGCAGGTCGGCGTCGAGGTGCTGGCGCACGGACAGGTCCGTGTGGCCGGTGACCTCCGTGACGAGCGCCTTGAGGGCGCTGGTCAGGCCGAGCTCCTCCAGTACGCCGGGACGCAGCCGGCGCGCGATGCGGCGGATCTCGTCCAGGCTGTCGCGGGTGGTCTCCTGCACCTGGGCGAGTTGGGCGCGGACCGGTTCGGGCGCGTGCCGGGCGACCTGCTTGAGTTCGAGCAGGACCGCGGTCAGGGTCTGGCCGACCTCGTCGTGCAGTTCCTGGGCGACGCGCCGGCGCTCGGCCTCCTGGGCGGACAGGGCACTGGCCGCGCTGGTGGCCCGCTCCGCCTCCAGCCGGTCGATCATGGCGTTGAAGGCGCGGATCAGGTCTGCGATGCCGGCCTGCCCGGCCGGGACCGGGCGGGGCTCGGGCTGCAGCAGGTCGATGGTGGTCATGGCCCGGGTCAGCCGGTGCAGCGGCGCGAGGCCGACACGCAGCAGCGCGGCGTTGGCGACCAGCATCGCGGCGAGGCCCACGGTCAGCACGAGGGCCTCGGTGAGCAGCACGGGGGTGGACACCGTGACCGGGCCGAGCAGCAGCAGCGTGGCGGCGACGAGCACGGCGGCGTTGAGCAGGAAGATCCGCCAGAACAGCGACACGACGGCACCTCTCCTCCCGCTCCGGTTCCGAGGCCCTGCGACTCCGGCGCTCGTCCGCGCTCCGGCACGCGGCGGGCCGGCCCGCGCCGCGGCGGTGATCACCCTCGTCCTGGCCAGCCTGTCGGCCGGGGCGCCTGCTGTAAATGCGTGCCGGCACCCATTATCGCCGCAGGTCCGCCGGGCCGCCGGCAGGCCGGGCACCTACCCGGGCCGGCGGCAAATGGGTGTCAGCCCCGATGTCGACCCGCAGTGGACCGATGACCATGAACGCGAGCCCGGGGCCGGGAGCCGTTCCGGGCTCCGATCCCCCGTGCGCGGCTCCCTCTGTCGCCGCCCGTGCGGGCGTTCCCCGCCGCGCCGCGCCGAACCGGGAGGACCCTGTGAACCGTCATCCGATGGTGACCGAACCCGCGCCACCGGAAGCGGAGACGGTCACCTGTGCGAAGCGGCGCGCCGGGGTGGAGCACGGTCCGCCGGGCGGGTGCCCGTGAGCGCGTGGCCCGCCCTCGCCGCGATCGTCATCTTCGCGGTCGCGTTCGTCTTCATCGCCACCGAGAAGATCAACCGGGTCGCGGTGGTGCTGGGCGCCGCCGGCCTGATGGCCGCGCTCGGGCTGGTACCCGGCTCGGACGTGTTCTACGGCCACCACGCCGGCATCGACTGGGACGTCATCTTCCTGCTCCTCGGCATGATGATCATCGTCGGGGTGATCAAGCAGACCGGCGTGTTCGAGTTCATGGCGATCTGGGCCGCCCAGCGCTCGCAGGGGCGGCCGTACCGGCTGATGGTGCTGCTCGTCGCGATCACCGGTATCGCCTCGCCGGTCCTGGACAACGTCACCACGGTCATGCTGGTCGCCCCGATCACCATCTCCGTGTGCCGCCGGCTGGGCATGCCCGCCGCGCCGTTCCTGATCGCCGAGGTGCTCGCCGCCAACATCGGCGGCGCGGCCACCCTGATCGGCGACCCACCCAACATCATCATCGGCAGCCGCGCCGGGCTGAGCTTCAACGACTTCCTCTGGCACATGGCCCCGGTCACGGTCCTGATGTTCCTGGCGTTCCTGGTGCTGGCACGGGTCATGTTCCGCCGGGCGTTCGTACACCGCCCCGAGCGGTTCGAGGCGGTACGCGACATGGACGCCCGCGCCGCCATCACCGACCCGCGGTTGCTGATCCGCTGCCTGGTCGTGCTCGGCCTGGTGATCGTCGCCTTCACGCTCCACACGGTGATCCACATCGACGTGGCCGTCGTCGCGCTGCTCGGCGCCGGGCTGATGGTCCTGGTGTCCAGGACGGACAAGTCGGCCTATCTGGGCGAGGCCGAATGGCCGACGCTGGTGTTCTTCACCGGCCTGTTCGTGATGGTCGCCGGTCTGACCGAGACCGGGGTGATCAGCTGGATCGGCGAACGGGCCAGCGACGCCGTGGGCGACAACTACTTCGCGGCGGCGACGGGCCTGGTCTTCGGCTCGGCGGTGCTCGGCGCGTTCTTCGACAACATCCCCTACGCGGCATGGCGCCGATCGTGGAGGGCCTCGTCGCGGGGGCCCCGGATCCGGGTACCGGCCAGGCGCTGTGGTGGTCCTTCGCCCTGGGCGCCGACCTGAGCGGCAACGGCACGGCCGTGGCGGCCAGCGCCAACATCGTCGTGCTGGGCATCGCCGCCCGCGCCAAGGAGCCGATCAGCTTCTGGCAGTTCACCCGCTACGGCATCGTCACCACGATCATGACCACGGTGATCGCCTGGGTGTACGTGTGGCTGCGCTACTTCGTGGCGTAGGCCGCTCCGCTGTGCAACACGACAGGAGGCAATGATGCAGATAGAACGCATGCCGCTGCCCGGCATCGGGGTCGGCTACACCCTGCACACCGGGGAAGGACAGGTGATCGGGGTCGTCTGCCATCGCGGCGGGCGGCGGGACGTCGTCGTCTACGCCCCCGGCGACCCGGACACCGTGGAACGGTCCGTGACCCTCAGCCCGACGGAGGCGCAGGAGGTGGCC
Organism: Micromonospora sp. CNZ303; assembly: GCF_004345505.1. NCBI lineage: Bacteria > Bacillati > Actinomycetota > Actinomycetes > Micromonosporales > Micromonosporaceae > Micromonospora > Micromonospora sp. CNZ303. The sequence continues at coordinate 139,352 of NZ_SLVT01000012.1, read as the reverse complement.
GAGCTGCTGCACCCCATCGCCACCATCGACCACGTCACGCACCTGGAACGCCACCGGGAGGCGATCAGCGTCGTCGAGCTGCCGGTGACGGCCGCGTCGCCCTACGACGGCCGGACCCTGGCCGAGGCCGTCGCGCGCGTCAACGGGGTGAGCGTCGTCGCCGTCGTCCGCGACGGGCGGACGGTCACCGCACCGGGGCTGGGGCACGTCCTCGCCCACGGCGACGTCCTGATCGTCGCCGGAGGCCAGCAGAGCATCGAGGCGCTGAGCCGGGCGCTGATCCACACGGACCCGTAGGCCGGTGCACGCGCTTCGTTGGTGTAAGGAAGGGGCCCTTCCTTACACACCGGAGCACCGGCGGGGGCGGAGATCTCCGCGCCGTGCACCTCAGCCGCGGCGGCGGGCCCGGGCCGCCCAGATGGCGTACGCCGGATCGCGGTCGAGGTTGTGCCGGTCCCGGTCGTAGCGGCGGGTGGTGCGCGGATCGGCGTGACCCATCGCGTCCTGCACGTCCTCCAGGGGCACGCCCTCGGCGCGGGCGGTGGTGGCGAACGCGTGCCGCAACGAGTGCGGCGACAGCCTCGCCCAGGCCGGGATACCGGCCGTGCGGGCCAGCCGGCGCACTAGCCGGAACATGGCGTGCCGGTCCAGCCTGGCCCCGCTGGCGGTGACCAGCAGCGGGCCGGTCAGCTCGTGCACCGCCACACCCTGGGCGGCGGCCCGCTGGGCCAGGTACGCGTCGAGGGCGTACGCGGTGCCGGGGGTCAGGGCGCGGCGGCGGGGCCTGCCGCCCTTGCCGACGAACCGCACGCTGCGGTGGCCCCGTTCGGCGCCGAGGTCGGCCAGGTCGAGCGAGACCAGCTCCCCCACGCGCAGGCCGAGGTCGGCCAGCAACGCGATCGCGGCCCGGTTGCGGGCGGCGGTCGGCCCGGTGTCGGCCTCGGCGGCGGCGAGCAGCGCGTCGACCTCCTCAGGGGCCAGCCCGACGGTTGCTGAGTGGTCCCGGTCGATGCGGGGGCGGTCGGCGCCGGCCACCGGGTTGGCCTCGACCGCGCGCAGCTTGACCAGGAAGTCGTACCAGCTGGACAGGGCGGAGAGCCGGCGGGCGACGGTGGCGGGGGTCAGCGGCTTGCCGGTGCGCGCGCCGAGGGTGGCCTCCAGCGCCCGGCCGTACTCGTTGACGTGCAGGAAGTTCGCCTGCAACGGGTCCAGTTCGCGGGCCGCGCACCACGCGAGCCAGCCGGCGACGTCCCGCCGGTACGCGTCGCGGGTGTGCTCGGACAGCCGCCGGTTACGCAGCCACGCCTCGGTGAAGTCGACGGGCCCCCCGGGCAGGGCCAGCGGGGTGGGCCGGCTTGGCCGCGCCGGAGCATTCGGGGAGAGCATGTGAAAAAGGTTCTCAGCTTCGGGTCGAGAACGGGAGGAGGCGCGCCCTACGCGTGCCCGCTCGGATCGGTCAACGGCGCACCCGGTAGCGCAGGTGCAGCACCCGGTTGCCCTGAATCGTCACGTCGGGATCCTCCAACAGGTGCTGCGCGTGGACCGACCCGAAGTAGCGCTTGCCGGACCCGAACACGACGGGTACGACGTCCATGCGCACCTCGTCGACCAGGCCCGCGGCAAACACCTGGCCGCCGACGTCGCCAGCGGCGACCTCCACCATGCGGTCACCCGCAAGCGCCTGCGCCTTGGCCACGGCTGCCTCGACGCCGTCGACGAAGTGGAACGGCGCCTCGGGGTCCCAGCCCTCGGGCTCCGGCCGGTGCGTCACGACGACCACGTGGTCGACCCCGCCCGGAGGCTTCCCGTCCCAGCCGTCCGTCATGTCGAAGACGTGGCGGCCGACGATTGTTGCCCCGATCTGGTCCCAGTACGCCCGGGTGTAGTCGTAGGACGTCTGCGACACCTTCAGCTGACCGCTGGAGTCCAACGGCACGTCACCGCTGGACAACCAGTCGAACAGCGGTCCGGGCTGGTCGTTCTCGTCCGCGACGAAGCCGTCCACCGACACCGAGCTGTACATGACCACCTTGCCCATGGGGCGCTCCTCTGCTGTGGGATGCCCCCATGTTGACGTGTCGTGAGCTGTCGCTCTTGTAAGAAATCAATCGGCCGGCAGCGGCCAGCTGTCCAGCACGTGGCCGGGATGCTCACGCAGGAACTGCCGACGGACTTCGACGTACCGGGTCGGCGTGAGCCCGGTGAACGCCCGGAACTCGTGGCCGAAGTGGGCCTGGTCGAAGTAGCCGGCGCGACCGGCGAGGTCGCCCCAGTCGATCGGTTCGGCGGGGTTGATCGAGAACACGGTGGCGGCGAAGCGGTAGGTGCGGGCCAGCCGCTTCGGCGTGACGCCGATGAGCTCCTTGAACCGCTGTGCCAGATGAGTGCTGCTGACGCCGGCTGCCACCCTCAGGTCGCCGATCGCCACCGCCCCGCTGGCCGCCGCGATGACGCTGCTCGTATGGCGGACCAGTCCCAGGCCGGCCATCTCGCACAGCCGTCGCGTCAGCTCCTCCTCGAGCAGCGTCAGCATCTCGTGCGGTCCGTCCGCCGTGGCCAGCCGGTCCCGGAGCTCAGCAATGGCGGGCCGGCCCCACACCTGCTCCACCGTCACCGGCCGGTCGCACAGCTCGGCTGCGGGCATCGGCAGGAACGGCGCCAGCCCCCACGGCTTGAAGTGCACGCCGACGGACCGGGTCCGGAGTGGGTAGCCGAACTCGAAGGCGCGGGTGGGCATGGTGACCACGCAGCCGTCGGCGTACCCGGCCGGCTCGATGTCGGTGCCGGCGCGGATGCGGAACGGCGCGCCGAGGTTGACGATGAGCAACGCCGCCGGCATCGGCGGCAGCGTCAGCCGGGCGTACGGCGACGCGCCCTCCAGGTAGTAAAGGTCGTCGATCAGCCCGTCCAGCGGCGGTCGCGGCACTCTGGACACGTACTCCACGCCCACAGCATCGCCGACGCCCTGCCGGTATCGCGCGCCGACACGAGGCTCACCGACATCCCGGGAAAGAGCGAGGGGCGGGGCGGCCGCACCGGCCGTCCCGCCCCTACCCGCCGGTATCAGGCGTTGATCTCCTTGCGGCCGTTGCCGTTGGCGGTGGCCGTGACGGTGACCCGGCGGGGCTTGGCCCGCTCCGCGACGGGGATCCGCAGGGTCAGCACGCCGTTGTCGTAGCCGGCCTCGAGCTTGTCGGTGTCGAGGGTGTCGCCGAGGAAGAGCCGCCGGGTGAAGGTGCCCATCGGGCGTTCGGCGGCGACGAGCTCGACGTTCTCGCCGGCGGGCCGGCGGCGCTCGGCGCGTACGGTCAGCACGTTGCGCTCGACGGTGCAGTCGATGCTGTCCGGGTCGACGCCCGGCAGGTCGAACGCCGCGTAGAACCAGTCGCCGTCGCGGTAGGCGTCCAGGGGCATGACCGCGGGGCGCGCGGCGGTGCCGAAGAACTGCTCGGTGATCCGGTCGATCTCACGGAACGGGTCGGTGCGCATCAACATGGCCTGCCTCCTCGGTTCTCCTGGCCGAAGGTCCTTGAGTTGAGCCGATGGGACTCAACTTCCTGTTTCTTTATTTAGCGCGTTCCGGCCGCGACGTCAACTCAGGACCTTCTCGAACCAGTGCTGGGCGTAGGCGCCGTCGTTGTACGCCGGGATCGCCCGGTAGCCGTGCCGAGCGTGCGTCGCGGTACGCGAGCAGGGGAACGCCCGCGGTCAGTCGCCGACGCGCCAGTAGACGCCCTGCTCCCGGGCCAGCAACTGCTCGTCGACCAGGTACCGGCGCAGCGCCACGTGGTCGGAGCCGCCGTCCTCGCACCAGCGCCGCAACACCTCGTCGACCGCCCGCTCCGGATAGCGCACCCCCGGCTCGAAGGACTTCGCCACGTGCGCCAGCACCACCCGCCGCCGGCCGTGCTGCGCCGGCAGGCCGGTCAGCCTGTCGTCGCGCACGAAGGTGCGCAGCACGCGGTCCGTGGAGTCGCCGGCCGGCCGGGGCGCCGCCGGCGTACGGGCCGCCTCCCGCAGCCGCTCGGCGTCCACCCGCAGGTCACCGTCGCCGCCGGACACCAGGCCCGCGTCGACGAGCCGGCGGATCGCGGTGAGCACCTGCCGCGCCGACAGGCCCGTCCGGTCGGCCACCGCCGGGGCGTCGGTGCCGCCCAGCACGATCGCCGCGAAGACCTGCCGCCGTACGTCGTCGGCGAGTGCCCCCGCCAGAGCCTGCGCTGTCATGCCGGCCACCCTGCCAGCCGGCGTACGCGCACCGCACGTCGATTTCGCCGCCACACGCTCCGGCAGGCGTACCGCCGCGGGCCCCGGCCGGTCAGCCGCCCGTGTCCTCGGCGCGCAGCACCACCCGGCGCAGCAGGTCGGACAACTGCCGCCGCTCGTGCGGGGCGAGCGCGGCCAGCAGCCGGTGCTCCTCGGCGCCCCGGACGTCCATGGCCCCGTGCCAGGCCGCCTGCCCCGCCTCCGTCCACTCCACGTCGACGCGCCGCCGGTCGGTGGTGGACGGGATCCGGCGCACGAAGCCGCGCCGGAGCAGCGCGTCGACGCGGGCGGTGACGGAGGCGGGGGCCATCGCCAGGTCACGGGCCAGGTCCGAGGGGGCCGCCCGGCCACCCCGCCCGGCCAGGGCCTGCAACGTGTCGTACTCGTGGCCGTGCAGGTCGAGGCCGACCAGGGCCCGCTCCTTGACCTCGCGCAGGTGGCGGGTGAGGAACTGGATCCGGGTCACCGCTCCTTCGATCTCGGGGTCGAGCGTCGGCAGGATCGGCAGCCAACGCTCGACGTGCCGGTCGACGTGGTCGCGGTCGCTCATGCGGCTCAGCCTATGCGCCGTCGAATTATTCGCTGTCGAAAAGTTCGACGTCTAAATACATTGCCCGGGTGACCCATCCCCTGTGCGTACGCGAGTTCCGGCTGCTCTTCCTCGGCCGCACCGTCTCCACCGTCGGCGACGCGGTCGTGCCCGCCGCCCTCGCCCTGGCCGTACTGCGGGCCACCGGCTCCACGGGCGCGCTCGCCCTCGTGCTGGCCTGCGCGTTGGTGCCCCGCCTGCTCCTGCTGCCCCTCGGCGGCGTGCTCGCCGACCGACTCGACGCCCGCCGCGTCGCGATCCTCGCCGACCTCGTACGCTGCCTCGCGCAGCTCGCCGTCGGCGTCGAACTCCTCGGCGCTGCGTCGCTCGACGTGATCGCGGTGGCCGCCACCGTCGGCGGCGCCGCCGGCGCGTTCGCCCTGCCCACCGCCTCGCCCCTGGTCGCCGGCACGGTCGAGCCGGCCCAGCGGCAGCAGGCCAACGCCCTGATGGGCGTCACCGCCAACACCAGCCGCCTCGCCGGCCCCGCCCTCGCCGGCGCGCTGATCTGGGCCGCCGGGCCGGGCTGGGCGTTCGTCCTCGACGCCGCGACGTTCGCGCTCAGCGCGCTGCTGCTCACGGTCGTCCGGGTCCGTCACGTCCCGATGCCGAGGCGCAGCGTCCTCGCCGACCTCGCACACGGCTGGCGGGAGGTGCGCAGCCGCGACTGGTTCTGGACAAGCCTGCTCGGCCACGGCGTGTGGAACGGCGCCGCCGCCGTCCTCATGACCCTCGGCCCGGCGGTCGCCGTGCGTCGCCTCGGCGGCGAGGGCGTCTGGGTACTGATGCTCCAGGCCGGCGCGGTCGGCATGCTCGCCGGCTCGCTGCTCGCCGCCCGGATCCGCCCCCGCAGACCGGTGCTGATGGCCAACCTCGCGCTGGCCAGCTACGCCGCGCCGCTGGCCCTGCTCGCCGTCGCCGCGCCCGCCGGGCTGGTCATCACCGCCTACGGGGTCGCGCTGAGCGCCATCGGTTACCTCAACCCGGTGTGGGAGACCGTCGTGCAGGGGCAGTTCCCGCCGCACGTCCTCGCCCGGGTCACCTCGTACGACTGGCTGGTCTCCCTCGGCGCGATGCCGCTGGGCTACGCCCTCGCGCCGATGGCCGCCCGGACCTGGGGCGAGCCCGCGCCGCTGCTCACGGCGGGCGCTCTGGTCCTCGTCGCCTGCGCCGGCACCGCCGCCGTGCCCGGCGTACGGCGGCTCACCTCGTCACCGCCACCACCCGGCGACGGCGCGAGCCGCCGCACGCTGAGCGCACCGTGCGCGTGAGCGACCTCCGGCTCTGCGCGGCGCCGCCCGGTGCGGCAGAGTGACAGCATTGGCGCGGGGCGAGGAAGGGCGGTGCGCGTGGAGGGTCCGACCGGGGTCGTGTTTCCACAGACCGACGCGGGACGCAGTACGTCCGCGCTCGGGCGGGCGGTCGTCGCCGACGCCCTGCGCGCCGTCGATCCGGTCGGCGCACGCTCGGCGGAACACGAGACCAACTGGCGCCACGGTTACCTCGGGCACTTCCGGCGGCTCGTCGAGGCCGGACTGCTCTCCCGCGAGGCCGCGGTGACGATCGCCCGCGACGGGCTCGCCTCGCTGCACCGCCGGATGGCCGTGGTGCACGCCCACGGCACCGAGACCGGCCTCGGCGAGGTGTTCGACGCGCCCACCGAGGCCGCGCCGCTGCGCACGGCGACGGTCGCCGGCACCGGCGAGGTCGACCGCGAGTTCTCCCTGCCGTACCGGGGCCGGCGGCTGCGCGGCGACGAGCTGCGCCGCCGGCTCGACGCGTGGGTGAGCGCCGGCGTCGTCGAGCCCACCTGCGCCGAGGCGGTACGCGACGTCATGGCCAACCCGGACTGGCTCGACCTGCGCGACCAGCGCATCGTGGTGCTCGGCGCGGGCGCGGAGATGGGACCGCTGCCGTCCGTGCTGCGCTGGGGCGGCGACGTCGTCGCGGTCGACCTGCCACGCCCGGAGATCTGGCGCCGCCTGCTGGACACGACGCGCCGCAGCGGCGGCCGGCTGCACCTGCCCGTCCCCACCGGCACCGACCCCGACGACGGCGCGTTGGCCGCCCGGGCCGGCGCCGACCTGCTGCACAACCTTCCGCAGGTTACCGACTGGCTGCTCGGCGTCGACGGCCGGCTCGTACTAGGCAACTACGTCTACGCCGACGGCGCGACCAACGTCCGGGTCGCCACCGCGGTCGACGCGCTCACCCTCCGGTTGCAGGACCGCCGCGACGACGTGGCGCTCGCGTTCCTGGCCACCCCCACCGACGTCTTCGCCGTCCCCGGCGACGCGGTGCGCCACGCCGAACGCGGCTACGCGGCGCGCGGCGTCGTCCGCCGGTCGTTGCGGGTCGCCTCCGGCGGCAGGCTCCTGCACCGCAACTACCCGCCGGGCGTAGACCCGGGCGTCAACGACAGCCTCGTCCCCCAGCAGGGCCCCAACTACGCGCTGGCGAAGCGCCTGCAACGGTGGCGGGCCACGGTGGCCCGCGACGCCGGGGCCACCGTGTCGTTCACCGTCGCCCCGCCCACCCGCACCCGCTCGGTGCTGCGCAACCGGGCGCTGGCCGCCGCGTACGCCGGTGCGCACCGCTTCGGCATCGAGGTGTTCGACACGGCGACCAGCAACACGCTGATGGCCGCGCTCCTGGTGCACCACCTGCGTACGGGCGCTCCGGCGCTGTCGCACCCGTGGCAGGACGAGGCGTACGGCGCCGCGCACGGCGGACTGTGGCGGGTGCCGTACGCCCCGCGCAGCGCCCTGGGCCTCGCCGTCCTGCTCGGACTCGGCGGCGCGCGAACCTGACCGCCCCCGGCGGCCGCTCAGCTCAGCTGGAGACGGTCGGCCAGGTCGGCCCGGCCGAACGCGGCGACCACGTCGTCGCGCCCCTCGGTGAAGTGGGCCCAGCTGTCCACGTGCACCGGCACGACCCGCCGCGCACCCAGGATGCGGGCGGCCTCGGCGGCCTGGGCACTGTCGAGGGTGAGCAGCGCGCCGTCGAACATGGGGGTACGCACGGCCCCGGCGAACAGCACGGCGGTGTCGACCGGCCCGAAGCGCTCGGCGATCTGCCGCACCAGGTCCAGCGAGGCGTTGTCGCCGCTGACGTAGACCGTGGGCAGGTCGGCGGCGGTCAGGACGAACCCGACGACCTCGCCGGTGAGCGGCTCGCAGCCCTCCGGACCGTGCCGGGCGGGCACGCCCGTCACGGTCACGGTGCCACCGCCGGGGCGCTCCATCTCGACGGACTCCCACGGCGCCAGGCCCCGGGCGGTGCCGCCGAGGCGACCCGCGCCACTGGGAGTCGTCACGGTCAGGGCGACGTCGGCCAGCAGGGCCCGACCGGCGTGGTCGAGGTTGTCGGGGTGCTGGTCGTGGGAGAGCAGCACCGCGTCGACGGGACCGAGGTCGGCCGCGCCAGCGGCGGCGGGGGCCGTCTTGGTCAGGACCATGCCGGGACCCAGCGGATAGTCGCCGGGGGCGTCGAAGGTCGGGTCGGTCAGGAACCTGAGGCCGCCGTACTCGATGAGGGCGGTCGGGCCGCCGAAAACGCGGACGGGGACGGTCGTCGTGCTGGTGTCGGTCACCACGGTTCCTCACGGTCGGGGGATGGCTCTGCCGTGAGGAACCGTAATCGACTGTTCGTCGCAGCCGGGCCCCGGCGCGAAATGGAAGGCGGCGCGCCGCGATGTCGCCTAGCCTCGCGGGGACACCCACCCGACACGAAGCGGAGATCGGTCATGAGGACGCCCGGCGGTTTCCCCGGTTCCCTGTCCGTCTCCGCCGCCGGAAAGGCACTTCGTGTTCGGTCCGTTCGAAAACCCTGTTGATCCCTTCCCGACCGGCGACGACCGCACCCCGACCGCCGGCGCCCGGCGGTTCCTCCTGGAGGAGCTGCGACCGCTACGACCGGTCGTGACGGCGGCCGTCGCCACCACCGTCCTGGCCGCCGCGATCGAGGTGTGGCTCATCGGGTACGCCGGACGCCTCGTCGACACGCTCGCCGCCGCGAGCCCGGACCGGCTCTGGGCCGACCACGGCACCGGGTTGCTCACCGTCGCCGTGTTCGTGCTGTTGGTCAGGCCGCTGATCCACCTCATCGGCGAGGCGCTGGACGACATCGCGTTCCGCGCCAACGCCCGCCCGCTCGCCCGCTGGCGGGCACACCGGCACGTGTCCCGGCAGTCCGTCGGCTGGTTCCGCGCCGACCTCGCCGGACGCATCGCCACCCTGGTACGCGACGGTGGCGATGCCGCCAGCACCGCCGCGTACTCGGTCGTGCACACGCTGGTGTTCGTGATCGCCTACATCGCCGGCTCGGTGTGGCTGATGTCCACGATCGACGTGCGCCTGCTGTTCCCGCTGGGGGCCTGGATCCTGGCGTACGCGCTGCTCATGCGGTGGATCGTGCCGCGCTACCGGCGCGCGTCGGAGCGCCTGCAGGACGCGGAGTCCGCGCTGACCGGCCTGCTCGTCGACTCGTACGGCAACGTCGACACGCTCGCGTTGCTCGGCGGCCAGGAGACCCGCACCGCGCACGACCGCCGGGTGTTCGCGCTGTCCAGGCGCGCACACCTGGACCTGCAGCGGATCGAGGTGACGATCAACGGCACCATGATGGCGCTCAGCAGCGCGCTGCTCGTCGGACTGGTCGGATACGGGATCGTGCTCTGGCGTACCGATGCCGCGCCCCTGGGTCTCGTCGCGGCCGCGCTGGCGCTCAGCTTCCGGATCACCGCGATGGCGGAGTGGCTCCTGGACGCCGTGTCGTCGCTGTTCGGGTCCGTCGGCGCGCTCCGGCGGGCCCTGCGGACCGTCGCGCAACCGCTCGCGGTCGCGGACAAACCCCAGGCGACCCAGCTGCGGGTACGGGGTGGGGCCATCACCTTCACGCAGGTCAGCCACCACTACGGCCGCGGCGGGGGCGGGCTCGACCGGCTCAGCCTCGACGTCGCCGCCGGTGAGCGCGTCGGCATCGTCGGCAGGTCGGGCGCGGGCAAGTCCACGCTGGTCGGACTGCTGCTGCGGTTCCACGACGCGGAGTCCGGCACGATCATGATCGACGGCACCGACATCACGGACGTGACGCAGGAGAGCCTGCGCGGCCAGATCGCCATGGTCGCCCAGGAGGCCACGCTGCTGCACCGCTCGGTCCGGGAGAACATCGCCGGCCCCGACGCCGACGACGCCCGGGTCGAAGCAGCGCTACGCCGGGCGTGCGCCGACCGGTTCGTCGCCACGCTGACGGACGCGGACGGTCGCACCGGCCTGGACGCGCATGTCGGCGAACGGGGCGTACGCCTGTCCGGTGGCCAGCGGCAGCGGATCGCGCTGGCCCGCGCGTTCTACCGCAACGCGCCGATCCTGGTCCTGGACGAGGCCACATCCGCGCTCGACTCCGAGGCGGAGGCCGCCATCCACGACACGCTCAGCGAGGTGATGACCGGCCGTACGGTGATCGCGATCGCCCACCGGCTCTCCACCATCGCCCGGATGGACCGGATCGTGGTCCTCGACGCCGGCCGCATCGCCGAGCAGGGCACCCACGCCGAGCTGCTGGCACGCGGCGGGCTCTACGCGGAGCTGTGGTCGCGGCAGTCCGGCGGCTTCCTCGGCACGGCCGCGGTCAGTGCCGCAGCGCTCCCGTGACCGCGATCGGCTCCACGTGCCCGGTGAGCGGCGCACGACGGTGCAGCTCGAGCCCGACGTCGATGACGACGGACCGCTCCAGGGCGCCCACCCGCGTCAGCGGAATCCACCGCGCCAGGTCGGTCGAACCGTCCGTCTCGGCACGAAGCTCACCGCCGGTGACGCGTACGCGGTAGAAGACGCCGACGCTGTGCAACTCGGCGCCGTCGGGGCCGCCCCACTCGACGTACCGCGCCCGCGAGTCCACCCCGAGCAACTGCTCGACCTGAACCTCGTAGCCCGTCTCTTCGGCCACCTCGCGGACGACCGCGTCGAACGGATCCTCGGCGTGCTCGACCTTCCCACCGGGCAGCGTCCAGTGTCGCTGGGACCCGTCGGGCGACACGTACCGGGCGAGGAGGAGATGTTCGTCGCGCAGGCACACGCCGTACGCGGCGACCCGCAGCCGTTGCGCGACCACTCAGCTCCCCTTCCAGAACGACGACGCCCATCCTCGACTCACGACCAGAGCATCGTCAGGGCAACCTCGATCATCCACGCGCCAGATCACGCTTCTGTCGCAGGTCTCGATTGCGGCACGAGCGGTGCGTCCTCCCGTGCCAGGAGGTAGCGGGCGGCCGCCATCAGCGCCTCGGGCGAGTCCTGGAACGCGCCGAGGCCGATATTGCACTCACTGCAGAGCAGACCGCGTACTTGCCGGGAGTTGTGGCAGTGGTCCACGACGAGGCGGAACGGCTCGGAGTTCGGTGTCCCGTCAAGCCGTGGCCGGCCCCCGGACCTGACCTTCAGTTCGCTCTCATGGCGACCGCAGATGGCGCACCGGTAGTCCTGAGCCACACGCCGCGCGTCGTACTCCTGCGGCCTGATCCGGTAGAAGGACCAGAGGTTGTCGGCTCGGATCTTGTCCGGATTGGCTCTGCGGCTCTTGTGGTTGTTGGCGCGGGCGTACTCGCGGCACGAGGCGCACGAGACCAACTCGCGGCCGGCCTTCATGAAGCTCTCGAGCGGTCGGGTCTTCTCGCACCGGTTACACACCTTGGACACGCCACAACAATACTCCAAATTGTTGTTACCCAAGAACAGTGATTATGATGTGCGACCGATTTGCCCTCTTCGTGCCGTCTAGTTGCAGGTTTATCGTTACCGGTAATCCGATAAACAGTCGGGAGAGGCCCGTCGCGTCGCGGTGGGCTGAGGCAGTCTTCGCGCGGTCGTCGGGAGAGCCGAACGGGCGAGCGGCAGAGCTTCGTCCATACTGGTCCGCCATGGACCTGGACGAGTACCAGCGCGGAGCCCTGCGTACGGCCGCCCCGCGTGACAAGAAGAACGAACTGCTCCACCTGGTGCTCGGGCTGGTCGGCGAGTCCGGTGAGGTCGCCGAGAAGTTCAAGAAGTGGGTACGGGACCTCGACAGCGACGAGTCGCGCATCGACCGGGCCGACATCGCCAAGGAACTCGGTGATGTCCTCTGGTACGTGGCGGTGCTCGCCGACTACCTCGATCTGTCGTTGGACGACATCGCGACCGCCAACCTGGCCAAGCTGGCCAGCCGCCAGGGCCGTGGCGTGCTGGGCGGCAGCGGCGACAACCGCTGAGCCGGGGGTTGACGTACCGCCTGGCTACCATGCTCCCCATGATCGAGGAACTGGTCCGGGCGGCCGGAGCCGGCGACGACGCCGCGCTCGAGGAACTGGTCGAGATCGCCGCCGCCGAGCCGACACGCCTCGTCGGCCACCTGAGCCTGCTGCTCGACGCGGGCGTGCTGTGGCCACCGACCCTGTATCGCGCGGCGACCGGAGACGTGGTCCGCCGGATCGTCGACGACGTCGACGCCGGCCAGTCCCCCCTGCGGCTCAACCATCTGTTGCGGATCCTCGCGCACACCTCCGACCCGCACGCCGAACAGGCCCTGCGGCGATGGCAGGAGCAGCCGCCGGCCGGCGCGGACAAACTGCACGTAGGACCGCTGGCCTATGCCCGCGACGCTGGATGGACGGTCGCCCCCGACGGCAGCCGCCGGGAGCTGTGCGCACCTTCGGCGTACCGGTTGGTCATGAACGAGGTGTCGCGGCCCGCCGGCGACCTGACCTGCCCGTGGTGCGTCTCCCCGCTGTGGACCATCGCCGACCTCGACACCGGCACCGCCGAGGTGGGTGAGGTCCTGGCCCACACCGGCTGGACCGGCCGGCTGAGGATCGCGACCTGCCACCTCTGCGCCTGCTACACCACGCTGTACTGCCAGGTCACGCCCGACGGCGACGCCGTCTGGTGGGAGGGCAACAGCCGCCCGGACTACGCGCCGGTCACCACGCAGCCGGAGGACCCGCCGGCCGTGCTTCCGGCCGTCGGCCCCCGCCGGGCCACGCCGTTCGAAGCCAGCGCGTGGAACGAGGGCGGCTCCACCCTGGGCGGCCATCCCGACTGGATCCAGGACGCCGAACACGTCGACTGCCCCGCCTGCCGGCAGCCGATGGACTATCTCGGCCTGGTCGGCGGAGCCGACGTGGACTTCGGTGAGGGCGCCTACTACCTGCACCTGCACGCGCCCTGCGGTGTCGCGGCGGTGAACTACCAGCAGAGCTGACCGCAGCGCGCTCGCGATCAAGCCCGGCTGACCCCTTCGCCCGTCAGCGGTGGTCGTTCTCCTTCAGCTCGATGACCCACGCGCGGCGCTCGGCGATCCTGCCGTCACGCATGACGAACACCTCCGCCATCGACATGCGCATCTCCTCGCCGGTGTCGCGCCGCACCGAGCCGACCAGCTCCGCCATCACGGTGTCGCCCTGCTCCACCATGCGGACGACCTCCAGCCGGGGCGGCGGCACGAAGCCCGGCCCCTCGATCGCGGCGTCGTACGCCTCCTTGCCCGTCAGGTGGAAGGCGCCGTAGACCGTCCACTCGATGTCGTCGGTGAGGCAGGACAGGATCTGCGCGTGGTCGTTCTTGCGGAAGCCGTCCAGGTAGGTCTCGACGGTCTGCGTGTTACGCGACATCGCGCGGTGTCCCCTCGGCTCGGCGAGCCTGCCCGACGGCAGCCCTGCCGAAACTAACCCCGGGGTGTGACGGCCGGTGCGTGGGACGCGCCGGCCGCCACGAATCTCAGGACGGGCCCCGCCGGGACCGGTGGTTGGCGTGCTTGCGGGCCGCGAAGTCGTACGCCTCAGCCAGCAGCTGCCGCACCGTGTCCACGCTCGCCTCGCCGGGGTTTACGACACACACCCAGTGCTGCGGGGCGTAGACCGGATGCGGCAGCACGGTGTCCGGCACCGTGTGGTCGACGTCCGACCCGTGCCCCTGCGCAAACAGCGCCCCGTACGCCGAGCGGGTCAGCCCGACGTTGAGCCGCCACGCGCCCGGCCTGCCCAGGTCGGAGGCGTCGTCGTAGTGGTCGCCGGTCACGATCGTCGCGAACGGCAGCTGCCGCTCGGCGGGCAGGTCCCGCCCGGGATCGTAGATGTAGAAGGTGTCCCCGTTCGCCTCCAGGGCGTTCACCCCGTCGAAGGTCTCGCGGATGTACCGCTTCATGTCCCCAACGTCCATGCCTCAATTTTTTCATTGAAATGCTTGTTGAGGCTTACTCCGCCTTTTGGTCCGCTGGTAGGCGGTGAACCCTCAAATCCGCGCACAATCCCGGTCGTACGCACGGCAACCCACGACGAGCGGAGCGGACTCCGTCCCGCGACCGGGGCCGTCGCGGGACGGAGTCGCCTGCCGTCAGCCGGTGCCGTCGAGGACGGGAATGAGCTGCTCCTCCTCGTACGTCAGATGGGCCTCCAGCTCGGTGCTGAGACGCTCGACCTCCCGGCGGGCCTCGTCGGGGTCGGCGTCGGGGTCGCCGACGACCTGCTGGAGGCGTGCGACGAGGGCCGCGATGCGACCGTGCTCCTCGCGCAGCCGGGCCAGCGCCGGGGCGAGGTCCGGCCGTTGCCCCTCCAGGCCGGCGAACATGCCGTCGTCCTCGTTGCGGTGATGGTGGTGCAGGCCGTGGCAGAAGGTCAGGCAGTTCACCCGCAGCTGCGCGCCCAGTCCCGGGCCCGAACGGGTGACCTCGTCGCGGATCAGCGCCAGCTCCCGGCGGAACGCGTCGTGGACGAGTTTGAGCGCCGCACCCCAGGACGCCGCCTCCGGCGGCCCACCCGCCACCTGGTGCAACGCCACCACGGGAATGACCCGCGCCGTCTTCGCCTGGTACGCGGCCCAACCGGGGTCGGCCTCTACGGCCCGGGCGAAGATCTCGTCGCGTTCGGCGCCCGCCAGCACCACCGCGCGGGCCTGGTAGGTGAAGACCCCGTCCTCGACGGTGGCGAGCGGTTCGGCGACAAGGTTGTGGTACCAGTCCGGGTGTCTCGGGCCGCCCCCGGCCGAGGCGATGACGAGGATGCGTTCGCCGTCGGGCAGGTAGCCGACAGGAGTGGTGTGCGGGGCGCCGGAACGGGCCCCGGTGGTGGTGAGCAGGATCAGCCGGGCCCCCTCGAAGGGACCCCCGACCCGGCCGTGGTTGGCGCGGAACTCGTCGATGATCTGCTGGTTGAAGTCGTTGGGCAATGCTCTGCTCTCTGCTCGGGCAGGGATGTGCGGCCACGATGGATCGCCCGCCCGGCGACCGGTGGCGGCGAGGATGCGGATACGCCGGCGGACGACCGGCGTGGACGGTGGGAAGCGCGCTGCGGTGGACGTGGCGTCGACACCGGCAATCGCGGGGACGGCGGGCCACGGGCCCGCCCCCGGCTCACCTGACGGCCGGGTGCCCTGTCCGCTCGTGGCCCATGGCCGACCCGGCAGTCACGGATCCGACCGTAGTGCGGGTGACGACGGCTGGCAAGCGTCATCCGGTTGCGGCGGCGGGGGCACGGTGGCACGGTCGGGAGATGCCCGAGCTGAGCGGCGTCGACGTGGACCGCGCCGTGACCGAGATGACGACCGTGCTCGGCCCGCACACCGGGCGGGACTGGACGGTGCCGGCCGGCGGGCTGGAGTGGAGCTGCTGGACCACCGCCGCGCACGTGGCACACGACCTGCTGGCGTACGCCGGCCAGGTCAGCGGGCAACCCGACGACGGCTACCTGCCGTTCGACCTGACCGTCTCCCCCGCCGCCGTCCCGGCCGAGGTGCTACGGGTCGTCGTCGCCTGCGGCGGCCTGCTGCGGGCGGCGGTCGACGCCGCCGCGCCGCAGACGCGGGCGTGGCACTACGGGTCCTGCGACCCGGCGGGCTTCGCGGCGATGGGGGTGGCGGAGACGCTGCTGCACACCGACGACATCGCCCGGGGCCTCGGCGTGTCCTGGCAGCTGCCGCAACCACTGAGCGCCGCCGTGGTGCGGCGGCTCTTTCCGGACGCGCCGGACGGGCCCGCGCCGCAGGTGCTGCGGTGGCTGACGGGTCGTGGTGAACTGCCCGGCCGCCCCCGGCGCACGTCCTGGTCGTGGCGGGCTGCGGTGGACTGAGCGGAAGCTACGCCACCCGGCGGCGCCAGGGTGGTCGCCAGCCCCGCCGGCGCGGCGCGGCCGCCGGGGGCGGGACCGGGACCGCGGCGGCGGGGGTCTTCCGCTCGGCCCGCCAGCGGCGGACCACCTCGTCGGCGTTGACCGGGCGCACCGCGACCCGGGGCCCGGTGGGCGTACGCAGCCAGGCGAGGATCTGGGCGTTGAGGTCGGCGACGAACGCGCGCACGGACTCCTCGGTCGGCAGGTCCCGCACCTCGCCGGGCACCTGTTCGATGCGGCGGCGCAGTTGCAGCGGCGTCGGCAGCAGCAGGTCGGTGGGGAGCTTCTCCCGCTCCAGGAAGCTCTTGATCCACCACGACTCGTCGTAGGGCTGCCCGCGACCGGGGATCGGCTTGCCCATGCCCGGCAGGTTGTCGAACTCCCCCTGCTCCTGCGCCGCGCGGATGCGCGCCTCGACCGTCGCTTCCCAGCTGTCCACCTGCCGACACCTCCCCCGGACCCCACGGTAACGCGGCCGCCGCATCGGGGCCGACGGAAGACGTCAGCGCCCCGACCGGACCGGGCATTCCCGGTCCGACCGGGCCCAGCGGGCGTGCCGGTGGCCGTCGCGGGGGAACGGCGGGCGGGCCGGCAGCACCTCCTGGAAGACGTAGCCGGCCTTCTCCGCGACGCGGCAGGACGCGGGGTTGTCGATCTGGTGCAGCAGGTCCAACCGCCGCAGGCCGGCGAACCGGGCGAACGCCCAGTCGGTGACCGCGCTCAGGGCGTGCGGGGCGACGCCCCTGCCCCGCGCGGGCGCGGCGGTCCAGTAGCCGACCTCGGCGTCCTCGCCGCCTTCGGTGACGTTCTTGAGGACCACCTGCGCCACCAGGGTCTCGCCGACCGGGCGCGGCTCCAGCACGGCGAAGCAGAACCGGTGGCCGTCGTCCCAGTCCCGGTGCGCCGCGGCCAGGAACCGGCGCGCCTCGGCGGTCGTGGTCACCGGCGCCCGGGTCCAGCGCAGCAGCACCGGGTCGCGGTAGGCGGCGATCAGGGCGTCGGCGTCGTCGTCGCGCCAGGGACGTAGCAGGAGCTCCGGCAGGGTCGCAGTGGCGGGGGCGTGCAGCATCGGCCCAGTGTGCCGGTCGCCGTGTCGACCGTGGGGGCGCGCGGCACGCCGGCACGGGTCGGCGGCGCGGCGGCGTACGGCGTAGGGTCGGCGCGAGCATCGGCAACGGGGGGAACCAATGGTCGGTACGGGTGCACTGGTGGGCATCGCGCTGGTGGCGCTGGGGATGGTGTTGACCCCCGGGCCGAACATGGTCTACCTGGTGTCCCGGTCGGTGACGCAGGGCCGGCGGGCGGGGCTGGTGTCGCTGCTCGGCGTCGCCGCCGGGTTCGGCGTCTACCTGGCCGCGGCGGTCGCCGGCATCGCCACGGTCTTCGTGCTGGTGCCCGCCCTGTACACGGTGGTCAAGCTGGCCGGCGCGGCGTACCTGCTGTGGCTGGCCTGGCAGGCGCTGCGACCGGGCGGGCAGTCGCCGTTCGCCCCGGCGCCGCTGCCGCCGGACCCGGCCCGGCGGCTGTTCACCATGGGCCTGGTCACCAACCTGCTGAACCCCAAGATCGCGATCCTCTACGTGTCGCTGCTGCCGCAGTTCATCGACCCGGCCCGTGGCCACGTGGCGGCGCAGAGCCTGCTGCTGGGGCTGACCCAGATCGTGGTGGCGCTGACGGTGAACGCGCTGATCGTGCTCAGCGCCGGCGCGCTCGCCGGGTTCTTCGCCCGCCGGCCGCTGTGGCTGCGGGTGCAGCGACTCGTGATGGGCACGGTGCTGGCGGGGCTGGCGGTGCGGATCGCCGCCGACCGGTCCCGCGCCGCCGTCGCCATGCCCTGACCGCCAGCCCCATCCCTGACCAGCGGGCCCACCCCGACAGCGCTACCCCGGGCCGCCGGCGCTGCCGGTCTCCCGGAGCACGGCCGCGCCCCCGGCGGACAGGTGCACCTCCGTGGCGATCGACACGCCGGTGAGCAGGTCGACCCCGGCCGCCGGGACCCGCTGCGGCCGGTCGGTGTGATTCAGCAGGAACAGCCAGCTCGTCCCGGCGGCGCGTCGGCGGACCGCCTCGACCCCGGCCGGCGCCGCCGGGCAGACGGGTGTCGCGCCGGCCGCCCGCGCCACCCGCGTCACCAGTCGACGGTAGGTGGCGTCGTCGGGTCGGGTGGACAGGTACCAGGCCGTGCCGGCGCCGCTGCGGTGGCGGGTGACCGCCGGCAGCCCCGCGAGCGGGCCACCCGCGTACGAGGCCACCGGCTCCGCCCCGGCGAGGCGTACCGTCTCGGCCCAGAGGCGACCGGTCCCGGCGTCGGACAGGGGCACCGTCTCGCCGTCGGCGAGGGGGTGGAACTCCTCGACCCGTACGCCCAGCACGTCGCGGAACGCCCCGGGGTGACCGCCGAGCCGGACGCGGGCGTGCTCGTCGGCGACCCCGCTGAGCCACGTCACCAGCAGGTGGCCGCCGCCGTCGACGTACCCGCCCACCCAGTCGGCGGTGGCGTCGGAGGTCAGGTAGAGGGCGGGCAGCACCAGCAACCGGTACCCGTCGAGCCGGTCCCCGGGCAGCACGATGTCGGTGCCGAAGCCGGCGCGCCACAGCGCCCGGTGCGCCGCCGACACCTCGTCGCGGTGATTGAGTAGCGGCGACGGCATCCCCGGGTGGCCCAGGGCCCAGCCGCTGGCGGCGTCCCAGGCGATGGCGACGGCGGCGTCGACGGTGCCGTCGTCGACCTCCGAGATCCGCTCGAGCGTCGCGCCGAGGTTGACGGCCTCCCGGAACACGCGGGTGTCGGGGCCGGCGTGCGGCACCAGCGCGGAGTGGAAGCGTTCCGCCCCGCCGGCCGGGGCCCGCCACTGGAAGAACATCACCCCCCGCGAGCCGCGTGCGACGTGGGAGAGGCTGTGCCGGGCCATCCGGCCGGGCTCCTTGGCGTGCATCCGCCCGCCGCTGTGGATCTGGTTGGGGGCGCTCTCCATCAGCAGCCACCGCGCCGGACGGCCGGCGTCGTCGGTGCGCCGACCGGCGCCGTGCCGCGCCCAGCCCCGGGCCAGGTCGGCGGCGAGGGCGGTCTGCTCCTCGGCGCCGCCGTCGGTGGCGTCCGGGTAGTGGTCGATCGCCACCAGGTCCACCTCGGCGGCCCAGCGGGCGTGGTCGACCGGCACCCAGTCGCCGAGGACGTGGTTGGTGGTGACCGGGACCGCCGGGTTGGCCGCGCGCAGCAGGTCGCGCTGCTCGGCGTACGCGGCGAGCAGGGTGTCCGACCAGAAGCGGCGGAAGTCCAGCAGGTGCCCCGGGTTGGCCAGGTACTGCGTGGCGCGGGGCGTGTCGACCTGCGCCCAGTCGGTGTAGTGCTGGCTCCAGAAGCTGGTGGCCCAGGCGGCGTTGAGCGCGTCGAGGTCGCCGTGCCGGTCGGCCAGCCAGCGCCGGAACGCCCGGGCGGTGTGCGCGCAGTGGCAGGTGGTGCCGTACTCGTTGTGCACGTGCCACAGCGCGAGGGCCGGGTGGTGGGCGTAGCGGTCGGCGAGCGCGGCGGCGATGCGCTGGGCGGCGGACCGGTAGGCGGGCGCGGCGGCGCAGTAGGTGTCCCGGCTGCCGTGGTGCAGGCGTACGCCGTCGGCGGTCACCGGCAGGGCGTCGGGGTGGGCCAGCGAGAACCAGGGCGGGGGCGACGCCGTCGGGGTGGCCAGGGCGACGGAGATGCCGTTGTCGTGCAGCAGGTCCAGCACCCGGTCCAGCCAGTCGAAGGTGTACCGGCTGGGCTCCGGTTCCAGCCGCGACCAGGCGAACACGCCGACGGTGACCAGGTCGACCCGGGCGCGGCGCATGAGGGCGACGTCCTCGCGCCACACCTCGGCCGGCCACTGCTCGGGGTTGTAGTCGCCGCCGTAGCGCAGCCCCGCACCGTCGCCCCACATCATCCACCGCCAATTTGTTGGGGAAGCGTCCAAAATATTGACGGGGTTTGCGCCTGTCAACGCCGATTCTTCGCCGATCCGGCGCAGGTTGACGTTGACAGTTAGTTGAGGAGCCAAAGAAACTGGCGGGACCGCCGGAACCATCCTGGAGGAGACGCCGATGCCCTACCGACCGCCGTTGGTCCCGTACGAGACCTTCGTGGCCGACCCACCCGACCTGCCGGTGCGCGGCCCCGGCGAGGACGCGGCCGCCGTCGTCGGTCGGGCCGAGGTCGTCGCGACCGACGCGCACGGGGTGACGTTCAAGGCCGCCCTCTCCGACGGCGCGAGCATGGTGGTGCGCGTCGACGCCGCCGGTGAGGGGGTGATTCGGGTACGCCTGTCGGACGACCCGCAGGCCCGCAGCCGCTCCGCGCGGGCGCTGTCCCTGGTGCACCCCGGCACCCACCCGACCACCGTCACCGTCGACGACACCCGCGTCCGGATCGACGCAGGCGCCGTGGTCGCCGAGATCCGGCTGGACCCGTGGCACCTGCGCTTCCTCGGCCCGGACGGCCGGCTGCTGCTGGAACAGGACCCGGGCACCCGGGACATCAGCGGCCGGCGGCGTACCCTGCCGTTCGGCCGCTCCACCGTCGACGGCGCGCCCGTCGCCTGGCACGAGAGCTTCGTGGCACCCGGCGACGAACGCTTCGTCGGCTTCGGCGAGAAGTTCACCCCCTTGGACAAGCGCGGGCAGCGGCCGCTGATGTGGAACTTCGACGCCTTCGGCGGCGAGTCGGACCGCTCCCACAAGAACGTGCCGTTCTACCTCTCCGACCGGGGCTACGGGGTGCTGGTCGACAGCGGGCTGCCCGTGCAGTTCGACGTCTGCCAGTCCACCCACAGCAGCGTGCAGCTCCTGGTCCCCGACGACCTGCTCGACTACTACGTGCTGGCCGGCCCGACCCCGACCGAGGTGCTCGACCGCTTCGACCGGCTCACCGGCCGTCCGTACCTGCCGCCGAAGTGGGCGTTCGGCGCCTGGGTCTCCTCCGGCTTCTTCCCCGACTCGCAGGAGCGGGTGCTCGAGCGCGCCCGCCTGCTGCGCGAGCGCGGCATCCCCTGCGACGTGCTGCACCTGGACTGCTACTGGCAGGTCGCCGGCCGCTGGTCGGACCTGCAGTGGGACGCCGAGGCGTTCCCCGACCCGACGGCGATGCTGCGGACTCTCTCGGAGCAGGGCTTCCGGGTCTGCCTCTGGATGAACCCGTACCTGATGACCGACAGCCCGCTCTACGCCGCGGCGGCCGAGGCCGGCTACTTCCTGCGCCGCGCCGACGGCACGCCGTACGTCGCCGACGTCTGGCACGGCAGCCACCCGGCGAGCGCCATTGTGGACCTCACCAACCCGGCGGCCGTCGAGTGGTTCACCGGGCTGCTGCGGCCCTTGCTGAAGCAGGGGGTGGCGGTGTTCAAGACCGACTTCGCCGAGGGCGTGCCCGCCGACGCCGTCGCCCACAACGGGATGACGGGCGTCGAACTGCACAACGTGTACGCGCTGCTGTTCAACGACGTCGTCGCCGAGGTGACGCAGGAGGTGACCGGGCACCGCACGGTGTGGGCCCGCTCGTCGTACCTGGGCGGGCAGCGGCACAGCGCCCAGTGGAGCGGCGACGTCAACGCCACCTGGCCGGGGCTGGCCAGCACCCTGCGCGGCGGGCTGTCGCACGGGCTCTCCGGCGTGCCGTTCTGGAGCCACGACACCGGCGGCTTCCACGGCACCCCGACGCCCGAACTCTACGTCCGGTGGACCCAGTTCGGCGCGCTGTCGCCGCTGGTCCGCCTGCACGGCACCACCAGCCGACTGCCGTGGGACTTCCCGGCCGAGACCGAACGCGACGCGGTGGCAGCGCTGCGGCTGCGCTACCGGCTGATGCCCTACCTGTGGTCGGCGGCGGTACGGTCGGCCGCCGAGGGGACGCCGATGATGCGCGCGCTGCTGGTGGACACCCCAGACGACCCGACCGCGTGGACCACGGACCTGCAGTACCGCCTCGGCACCGACCTGCTGGTCGCCCCCGTCACGGACCCGTCCGGGCGGCGCGACGTCTATCTGCCCGTCGGCGACGACTGGGTCGACGCCGCCACCGGCGAGCGGCACCCCGGCGGGCGGCACCTGCGGGTTGACGTGCCGCCGCACCGGCTACCGCTCTACGTCCGCCACGGCGCGCTCGTGCCGGTGGTCGCGCCGGGCGACACGGTGGGCGACGGGCCGTTCCGCGACGTGACCCTGGTGAGCTGGGGCGGGGTCGACGCCCGTACGGTACTGCACGACGTCGACGGCGACACGGTCGTGACGGCCGTACGCGACGGCGACACCCTGCGCGTGGACACCGACGGGCCGCTGCGGGTGGCGCACATCAGCGTCGCCGGCGCGGACCTGCCGGCCCGGCTGCTGCTCAACGGCGAGCCGGTCACCCCGGCACCCTTCGACGGATGGTTCCCCGACCCGGCGTGACGGCGAGCGGCGCCCGACCCGTCAGGGGTCGGGCGCCGCGCGGGCCCGGTCAGCCCTTCACCGCGCCGGTGATCACACCCTTGGTGAAGTGCCGCTGCACGAACGGGTAGACGATCACCGCGGGGATCACGGTCACCACCACCACCGCCATCTTCACCGCCAGCGTCGGCGGATACGCGGTGACGCCGGGCAGGCTGACCGCGGCCCCGGACACGTTCGGCGACTGGCCGGCGAGGATGTAGCTCTGCAACACCCGCTGGATCGGGAACTTGTCGTTGTCGTCGATGTAGAGCACCGCGTTGAAGTAGGCGTTCCAGTAGCCGACGGCGTAGAAGAGACCGACGACGGCGATCACCGCCCTGGACAGCGGCAGCACGATGCGCCACAGGATGTGGAACTCCCCCGCACCGTCTATGCGGGCGCTGTCGAGCAGCTCACCGGGGACGTTCATGAAGAACGCCCGGATCACCACGAGGTTGAACACGCTGATCGCGCTGGGCAGGATCAGCGACCAGATGCTGTCCTTGAGCCCTAGGCCGGTGACCACGAGGTAGCTGGGCACCAGACCGGGGAAGATCAGGAAGGTCAGCAGGAAGAAGAAGAGCAGCCCCCGGTGCCCCACCGACCCGGGCCGCGACAGCCCGTACGCGGCGAGGACGGTGAGCACCAGGCTCACGGTGGTGCCGAGGACGGTGACCAGCGTGCTGATCCACACGGCCTGGGTGATCTGCCCGCCGCTGAAGATGGTGACGTACGCCGACGGGTCGATCTCGCGGGGCACCATCACCATCCCACCGGCCTCGTCGATGGTGGTCCGCGAGGCGAGGCTGGTCACCAGCACCGCCCACAGGGGCACGAGCACGGCCGCGACGAGCGCGGTGAGCACCGCTCCCTTGGCCAGCGTGCCCAGCGGCGTGGGCGGTTCCTCCCAGGCGGGTCGCTGGGACCGCCGCCGCCGGGGCGGCGGATCGGGCGTCGGGCGCGCCGGCACGGGGCCGACGCCACTGAGCTGCGCGGTCATGATTTCGCGTAGACCCCCTGCTCGCCGAAGCGGTGCGCCACCTTGTTGGCGGTAAGGATGAGGACCAGTCCGACCACGGCCTTGAACAGGCCGGCGGCGGCGCCGAACCCCCACTGCTGGGTGCTGATGGCCTGGTAGTAGACGAACGTGTCCAGCACCTCGGCGGCCTCCCGACCGACCGCCTCGCGTTGCAGGATGAACTGCTCGAAGCCGACCGACAGCGCGTCGCCGAGCCGCATGATGAGCAGCAGCACGATCACCGGGCGCAGGCCCGGCAGGGTGATGTGCCACAGCCGCCGCCACCGGCCGGCCCCGTCGGCGGCAGCCGCCTCGTACAGGTTGGGGTCGATCGCGGACAACGCGGCCAGGAACACGATCGCGCCCCAGCCGACGTCCTTCCACACCGACTCGGCGGTGACCAGGACGATGAACGTGTCCGGGTTGGTCATGACGTTCCACGGTTGCAGCCCGGCCTCGCGCATCTCCTGGGCCAGCAGCCCGGCGCCGCCGAGCATCTGCACGAAGAACGTGACCACCAGCACCCAGCTGAAGAAGTGCGGCAGGTAGACGACGCTCTGCACGAAGCCCCGCACCCGGCCGGAGACCAGGCTGTTGAGCAGGATGGCCAGCAGGATCGGCAGCGGGAAGAAGAAGACGAGCTGGAACGCGGTGATGGTGAGGGTGTTGCGCACCGCGTCCCAGAACAGCGGGTCGCCGAAGAGCGCCTCGAAGTTGCCGAAGCCGATCCACTCGCTGTAGAGGAACGCCTCGAGGGGGTCGTCGCCGACGAACGGGTTGTAGTCCTGGAAGGCGATGACGTTGCCCAGCGTCGGCACGTAGTGGAAGACCAGCAACAGGCACGCGGCCGGCGCCGTCATGGCCAGCAGCGGCCAGTCGCGGCGCAGCCGGTCCCGCAGGGTACGCCGGGGCCGGACGGGCGGCGTACGACCGGCGCCCCGGCCCCGCCGTCGGGGCCGGGGCGGGCGGGTGTCCGCCGGCGCGTCGACCGCGCCGGCGGTGCCCGGGCCGCTCATCGGCCGTTGTCGGCGAGCGCCTTCTCGTGGAACGCGCGCCCCTCCTCACCGCCGGAGGCGAGGAACTCCTTCGTCACCTGGTCGAGGTCGCTGATCGGGCGACGGCCGCGCAGGATGTCGCGGATCTTGTCCTCCGTCGGCTGGAGGATCTTCGACCAGTTGGCCGGCAGTTCCAGCTTGATCCCGGCGAACAGGTCCTTCTCCAGCAGGCCGATGTTCTTCTTGTAGTAGTCCAGGTACTGCTGGACGTAGTTCGGCGTGTCGCTGCTCTTCACCTTCACCGGGACCCGGCAGAAGTTGTACTGGCCGCCCAGCTCCTTGCGGCCGAGGTCGCTGGGAAGCGGACTGCCGTCGGAGCCCCGGGTGAAGTGCTTGCCCTCCACGCCGTACTCGCGCAGCTCGAACTCGCGGCTGCCGAACGGCGCGGCGCACCAGTTGAGCACCCGCAGCAGCTCGTCGACCCGCTCCGCGCCGGCGCCCTTCTTCACGAAGGTGAAGAAGATCGGCTTCTCGCTGCCCCAGATGACCGGCTGGGCGCCGGCCGCGCCGAACACCGGCAGCGGCTGCATGTCGAAGCTCGGCAGGACCTTGGACTGCTCGCCCTGCAGGCCCTGCCACGCGCCGAGCCCGTCCTGGAACATCACGATCTTGCCGGCCTTGAAGAGCTGCTTCTCGTCGGCGCCCTTGCTGGCCACCGTGTCGGGGTGCACCAGCCCTTCGGCGAAGAGCTTCGCGGTGAACTCCAGGGCCGCGCGGAAGGCCGGGTTCTCGAACTTGTGCTCCAGGCCGCCGTCGGCCTTCTTACGCCAGTACTGCTGGCAGCCGAAAAGCTGCTGCACCGAGTCGAAGATGCTGCCGAACGCCCACACCCCCTTGCCCGGGTCGGTGAGCTTCCTGCCCAGCTCGTGCAGCTCCTCCGGCGAGGTGGGCGCGGTCAGGCCGGCCTTGTCGAACAGGTCCTTGCGGTGGAACAGCGCCCACGCGAACACGCCGTCGGTGGGGTACGGCACGGCGTAGAGCCGGCCGGCCCAGACCGAGTACTCCCACGCGCCGGTGGGCAGCGCGGCGAGGTGCGGGTACTTCGCGGCGCTGTCGCCCTTGAGGTGGTCGGTGAGGTCCTCGAACAGCGCCTTGACGGCGTCGGAGAACCGGGCGACCTTGTCGACCTCCCAGTTGGGAACCATGAGCAGGTCGGGCACGTCCCGGGCGCCGAGCATCGCGTTGAGCTTGTCGGCGTAGGTCGTGCCGTCCTGCAGGCTCGGGTCCAGGTCCACGCCCAGCTTGGCGTTGATCGCCGCCAGGTAGGAGTTGCGGCCCAGGGTCGGCGGGGTGGGCCCCCACCACGGGCTCATGGTGCGGATCGCCGGGCCGCCCCGGCCGGGCTGCTCGGTGACGGCGTCGACCAGGCTGCGGGGGTAGCTGAGGTAGCCGTCGGGGATCGGCCCCTCCCCGACGATGTCGGGCTTGAGCAGCTCGGCCTGCTTGTGGGTGGGCAGCACCGACCGGATCGCGTCGGCCTGTGTGGCGCTGCCCTTGCTTCCGGCCTCCTTGCTGCAACCGGCCAGGGTGGCGCCGCCCATCGTCGTGGCGGCGCCGAGGCCGAGCAGGCGCAGCAGGGACCGTCGGTCGGTGGATACGCCCGGCAGGGACGGCTTCACGGCGCACTCCCTTCGTCATCGGGTAACGGTTTCGCGGACCGTTCGTGTCCGGCTAGAATTAGTTGGGGTCCTAGCCGAACAAACTAATCGACGGTGATCCGTCCCACAAGACAGTGGTCCCTCCCGCCGCGGCGGTACGCGATGATGGGTCGCGCGGCACCACCGGATCGCGCACCGTCGGCCCAGGAAACGGACAGATCGTGATCAGCATCCACAACGAACCGCAGCCGACGGACCTCGGCGACGTCCGGGTGGCCAACCGGGCCGTGGTGCTGCGGCACGTGCGCCGGCACGCGCCCTGCTCCCGGGCCGACATCGCGGCGCACACCGGCCTGAACAAGGCCACCGTGTCCAGCCTGGTCGGCGAGCTGATCGAACGGCGGCTGCTGCGCGAGACCGGCCTGACCGAGAACCGGGTCGGGCGCCCCGCGACCATGCTCGTCCTCGACGGCGCCCCGTACGCGGCACTGGGCATGCAGATCGCCGCCGACGAACTGGTGGTGGTCGCCGTCGACCTGGCCGGCGCCCGGCTGCTCACCTGGCGGCGTGCCTTCGCCGCGCCGACGTCCTCCCCCGCCGAGACGGTCCGCGCGCTGGCGGCCCTGGCCCGGCGGGCGATCACCCGGCTGGCCGGGCAGGGCCGCCGCGTGCTCGGCCTGACCGTGGGCGTGCCCGGCCTCGTCGACGCCGACGGCGCCGTTCCCCGGGCCACCGCGCTCGGCTGGCGGGAGGTGACCCTCGCCGCCGACCTGCGCGCCGCACTGCGCGAGCCCGGTCTCACCGTCGATGTCGACACCGACGCCAACCTCGCCGTCCTCGCCGAGCACCGCCACGGCGCGTACGCCGGGGCCGCCCACCTGGTCCACCTCACCGGCGGGGCCTCCGCCGGCGCGGGGATCGTCGCCGGCGGCCGGCTGCTGCGCGGCGGACGGGGATTCGCGGGCGAGATCGGGCACCTGACGCTCGACCCGGCCGGTCCCGCCTGCGGGTGCGGGCGGCGCGGCTGCCTGGCCGCGTACGCCGGACTGCCGGCGGTCGTCGGCCGCCTGCTCCCCGACACCCAGCAGGACGGGCCGGTCACCGACTACCTGCCGGAGATCGAACGGATCCAGGCGCTGGCCCGCCAGGGCGACCCCGGCGTCCTGGCCGGACTGGCCGACGTCGGCTGCCGGCTCGGGCACGCCGCCTCCGTCCTGGCCAACCTGCTCAACCCGCAGGCCGTGGTGGTCGGCGGGCACTTCGCGACCCTGGCGGAGTGGCTGCTGCCGGCGGCCCGCACGGAGTTCGCCGCGCGGACCCACGCCCCGAATTCCGGCGGCTGCCTGCTCGACGCCTCCACCCTGGACTCGGCGGCCACCGCGCTCGGTGGCGCCACCGCCTCGCTCGCCGCCGTCGAGTCGGGTCGGCTCCCTTCGGCGTGACCCCCGGGGCCGGCGGGCCTTGACCGGACCGGCGCGGGGTGCCAACCTCGAACCGCCGCCCTGTGGCTCGGGCACCCGGGGCGGCATGTCTCGCGCAGTCGTCGAAGCGCTTCAACGCTTCCGGGCCGACGGCCGCCACTCCCACCGCGACGCCGCTCGCGCCACCGTTCGTCGAAGCGCTTCGACACGGTCGTGACGCGGACCCACGGAAGGCGACCCGATCATGACCGACCACCCCGCCCCCTCCCCGCAGGCCATCGTCGACGACCTGCTGGACCGGCTCACCCTGCCGGAGAAGCTCGGCCTGCTGCACCAGTGGCAGGCGCCCGTGCCCCGGCTCGGCCTACCCCCCTTCCGCACCGGCACCGAGGCGCTGCACGGGGTGGCCTGGCTCGGCAGGGCCACCGTCTTCCCGCAGGCGGTCGGGCTCGCCAGCAGCTGGAACCCCGAACTGGTCCGGGCCGTCGGCGCCGCCGTCGGCGACGAGGTACGCGCCAAGCACCACGCCGATCCCGAGCGGGTCGGTCTCAACGTCTGGGCGCCGGTGGTCAACCCGCTGCGCGACCCCCGCTGGGGACGCAACGAGGAGGGCTGGTCCGAGGACCCGTGGCTGACCGGGCGGCTCGCCACCGCGTACGCCCAGGGACTGCGCGGCGACCACCCGCAGCGGCTGCGTACGGCGCCGACGGTCAAGCACTTCCTCGGCTACAACAACGAGACCGACCGGGCCACCACCTCCAGCGACATGCCACCCCGAGTGCTGCACGAGTACGAGCTGCCCGCCTTCCGCGCCCCCCTGGCCGCCGGCGCGGCCGTCGCCGTGATGGCCTCCTACAACCTGGTCAACGGGGTGCCCGCGCACCTGAGCCCGCTCATCGAGGACGAACTGCGCCGCTGGACGCCCGAGGAACTGCTGATCGTCGGGGACGCCGGCGCGGTGACCAACATCGCCGGGGTGCAGGGCCACCTGCCCGACCACGTCAGCGGTTTCGCCGCCGCCCTGCGCGCCGGGATCGACAGCTTCACCGAGGACGACGCCGACAGCGCCCCGACCGTCGCGCGACTGACCGAGGCGCTGGACCGGGGGCTGATCACCGGGTCCGACGTGGACCGCGCCGTCCGGCGGATCCTCACCGTCCGCGTCCGCCTCGGCGACCTGGACCCGCCGCGCGACGACCCCTTCGCCGGCGTCGCGCCGGACGCCGTCGACCGCCCCGCGCACCGGGACCTGGCCCGCGAGGCCGCCCGCCAGTCGATAGTCCTGCTGCGCAACGACGGGCTGCTCCCGCTGACCGACGCGGGCCTGCGGGTGGCCGTGCTCGGCCCGCTGGCCGACGCCGTCCACGAGGACTGGTACAGCGGCACCCTGCCGTACGCGGTGACCGCGTACCAGGGCCTGGCCGAGCGGCTGTCCACGGTCACCACCCACCCCGGCACCGACCGGATCGCGCTGCGCGTCGGCGGGCGCTACGTCGGCTGCCCCGACAGCCCCGACGGCGGCCCGCTCACCGTCGGCGCCGACGCCACCGGGTTCGACGTCTTCGACTGGGGACGCGACGTGGTGGCGCTGCGCGCCGCAGGCAACGGCCGGCACGTCGGAGCCGACGAGGCCGGCGCCCTCGCCAACGACCGCCCCGGACCGGGCGGCTGGGTCGTACGCGAGACCTTCCGCTTCCACGACGGCCCCGACGGCACGGTGCTGCTGCACCACCTCGCCACCGACCGGTACGTCGCCGTCGACGCGGACGGGCGGCTGCGCGCCGACGCCCCCACCCCGGGCGACGCGACCCGCTTCACCGTGGAGCTGCTGGCCGACGGGGCCGCCGAGGCCGCCGCCCTGGCCGCCGAAGCCGACGTGGCGGTAGTGGCGCTGGGCAACCACCCGATGGTCAACGGCCGGGAGACCGAGGACCGCGTCGACCTGGCCCTGCCCACCGGCCAGGAGACGCTGCTACGGGCGGTACACGCCGCCAACCCGCGCACCGTGCTGGTGGTGACCAGCAGCTACCCGTACGCCGTGGGCTGGGCCGGGACGCACCTGCCGGCGGTGCTCTGGTCGGCGCACGGCGGTCAGGAGCACGGCACCGCCCTGGGCGACGTGCTGCTGGGCGACGCCGAGCCCGGCGGCCGGCTCACCCAGACCTGGTACGCCGACGCCGCCGAACTGCCCGACCTGCTCGACTACGACGTGATCGGCTCCGACGCCACCTACCTGTACCACCGGGGCGACCCGCTGTACCCGTTCGGCCACGGCCTCAGCTACACCCGCTTCGAGTACGCCAACCTGCGGCTGAGCGTCGACGACGCCACCGCCGGCGAGGAGGTCGAGGTGAGCGTCGAGGTCACCAACGCCGGCGACCGCCCCGGCGAGGAGGTCGTGCAGCTCTACACGCGCCAGCGCCGCTCCCGCGTCAAGCAGCCGCTGCGCCAGCTTCGCGACTTCGCCCGGATCAGCCTCGCGCCCGGGCAGCGGCAGGTGGTCCGGCTGCGGCTGCGTACCGCCGAGCTGAGCTGGTGGGACGAGACCCGGGGCCGGCGGGTGGTGGAGGACGCGACCCACACGGTCATGGTCGGACGCTCCGCGCGCGACGTGCGGCTGGTCGGCACCCTCGCCGTACGCGGCGACGAGGCGGCCCCCGACGGCCGGGCGGCCGTGCCGGCGTCGGGGCGGGCGCGGTGAGCGGGGCGCGCAGGCGCCCGTCGCCCGGGCAGCCCACCATCGCCGACGTCGCCCGGCACGCCGGGGTCGCGGTGAGCACCGTGTCGTACGTGCTCAGCGGCAAGCGCGCCATCTCCGAGGTCACCCGCAACCGGGTGCTGGCCAGCATCCGGTCGCTCGGCTACCACCCGCACGCCGGCGCGCGGGCCCTGGCCAGCCGGCGGGCCAACGTGATCGCGCTGGTGCTGCCGCTGCGCGCGGGGATGCAGGTGCCCGTGGTGATGCAGTTCGCCATGGCCGTGGTCACCACCGCCCGCCGCTTCGACCACGACGTGCTGCTGGTCACCTCCGACGAGGGGCCCGCCGGCCTGCGGCGCGTCGCCGCCACCGCCCTGGTCGACGGCGTCCTGGTCATGGACGTGGAGCTGGACGACCCGCGGGTGCCGTTGCTGCGGGCGCTGGCCCGACCCAGCGTGCTCATCGGCCTGCCCGCCGACGCCACCGGCCTGACCTGCGTGGACCTGGACTTCCACCGGGCCGGGTGGGCCTGCGTCGCGCACCTGGCCGGGCTGGGGCACCGGCGCGTGGCGCTGCTCGGCGCGCCCGCCGCCGTCTACGACCGGGGCACGGGCTTCGCGCACCGCACCCGCGCCGGCGTGGTCGAGGCCGCCGCCGAACACGGCGTCGACGCGGTGGCGCTGCCCTGCGAGGAGGGGACGGCGGCCGTGCGCCGCACCCTCGCCGACCTGCTGGAACGCCACCCCGACGTGTCGGGGCTGATCGTGCAGAACGAGGCCGCCGTCGATCCGGTGCTGGCCACGTTGCCCGCGCTGGGCCGGCGGGTGCCGCAGGACGTGTCGGTGGTCGCCGTCTGCCCCGACCGCTTCGCCGAGCAGGCCAGCCCGATGCTCACCGCCGTGCCCGTCCCCGCCGAGGAGATCGGCACACAGGCCGTGTCGCTGCTGATGCGCAAGCTCGACGGCGAGGCGGTGCCGGAGGTCACCCTGCTGCCGCCCCGGCTGACGGTACGCGGCAGCACCGCCACCCCCGCCCCGGCGGCGAGGGCCGGCCGGTGACCGCCGGGCCGTCCCCCGCCGCGCACCGCATCGTCGACACCGCCCCCGCCGGGCGCTGGGAGGACGCGTTCCTCTCCGGCAACGGCGAGGCCGGGATCATGGTGTACGGCCGGCCGCACGCCGAGCGCATCATCATCAACCACCACCGCTTTGTCCTGCCCAACGGCACCCGCGACGCCCGGCCGCCCGAGCTGGCCGCCCTGCTGCCCCGCATCCGTGAGCTGATCCTCGCCGACCGGCGCGCCGAGGCCAGCCGGCTGCTCGCCGGCGACGGCGTGCTGCGCTGGACCCAGTCGTTCCATCCCGGCTTCGCCCTCACCGTCGACGCCGTGGCGCCCGGCCCCGTCAACGACTACCGGCGCCGCACCGAGTTCACCACCGGGGAGGTCGTCGTCGAGTGGGCGGGCGGGCGGCGGCGCTCGTTCGTCTCCCGGGCCGACGCGCTGGTGGTCACCCACGTCGACGCGGGCCCCTGCGAGGTGGGCGTCACCGGTGACCTGCCGGGCCGGCCGGACTCGGTGCGCTACACCGTCGCCGCGTACCGCCGGGGGGATCTGGTCTTCCTGCGGGTGCGGGGCCGCTACCCCGACGCGGGCGGCGCGTACGGCTTCGAGGGGCTCACCCTGCTGCGCGGCGACGTGGCGGTCCTCGGCGACGACCGGGTGGCGGTGCGCGGCCCGGCGCTGCTGACCACGGCGCTCGACCGCCCCGACACGCCGCCGTGGCGCACCGGCGAGCTGGAGGAGCGGCTGGCGGCCCACGCCGGCGACGACTACGAGAGCCTGCTGTCCCGGCACGTCGTGCCGCACGGCCGCGCCTACGGGCGGGTGAGCCTGGACCTGCGGGTGCCGGACGCGCAGCGGGAACTGCCCGTGGGCGAGTTGCTCGCGGCGCAGAACGCCGATGCGGGCACGCTGCGGCCGGCGCTGTTGGAGCGGCTGTTCCACGCCGGCCGGTACCTGCTGCTCAGCTCCAGCGGTGTGCTGCCGCCCCGGCTGACCGGGCTGTGGCTCGGCTCGTGGGACGCCGCCTGGGCGGGCGACTTCACCACCGACGCCAACCTGAACCTGCAACTGGCCGGCGCGAACGTCGGCGCCCTGCCGGAGGTGACCGCGGCCCACGCCAACCTTATACGCGGCCAGGTCGACGACTGGCGGCGCAACGCGCGGGCGATCTACGGGGCCCGGGGCCTGCTGGCGCCCAGCCGCACCGACGGCGAGCACGGCCACCTGTTCCACCTGCACGAGGACTGGCCCTTCGCCGCGTGGCTGCCCGGCGCGGACTGGCTGCTGCACCCGCTGCACGAGCAGCACCTGGTCACCGGCGCGCCGCTGGGGGAACTGGCCGGCTGGCTGGCGGAGGTGGCGGACTTCTTCGCCGACTTTCTCACCGTCACCGACGGGGCGGGCACGGTGGTCGTGGTGCCGTCGTACTCGGCGGAGACCGGCCCGCACGACGAGCGGGGGCGGGCGGTGCACGTGGCGGTGAACGCCACGATGGACGTCGCCGCCGCGCGGCACGCCCTGCGGACGGCCGCCGAGGTGACCGGATCGGAGCGGTGGGCGGGGCTGCTGGGGCGGCTGCCGGCGTACCGGGTGGACGGGCGCGGGGCGCTGGCCGAGTGGGCGTGGCCCGGCTACCACGGCGACGACGACCACCGCCACGTCAGCCACCTCTACCCGGTGTGGCCGCTCGACGAGATCAACCCCGACGACACCCCCGGGCTGGCCCGGGCCGCGCACCGGGCGCTGACGCTGCGCGGCGACGAGAACCTCTCCGCGCACGGCAGCCTGCACCGGGCGCTGGCCGCCGCCCGGCTGCACGACGGCGCGCTGACCGCCGCGAACCTGCTGAAGATCGTCGGCAACGACATGTTCTTCCGGTCCCTGATGAGCGCGCACAACCCGCACCTGGTGACGTACAACGCCGACGCCGCGCACACCCTGCCGGCGGTGCTGATCGAGTCGCTGGTGCAGTCCCGCCCGGGGCTGCTGCGGCTGCTGCCGGCCGCGCTGCCGGGCCTCGACGCGGGGGTGCTGCGCGGGGTGGCCTGCCGGGCCCGCGTCGGCGTGGAGGAGCTGTCCTGGTCGCCGGGGCGGGTGCGGGCCCGCCTGTTCTCCCCCGTCGCGCAGCGGATCAGCGTGCGCAGCCCGTACGGCGCACGGGACGTGGACCTGGCCGCGGCGACGCCGGTCGAGGTGGCCTTCGGCGCGCCGGACTGACAGCCGCGCCTGACTGCCGGGTCAGCCGGCGCGGTGCCGGCGCCGCATCCCGGCGGCCAGCGGCGCGGCGTCCAGGTCACCGGCGGCGAGCCGGGCTGAGACGGTACGGCGCACGAGCCGGTCGGCCAGCCTCGGCGCGTGCCGGGCGAGGGCCAGTTCGAGGCGTCCGCGCCCGGTGGTGGCCACGTCCCGGGGCGCCCGCCGGGCGGTGGCGGCGTGCAGGATCGCGGCGACGACCCCCGCCACCGGTTCCGGGCGGGACACCCCGTTCAGGGACAGGCCGGCGTCGGCGGTGCTGTCGTGGATCGGCGAGGCGACCATGCTCGGGTAGACGACGCTCACCCCGACGTGGGTGCCCACCTCGTGGCGCAGCGCGTCGGCGTAGGCGACCAGCGCCCGCTTGCTGACCCCGTACGCGGCGGCCAGCGGCAGCGGCAGCAGGGCCATCCGGCTGGCGACGAAGACCACCCGCCCCCGGGCGGCCTCCAGGGCGGGCAGCGCGGCGGCGGTGGTGCGCCAGGCGGCGAGCAGGTTCACCTCCAACTGCTGACGCACCACCTCGTCGGGCGGCAGCTCGGCCGGGGCGGGTCCGCCGACGCCGGCGTTGTTGACCAGCAGGTCCAGCCCGCCGAGGCGGTCCACGGCGGCGGCGACGGTGGGCGCCACGGCGGCCGGGTCGGTCAGGTCGCAGCCGAGCACCGGCACGCCCCCGCCGTCGGGTGGGTCGTGGTCGACGGCGACGGTGCCCGGTTGGCGGTCGATGCCGACGACCCGTGCCCCGGCGGCGGTGAACGCGGCGCACAGGTGCCGGCCGAAGGTGCCGCTGGCCCCGGTGACCAGCACCCGGCGACCCGCCAGCCCGCTCATGCCGTGGCTCCGCTGCCCCGGGCGCGGCGGGTGCCGGCGGCCAGTTCCCGCCGCAGCTCGGCCAGGTACGCGTCGAAGTCCACCCGCATGGCGGGTCGGCGCTTCCCCCACCGGGCGGTGGCGGCGCGCAGCTCGGCCCGGCAGGCGGCGCGCTGCCGGTGCGCCTCGGGCAGCGCGTAGCGGCCGGACAGCTGCGCCGCGACCAGCTTGGCCTGCGCCTCGACCAGCGGGAACGCCGCACCGGTGGACTGCATCAGCCCGACGAACGCCAGCCCGGGCGCGTCGAGGTGGAAGACGTGCCGGTACAGCGGCAGGGTGTCCGCCCCGGCGCCGAGCAACGCCGGGTCGAGGAACGGGATCTCGACCCGGTAGCCGGTGCACCAGATCACCAGGTCGACCTCGTCGACGCGGCCGTCGGTGAAGGTGACCCGGTCGCCGTCGAAGCCGGCGATGCCGGGGCGGGGCTCGATCTCGCCGTGGGCCAGCCGGGACAGCAGCCCGTCCGACAGCGTGGGGTGGTCCTGGAGGAAGCCGTGCGCGGGGTCGGGCAGGCCGTAGCGGGTGGGCGCGCCGACGGTAGCGGCGAGCAGCCGTTCGGTGATGCGCTGGCGCAGCCGCCACGGCAACCGGCGGGCCAGGGCCCCGTTGAGGGTGTCCGACGGGCGGCCGAGCAGGTGTTTCGGCACCACCCAGACGCCCCGGCGCAGCGACAGCAGGGTGCGCCGGGCCGCGTACGAGGCGTCCACGGCGATGTCCATCGCGGAGTTGCCGCCGCCGACGACCAGCACCCGCCGGCCGGCGAGCTGGTCGGGGCCCCGGTAGGCGTGGCTGTGCAACTGCTCGGCGGTGCAGGTGCCCGGGTGGTCGGGGCCGGGCGGTTTCGGCACCCGGTTGTGGCCGTTGGCGACGACGACGGCGTCGACGGTGACCTCGACACCGCCGTCGGGTCCGTCGGCGTGCACCGTCCACCGGCCGTCGCCGCCCCGCTCGACCCGGTCGACGGTGTGCCGCAGCCGCACCGCGTCGTGCAGCCCGAACCGGTCGGCGTAGTCGGTGAGCCAGCCGGCGACCCGGGCGTGGTCGGGGTAGTCCGGCCAGTGCGCCGGCATGGGGTGGTCGACGAACTCGGTGCGGGCCTTGCTGGTGTTCAGGTGCAGGGTCCGGTACGTGGGCGAGCCGGGCGCCCCGTACACCCAGAGGCCACCGACGCGGTCGGCCGACTCGAAGCAGACGGCGGGCACGCCGACGTCTGCGAGCGCCTTGAGGGTGGCCAGTCCGGCCGCGCCCGCGCCGATGACCGCCACGGACGGCTGCGCACCCATCGCCGGCTCCTCCCGGTTAATCCAACGTGCGTTGGATAATGGCCGGTACGGGCCGGCACGTCAAGGCGTGGCCGGCCCGTACAGTCCGTCGAGGAAGCGGTGCACGAAGGCGCGGAACTCCCGCCGCTCGCGCGCCTGCGACCCCCCGCCGGCGGCCAGGGCCACCACGTGCCCGTGCACCGCCCACACCAGGCTGCGCACCGTCACGTGCGGCGCCGGCTCGACCAGCGCCCCGGCCGCCGCGGCGGCGCTGAGCAGGTCGGCGACGAGCCGGTACAGCGGCGCCGCGTAGCGCTCGTCGAGCTCGGCGTGCCGCTGCGGCTCCAACCAGCGGCGCAGCCACAACGCGGTGGTCTCCGGCCGGTCCTCGAGGAAGTCCACGAACACGTCCACCAGGTCGTGCAGCGCCCGCCGGACCTCTCCCGGCCCGCTGTGCAGGGCCTGCCGGGCGCGCCCGGCCGCCGCTTCAAGGGCCTCCCGCTCGGCGGCGAAGACCCGCGCGAAGCAGGCGTCGTAGAGTTGCGCCTTCGTACCCGTGTGGTGCGAGACCGTGGCGACGTCGACGCCGGCGGCGGCC
The DNA here is from genome assembly GCF_004345505.1 of Micromonospora sp. CNZ303. Taxonomy (NCBI): domain Bacteria; kingdom Bacillati; phylum Actinomycetota; class Actinomycetes; order Micromonosporales; family Micromonosporaceae; genus Micromonospora; species Micromonospora sp. CNZ303. The sequence goes on along the minus strand of NZ_SLVT01000012.1, from coordinate 103,089 downwards.
GCGACCTCCCGCAGCCCGACGGCGTCGAAGCCTCGCCGGGCGAACAGCGCGGTCGCGGCGGTGAGCACCACCTCCCTGGTCGGTCGGGTCTCCTCGCGGCGGGGCCGCCCGGGTCGACGGCGGGGCGTGGTCATGGCCGCCATTCTGCCCCTACAATCCAGCATCCGTTGGATTGCGGGCGGCGTGCCCGCCGAGGAGGCCGCCATGACCGGGCTCGACCAGCAGCCGGCCGGTACGGACACCACCACCGCCCTGCCCCGAGGGCCGTTGCTCGGCTTCGCCGCCGGCTCCCTCGGCATGGGCGTCTGGGTGACGGTGCCCGGCCTGCTGCTGCTCTACTTCCTCACCGACGTGCTGGCCGTCGCCCCCTGGCTGGCCGGCCTGGCGCTGCTGCTGCCGAAGATCGCCGACGTGCTGCTGCACCCCTGGATCGGGCACCGCTGCGACGTCGAACAGGCCCGTCGGGGCGACCGGCGCCGGCTGCTGCTGCTCGGCTGCGCCCTGCCGCTGGCCTTCGCCACGCTGTTCGCCGTGCCCGGCGGGCTCACCGGCGCGCCGGCCGCCGCCTGGGTGGCGCTCGCCTTCGTCGCCGGCAACCTGCTCTTCGCCGCCTACCAGGTCCCCTACCTGGCCACCCCCGCCGACCTGCGGATCGGCTACCACGAGCGCACCCGCCTGATGGCCTTCCGGATGGTGGTGCTGACCCTCGGCATCCTCGTCTCCGGGCTGCTGGCACCTCTGCTGGCCGGCGGCGAGGACGCCACCCGCGCCGGCTACCAGCGGATGGGCGTGCTGCTGGCCGTCGGGATGCTGGCCGCCATGCTTGTCGGCGTGGCGGGCATCGCCCGGCTGCGCCGGGCCGCCGCCGCGACGTCCGCACCGCACGGCGGCGGCTGGCGTGCGCTGGTCGTGGCGCTGCGCGACCGGCAGTTCCGTTGGCTGGTCGCCGCGTACCTGGCCATGTCCACCACCACCCACCTGGTCCTGGCCGCGGTGCCCTACTACGCCGAGTACGAGCTGGGCCGCCCCGCCCTGACCACCGTGCTGGTGGCCGCGTTCGTCGCCCCGGCGCTGCTGGTCACCCCGGCGTGGCTGACGCTGGCCCGCCGCGTCGGCAAGCAGCGGGCGCTGCTGGGCGCCCAGGGCGCCTTCGCGGCCAGCTCGCTGGTCCTCGCCGTCGGCCGTCCCGCCGGGCTGCCCGTGCTGGTGGCCGCCGTCGCGGTGCTCGGAGTCGCCTTCGCCGGCATGCAACTGCTGCCGTTCTCGATGGTGCCCGACGTCATCCGCGCGGGCGGCGGCGCCGCCGGCACCTACACCGGGGTCTGGACGGCCACCGAGGCCACCGGCGCGGCGCTGGGCCCGTGGGCGTACTCGCTGTGCCTGGCCGCAGGCGGGTTCGTCGCCTCCACCGCCGGCGAGGGCGTCACGCAGCCCGACGCCGCGCTCACCGCGATCCGCTGGGGCTTCGGGCTGCTGCCCGCGGCGGCGATGCTCGTCGCGCTGCTGCTGCAACGGCGCTACACCCTGGACCGCACGGCCCGCACGGCCGGCTGAGCAACCGAGCGCCGCACCGCCGGTGGCCACCGGGCCCGGCAGTCTGAGCAGCCCGGGCCACCGTCACCGGCACCGCTTCGGTGCGGCCGGGCCCGGCAGTAGACTGCGCCCTCGATGGACGCCGAGCCCACCCCCGCCGAGACCCGCCCCTGCGCCCACTGCGGACGCCAGGTGCCGCAGCGCGTCGGCGCCGGCCGGCCGTTCCGCTACTGCCGCGACAACGACGGCGCCTGCCAGCGGGCCTCGCGCAACAGCCGGATGCGGCACCGCAACGCCCCCGGCCTACCCGGTCAGGTGGCCCGCACCTGGGAGGCGGTCGACCGGCTGGAGCAGGTCGCGGAGACCCTCGCCGACGCCCTGCACGCCGAGTTGTCCCCGGTCGGGGTCGAACGCCAGCTCGCGCAGGCCCGCGCCGACGCGGCGACCCAGGTCGCGGCGGCCCAGACCGAACGCGACGAGGCCCGCCGCGACGCCGAGGACGCCGCCGCGGCCGCCGTCCGGGCCCGCGAGGAGGCCCGGTCCGCCGCCGCCGAACGCGACGCCGCCCACGACGAGGCCCGGCGCGCCGCCGAGCGGGCCACGGCCGCCGTCGAACGCGCCGACCGGGCAGAGGCCGCCCGCGACGACGCCCGCCAGCAGGCCAGCGCCGCGGAGGCCCTGCGCACCCAGGCCGAACGCGACCGCGACACGGCCCGCCACGAGCTGCGCGCGCTACGCGTCGAGATCGACGCCGAACGCCGCCGCGGCACCGAACTCACCGCCGAACGCGACGCGGCCCGCGCCGACGCCGACCGGGCGACCCGCGCCGCCACCGAGGCCCTCGACCGCGCGCAGCGCCTGCACGCCGAGGCCGAGCAGGCCCGCGAGCGCGCCGGGCGGGCCCGCGCCGAGGCCGACGCCGCCCGCACGGCCGCCGCCGAGGCCGACGCGGCCCGGCAACGCGCCGAAGTTGCGCACCGGGACGCCGAGACCGCCCGGCGGCGCGCCGAGGCCACCGCCGAGCAGGCCCGCACGGAACTGACGGCGCTCACCGGCCGGCACGACACGCTGCGCGCCGACCTGGCCGCCGCGCGCGAGGCCGCGAGCGCCGCCGAGGGCCGCGCCGCCGAGTTGACCGTACGGCTGCGCGCCGCCGAGACCGACCGCGACGAGGCGCAGCGGCGGGCGGCCCAGCTCGCCGAGCAGGTCAGCCACCTCGCCGCCGCCCTGGCCCACCTGGGCCCCCGCGCGGCCGGCTGAGCGGTCTGCGGTCACCCGCGGGCGGTGGCGGTGTAGCGGCGGGCCAGCCGCGCGAAGGCGTCCCTGAGCTCGGCCGGGCCGACGACCTCGATGTCGACGTCGAAGCGGCCGATGGAGGCGGCCAGACCCACCCACGACCACGAACCGAGGACGAGCCGGCAGCGGTGCGGGCCGAGTTCCTCGACGAGCGCGTCGTGCAGGTACCCGGACACCACGGCGGCCGGCAGGTCGAGGATCACCTCGCCGCGGCAGGGCCAGCCGCCGGCGCCCCCGGAGCCCTGGAACCGGCTGGTCACGAAGGTCGCCACGTCACCCCCGGGCAGCTCACGCGGGGTGAACCGGGGCCCGGTGGGGGTACGCGGGCTGATCCGGTCGGCGCGGAAGGTGCGCCAGTCCCCGCGCTCGAGGTCCCACGCCACCAGGTACCAGCGTCCGCCCCACGTGACGAGGTGGTGCGGCTGCACCCGGCGCGGCGCGGGCAGCCCGCCGTCGGCCTCCGGCAGGGTCACGGGGGTGTAGTCGAAGCGCAGCACCTCGCGGGCGTGCACGGCGGCGCCGAGCGCCATGAGCACGCCGCTGTCGACCTGCCGGCCCGGCCGCGTCGGGGACCGCTCGACGGCGGTGACCTGGAGGATGTCGATGCGGTGGCGCAGCCGGGCGGGCATGACCTGCCGGACCGTGTGCAGGGCGCGCGCCGCGGCCTCCTCGATGCCGGCGCCGGCGGTGGTGGCGCTCTGCAACGCGATGGCCAGGGCCACGGCCTGCTCGTCGTCGAACAGCAGCGGCGGCAGCTGCGCACCGGCGGCGAGGCGGTAGCCACCGTCGGGTCCCTTGACGGCCGCGATGGGATAGCCGAGCTCGCGCAGCCGCTCGACGTCGCGCCGTACGGTGCGCGCGCTCACGTCCAGCCGCGCGGCCAGCAGCCCTCCCGGCCAGTCCCGGCGGGCCTGCAGCAGCGACAGCAACGCCAGCAGGCGTGCGGAAGTTTTTGGCATTCCCCCATGGTGCCCGCAGAAGCGGACACATCCTGTCCGCTTCGGCTGCGAACGTAGTCACGTGCCCACCGACGACACGAAGGACCCGAACGCCGTGACCGACACCGCCACCGCCACGCCCCCGACGACCCTCGACCCCGAGCGGGCCGACCTGCTCGCCGCGCTCTCGACCGCCCGATCCGCCCTGACCGGCACCGTCCGCGGCCTCACCGACGAGCAGCTCGCCCAGCGCCCGACGGTCAGCGCGCTGTGCCTGGGCGGGCTGGTCAAGCACGTCGCGGCCATGGAGCGGTCGTGGCTGCGTTTCGTGGTCGAGGGCCCCTCGGCCATGTCCTTCGCCCTGCCCGAGGGGGTCACCTGGGCCGACATCACGGCCGGCACGGCCCGCGAGGTGCCGCAGTGGCTCGTCGAGCACGAGGCCGGCTTCCGGATGCTGCCCGGCGAGACCCTGGCCGGGATCCTCGACCACTACGCGCAGGTCGCCGCCCGCACCGAGGAGACCGTCGCCGCCGTCGCCGACCTGTCGGCGACGCACCCGCTGCCGCCGGCGCCGTGGCACGACGTGACGGCGGTGCTCAGCGTACGGGGGGTGCTGATGCACGTCATCGCCGAGACCGCCCAGCACGCCGGGCACGCCGACATCCTGCGCGAGAGCCTCGACGGGCAGCGGGCCACCTGAGCGCCCCGCGGGTCCCGGCCACCTGACCGGGACCCGCCCGCCCCCGCCCCGTACCGCGTGGATCCGCACGGAGGACGTGCCCCGATGACCGTTCTCGACACCCGGGCGCTCAACCGCGCCACGCTGGCCCGGCAGCTGCTGCTCGACCGCACCGACGTGCCGGTCCTCGACGCCGTCGCGCACCTGTGCGGCCTTCAGGCGCAGGAACCACAGGAGCCGTTCGTCGGGCTCTGGTCCCGGGTGCGCGGGTTCGACCCGGCGGCGCTGTCGGACCTGCTGACCGGCCGGCGCGTGGTGCGGATGCACCTCATGCGCCGCACCGTGCACCTCGTCACCGCCGACGACGCACTGGCGTGGCGGACCCGCCACGACGGCATGCTGCGCCAGCGGGTACTCGGGGTCTACCGTCGCGAACTCGCCGGCGTGGACCTCGACGAGCTCGCCACGGCGGGCCGGGAGGTGCTGGCCGACGGCGAGCCCCGCTCGATGACCGGGCTCGCGCGGGAGCTGGCCGACCGGTGGCCGGCACCGGGACCGAGGGCGCTGGGCGAGATGCTGCTCGCCGCCCTCGTCCCGGTGGTGCAGCTGCCGCCGCGCGGGCTGTGGCGCACGACGGCGGGCGTACGCAACGTGCCGCTCTCCTCCTGGCTGGGCCGCGAGGTCGACCCGCCGGCCCCGCCGGGCTGCGACCCGGTCGGCGAGGCGCTCGTGCGGCGCTACCTGGCCGCCTTCGGTCCGGCCTCGACGGCCGACCTGCGCGCCTGGTCCGGCCTCGCCGGCCTGCCCGCGGCGGTGACCGCGATCCGCGACGAGCTGGTCGGCCTGCGCGACGAGCGCGGGCGGCGGCTGTGGGACCTGCCCGACGCGCCGCGCCCCGACGCCGACACGCCCGCGCCGGTGCGGTTCCTGCCGGCGTTCGACAACGCGCTGCTCGGCTACGACGACCGCAGCCGCATCGTCGACGACGCCCACCGTGGCCTGTCCGTCGCCGGCGAGCGCGTCGTCCTGGTCGACGGCCGGGTCACCGCCACCTGGGGCGTCGCGGCCGACACCGTGACCGTCGCCCCGCTGCGCCGTCTCTCCCGGACCGAACGCGCCGCCGTGACCGAGGAGGGTGCGTCGTTGGCGTCGTTGCTCTGCGACAGCGACCGCGTACGCGTCGCCACGCACGCGCCCTGAGCACCCGCGAGCCGACCCCGGGGCAGCGCGGCGGCCCGCCGCCGGGCCATGATGCCGGGGTGGGAAAGACATACGAGCGCATCGAGGGCCGGCTGCGCAGCTTCATCGAGGACCAGCCGCTGTTCTTCACCGCCACGGCACCGCTGTCGGGTGACGGCACCATCAACCTGTCCCCGAAGGGGCTGCGCGGCTCGTGGGCGGTCGTCGACGCGCACACCGTGGCCTACCTGGACTTCGCCGGCAGCAACGCCGAGACGATCGCGCACCTGCGGGAGAACGGGCGGATCACGCTCATGTGGTGCGCGTTCGACGGGCCGCCGAACATCGTGCGGGTGCACGGGCGCGGCGAGCCGGTGTTTCGTGACGACCCCCGCTGGGCGCAGCTGAGAGGCCACTTCCCGGACATCGACACCAGTGTCCACGGCCTGCGGGCGATCATCGTCGTGCGCGCCGAACTGATCCGCGACACCTGCGGCTACGCGGTGCCGTTCATGTCCTACGACGCCGACCGCGACCTGCACGCCCGGCGGTTCGCCCGGGAGGACGACGCGTCGCTGAGCGACTACTTCGCCGGCAAGGACCACGTGGCCCGCAGCATCGACGGGCTGCCGGGCCTGCCGCTGCCGCTGCCGCCGACCCCGGCGACCTGAGCCGGCCGGCGCGTCACCGACCGTCGCGACCTGCGCGGCTTCGGGGCGGCTACCATCGCCGGTGGCACAGCGGAAATCCGCCACCCGCCCGACCCGGCCCGGGGCGACCCCGCCGGGCGGCTGGCGTGGCCGGCTACCCTTGTGCAGGCTCGCCCGGTGTCCGGGCGGGAATGGCCCGGCGGGAACGGACCGTTACACCGAGAAGACCAGCACCACGAACGAGGGGAAGTCGATCATGGGCGAGCGTATGCTGCGTGGCAGCCGTCTGGGCGCGGTCAGCTACGAATCCGACCGCAACACGGAGCTCGCGCCGCGTCAGACCCGCGAGTACCTCTGCGCCAAGGGCCACCAGTTCGAGGTTCCGTTCGCCGTCGACGCCGAGGTCCCCACGACCTGGGAATGCAAGTTCGACGGCAGCGTGGCCCGGCTGGTCGACGGCAACGAGCCGGAGCAGAAGAAGGCCAAGCCGCCGCGCACCCACTGGGACATGCTGCTGGAGCGGCGTTCCATCGCCGAGCTGGAGGACATCCTCGCCGAGCGGCTACAGGAGGTCCGCACCCGCCGCGGCCGCGCCTGAGCCGCACCGTCAACGCCACGGCGCCCCGGGAGCATCCGCTCCCGGGGCGCCGTCGTGTCCGCGTCAGCTCCGGCCGGGCTCGACGATCTCACCCTCGATGGCGCGGCCCCCGTCGACGACGGTGGGCTCGGCAACCGGCTGCGACTGCGGCTGCTGCGGCTGCTGCGGCGCGCCCCGGCGCACCCGCACCCGGCGCGGCCCGAACAGGTCACCGGCGACCATCGACGACACTCGCCGCTCCGCGGCCCGCTGCACCCCGTTGCGGGCCAGCCGACGCACCGGCGGCACCAGCAACGACACCCCCACCAGGCCACTGAGCAGGCCCGGCATCGCCAGCAGCAGCGCCCCGAGCAGCCCCACGAGACCGTCGGTGACCTGCCGGCCCGGCGGCTGACCGGCCTGCGCGGAGGCCTTGAAGCCACGCCAGGCGCGCATCCCCTCCCGACGCAGCAGCACCAGCCCCAGCAGCGACACCGCGAACACCACCAGCAGCGCCGAACCGAACCCGATCGCCCGCCCCACCACGACGAACACCACCAGCTCCAGCAGCGTCGCCGCCAACAGGGCCAACGGCACAAACCTCAATCCTCGGCGCATCTCACCCCATTCGCCATCAGCGGCGCCTGCGGCTGGGTCACCCCGCGCGGGCGCCGGCGCCCCATCCAGCATGACACGCCGCCGCTCAGGGCCAACGAACCTGACCGGTGCGGGTGCCGTGCAGGCCCCGCCGCACCGCCTGCCGCCGGTCCTGCACCCCCCACGTCGTGATCCGCCACAACGCCTCCGCCACGATGAGCGGGCTCATCTTGCTGCTGCCCCGCTCCCGCTCGGCGAACGTGATCGGCACCTCCACGATGCGCGCCCCGCAGCGGTGCGCCAGCCGGGACAACTCCACCTGGAACGAGTACCCCTGCGAACAGACCGACGCCAGGTCGAACTCGTCCAGGGCCGCCAGCCGGTACACCCGGTAGCCGCCGGTGGCGTCGGACAGCGGCATGCCCAGCACCAGCCGCGCGTACAGGTTGCCGCAGCGCGACAACAGCAGCCGCCGCAGCGGCCAGTTCACCACCCGCGCCCCGGCGGTCCACCGGGAACCGATCACCACGTCGGCGTCGCGGGCGGCGGACAGCAACGCGGGCAGGTCCTCCGGGGCGTGTGAGCCGTCGGCGTCCATCTCCACCACCGCGTCGAAGCCACGCTCGCGGGCCCACGCGAACCCCGCCAGGTACGCCGCACCGAGGCCCTGCTTGCCCTCGCGGTGCAGCACGTGCACCCGGCGGTCGGCGCCGGCCAGGGCGTCGGCGAGCGCACCGGTGCCGTCGGGGCTGTCGTCGTCGGCCACCAGGATGTCCACCGCCGGCGCGGCGCGACGCACCCGCGCCACGATCCGCGCCACGTTGTCGGCCTCGTTGTAGGTCGGGATCACCACGAGCACCCGACCCACCCCCGGATGACCGGGATCCGTCCGGGTGCCGGTCGTCTCGCCCACCGTCGCTCCCCCTTCGCCGGCGTACCGGCTGGTGTCACCCGGCGCGCGGCCGGCGGCGCAGCACGCCCGCGCCGACCAGGGCCGCCACGGCCAGGGTGGCCAGCGCCACCTCCGGCCACAACCCGACCCGGGTGGCCAGGGTGCGCCCGTCGTCCAGCCGCAGCTGCCGCACCACGACCGCTCGGGTGTTGAACCCGGTGGCGTCGCTTACCCGCCCGTCCGGGGCAACGAACCCGGACACCCCGACCGTCGAGGCCATCAACGCCGGCCGGCCGTGCTCGACCGCCCGCAACCGCACCATCGCCAACTGCTGACGCGCCTCGGCCACGTCGAACGTGGCGTTGTTGGTCTGCACCACCAGCAGCTGCGCGCCGCCGACGACGGTGTCACGCACCACCTCGTCGTAGGCGACCTCGAAGCAGATCACGTCGCCGAGCACCGCCGCCCCGGTGCGCAGCACCCCCGGCTCGCTGCCCGGCACGAAGTCGGCGCGGACCCGGTCGACCTGCTTGCTGACCATCCGGGCGACATCACGCATCGGCACGTACTCGGCGAACGGCACCGGGTGCCGCTTCGTGTACAGCTGCTCCAGGTCCGGGCCGCTGCCGGGCCGCCACAGGATCCCCGCGTTGCGCACCTCACCCTCACCCGGGCCGCGCAGCACCGCACCGACCAGGATCGGGGCGCCGACCGCGTCGGCGGCCTGCGAGATGCGCGCCCCGGCGGCGGTGTCGCGCAGCGGGTCGATGTCGCTGGAGTTCTCCGGCCACACCACCAGGTCGGGGCGGGGCCGCACGCCCGCGGACACCTGCCCGGCCAGCTCGATCGTGGCGTCGACGTGGTTGTTCAGCACCGCCTGCCGCTGGGCGTTGAAGTCCAGCCCGAGCCGCGGCACGTTGCCCTGCACGATCGCCACCGTGACCGCGGCGCCGCCCCCCACGCCCGACACCGGCACCAGCAGCCCCACCACCGGCACCGCGACCGACGCGGCGGCCAGTCCGGCCACCGGCACCCACCAGCGCCGCCGCCCGCCCCACGGCCGCCACAGCGCCGCGACCAGCAGCCCGCCCGTCAGCGCCACCGCGAACGTCACCAGCGGCGCGCCACCCCACGCGGCCAGCCGCAGCAGCGGCGAGCCGTCCTGGCTGAACGCCAGGCGCCCCCACGGGAACCCGCCGAACGGGGTGCGGTCGCGCAGGGCCTCCTGCCCCACCCACAACACGCCGGTCACCAGCGGCCAACTCCACCGCACCCGCTCGACCAGCGGCGACACGTACGCGCCTGCCGCGCCCAGCAGCGCCAGGTAGCCGGCCTGCAACAGCGACAGCAACACCCACGGCAGGTAGCCGGTGTGCAGGTTCGTCCAGCTCAGCAGCGGCGCGAACAACGCCACCCCGGTCAGGAAACCCAGCCCGGCGCCGGCGCGTACCCGACGCCCGTGCGTCGCCGCGGCCAGCAACGCCACGCCCAGCGGCGCGAGCGGCCACAGCCCGTACGGCGGGAACGCCGCCAGCAACGCCAACCCGGCGACCACCGCCATCGGCACGGCCACCCGCAGCGGCAACGGCGCCGGAGCCGACTGCGCAGCCCCCGCCTGCCCGGTAGGCGGCCCGCTGTCGTCCCCGCTCCGCGGCGGCTGCGTCCCCACGATCACGGGCCGAAGGCTACCCGGCCGCACCGCAGGCACCCCGCCCGGCGGTACGCCACGACCCGCCACGGCCCATCCGGGCGGTTTCCGCCCCCGGCGACCCGAACCAGTAGGGGCGCGGACACAAATCGGGGCGCGGCTCGCGCCGCGCCCCGATGCTCCCAGGCCCTTCCCGGCCGGTGGGGCGAGAATGAGCTGCGCCGACCTTCGGACCGACCCGACGCGGACTGGCTGCCCCCGCCTGGCCGTTGTCTACTGGCCGTGCACCTCACCCTGCCCGTACACCGGTAACCGCGGCCGGTTCGCGCCGCCCCGCCGACCCCCGCCCGCTGGACCTGGCCGCCGCGACGCACTGCTCACATGTCGCTCGGCCAGCGGACGAAGGGACGAAGCGAACAACAGCCGCTTCCCGTAGTAGGACTCAAAGACGGTACGGCGTGGACCCCCGCCGCTGTCAACCCACCCGGGCCTGTCGTGTGATGCACCACGGCGTGTCGCGTCGGCGAGTCTCAATCCGTCGCGAGGTGCCGGCGCAGCAACGCCCCCGCCGCCGCCGCATGCTCGGCGGCCAGCAACCCACCGGCGGCCAGCACGTAGTCGACGTCGACGACCGGCCGCGCCGCACGCGGCAACGGCCACCCACCGGCGTGATCGGCCAGCACCGCACCCAACACACCCGCCGCATCCGCCGGCACGGCATGCCGCAGCACACCACCGGAACCCACCAGCAGCCGCACGTCGCGCAGGTCCCGCCCGGCCCGCTCACCCGTGGCCGCCCCCCGGGCGTGCCGACGCAACGCCACCGTCGCCGCCAGGGCCGCGATCCGGGCGTCCACCGCACGCTCCGCGTCCCCCACCGGCAAAAACCCCGGATCACCCGCGCGCACCGCCGCCCCCGCCGCCAGGTCCTCGCCCTGCGCGCCGGTCAGCAGCCGCTCCTCGACGGCCGCCCGCACCACCCCCGGCGCGCTCCACCGCATGCCCAGGTCCCCCTCGACGGTACGGGCCCGCCACAGCGACCCCGCCACCTCCCGCCCCGGCCCGGTGGCCCGCTCGTCCGGCGTGAGCACCGAATACACGTCCGTGGTGGCGCCACCCACGTCCACCACCACCAGATCACCACCCAGGGTGTCGGCCAGCACCTCCACGCCCGTCAGCACCGCGTCGGGGGTGGCCGCCCGCACCAGCCGCGCGAACCGCGACCCCCGCGACAGCCGCTTGCCCCCGATCACGTGCCGCAGGAACACCTCCCGGATCGCCGAGCGCGCCGACGCCGGCGCCAGCACCCCGATACGCGGCAGCACGTTGTCGGCCACCGTCACCGGCACCCCCGCCGACGCCAGCACGGCATGCAGGTCGTCGCGGACGTCGACGTTGCCCGCCAACACCACCGGCACCCGCCAGCGGGCCCTCGCCAACCGCGTCGCGTTGTGCGTCAACGTCTCGGCGTCACCACCGTCGGTGCCACCCACCAGCAGCACCACGTCCGGGCGGGCCGCCCGCAGCCCCGCCAGGTCCGCCGCACCTAGCCGCCCCGCCGCCACGTGCACCACGTTCGCGCCCGCCGACAGACCCACCCGCCGGCCCGCCTGCGCGGTCACCAGCCGCTCGTAGCCGACGACCGCCAACCGCAACCCACCACCGGCCGACGAACACACGTACCACGGCACCTGACCCGTCGCCAGGCCGGCGGTGGCCGCCGCCACCGCCGCGTCCAGGCCGTGCAGCACGTCCGTGCCCACCGTCGTCGGCGCCGACGCCCCCGCCACCAACGCGCCCGCGTCCAGGTCCACCACCGCCACCTTCGTGTACGTGGACCCGACGTCGGCGCAGACCGCGTACCTCACGCCACCGGCGGCACGACCACCGTGCCGGTCGCGGTGACCGCCACGATCGGCTCGTCGAGCACCTCCGCCGGCGACTCACCCCGATCCGGACGCCCCCGGCACACCACCCGCGCCTCGAAGTCGATGGTGCGGCTACGCGTACCCACCCGGGTCACCGTCGCCGTCACCTCCAACACGTCACCCGCCCGCATCGCCGCCCGGAACTGCACGTCCGAGTACGACGCGAACAACCCCTCGTCACCGTCGGTGCGGATACACACCTCCGTGGCCACGTCCCCGAACAACCCCAGCGCGTACGCCCCGTCGACCAGGTTGCCGGCGTAGTGGGCGTGCGAATACGGCACGTACCGCCGATGCACGACCGTCAGACCCACCCGGGAATCACTCATGCCTTCGCCTTCTTCTCCGTCACCAACGCGTGCACCAGGAAACTCGCCACCTCACCCGGCGTGGTGCCCCGACCGAAGATCCGGTCCACGCCCAACTCGCCGGCCATCGACTCGTCGAAACGCGGCCCACCCACGATCAGCAACGGCCGACGCCCCGCCGGCATCGCCTCCCGGAACGCCGCCGACATCTCCCGCGTGTTGTGCAGATGCGCATCGCGCTGCGTCACCACCTGCGACACCAGCACCGCATCCGCGCGCTCCACCCGCGCCGCCTCCACCAACTCCGGCACGCTCACCTGCGCACCCAGGTTCGTGACCTTCAACTCCCGGTAGTACTCCAGGCCCTTCTCCCCCGCGATGCCCTTGACGTTGAGGATCGCGTCGATGCCGACCGTGTGCGCGTCCGTGCCGATGCACGCCCCCACCACCGACAACTTGCGCCGCAACCGCCGCTTCACCACCGCGTTGACCTCCTTGGCGCTCAGCAGCGGGAAGTCACGCTCCACCACCTGCACCGCCGACAGGTCCACCAGATGGTTCACCCGCCCGTACACCACGAAGAACGTGAACCCGTCACTCATCGGCTTGGCGTGCACCAGCATCGCCGGGTCGATGCCCATCTTGTTCGCCAACTGCACCGCCGCACCCTCGGCCCGCTTGTCGTGCGGCACCGGCAACGTGAACGACACCTGCACCATGCCGTCGCCAGTGGTGTCCCCGTACGGCCGGACGATCTTCTTCCCGGCGTCCCCGCCGGCCTCGACGGCGCTCACGCCCGTGCCACCTCTCCACCCGCCACCGGCGCCTCCAGGATCTCCGTCGCCGGATTGAAGTAGCCCGCCTCGTGCGCGGCCACCCCCGCCAGCCCCTTGCCCCGGTCCGCCGGCCGCTTCATGATCCCGAACGTGCCCTCGGCGATCGCCGTCAACAGCGACTGCTCACCGATGCGCTCCAGCAGGTCGACCGCCTCACCCAGCACCCGGTTCGCCCGCTGCTGGATGAACCCGCCCGCCGCCGGCACGAAGTCCTCGTGCAACCCACCGGCCGCACCCAGCACGTACCGCACGTTCTGCAAAGCGATGTCCCGATCCGACAACCACGGCGTCACCACCGCCTCGGTCATCATCCCCACCAGCAGGATCCCCTGACCGGTCATCGTGCCCACCAGGTTGAAGAACCCGTCCAGCAGATTGCCCCGGAACACGTCACCCGTCATGTGCTTCGTCGGCGGCATCCACTTCAACGGCGCGTCCGGGAACAACTCCCGCGCCAGCAACGCGTGCGCCAACTCCAGCCGCAACGACTCCGGCACGTCCGGGTTGATCTCGAACGCGTGCCCCAGCCCCAACTGCCAGTCCGCCAACCCCGCCTCGTGCGCGAAGAACTCGTTGAGCAGCTGCGACACCGTCACCGTGTGCGCCTCGTCCACCGCGTCCGCCGTGGTCAGGTAGTTGTCCTCACCGGTGTTGATGATGATCCCCGCCCGCGCGTGCACCTGACGCGAGAACCGCTGGTCCACGAACGTGCGGATCGGGTTGATGTCGCGGAACAGGATCCCGTACATCGAGTCGTTCAACATCATGTCGAGCCGTTCCAGGCCCGCGAGCGTCGCCATCTCCGGCATGCACAGACCCGACGCGTAGTTCGTCAACCGCACGTAGCGGCCCAACTCCCTCGACGAGGAGTCCAACGCCGCCCGCATCAACCGGAAGTTCTCCTGCGTCGCGTACGTGCCCGCGAAGCCCTCCCGCGTCGCCCCCTCCGGCACGTAGTCCAGCAGCGACTGCCCCGTCGAGCGGATCACCGCGATCACGTCCGCACCCGCCCGCGCCGCCGCCTGCGCCTGCGGAATGTCCTCGTAGATGTCGCCCGTCGCCACGATCAGATAGATCCACGGCCGCTGCGCCGGATCCCCGAACCGCTTCACCAGCCGGTCGCGCTCCGCGCGCCGCCGGTCGATCGACCGGATGCCCGCACCGACCGCCCTGCGGGCAGCCTTCCGCGCCGCCGTGGCCGCCTTCCCCGTCGGCACCTCGAACCGCACCGACCCCGCCGCCGCCTTCTGCGCCAGCAACGTCACGTCACCGAGCTGCTCCCGGGCGAGCGCGTCGAACACCGGCAGCGCCACCCCGTGCCCCAACCCCACGTCCGCGACCACCGCGTCCACGAGCCGGTTCACCCACGGAATACCGTCCGGATCCGCGCCGGCCACCCCGGCCAGCCGCAGCACCGCACGCTCCACCGACACCGTCGTGTGGCTGCGCGCCAGATCCACCACCGGCTGCCCGGCGCGACGCGCCAACTCCCGCGCCCGCGCCACCAGCCGCGGATCCAGGTCAAGCTTGCCCGTCACACCCTCACCCGACCCTGCCCCGCGACGGCGCCACACGCCGTACCGATGGTTCGCTCGCTCACAAAGACCCTTCCTCGTAGATCACGTCACCGCGCAACACCGTGCGCCGACACACCGGCAGCGGCGTCGGGTCCTGCGGACCACGCGCCTCCGGGTCCGCGGCCAACAACACCGGCAACCCCCGGTCCACCCCCGCCGGCGTCGACCACACCGCGAACGTCGCCGGTGCCCCCAACGCCAGCACACCCTCGTTGTCCAGCCGCACCGCACGCCACCCGCCCCGGGTGTGCGCCGCGAACGCCGACCGCACACTCATCCGCTGCGTCGGACTGTGATGCCACACCGCCGCCCGCACCGAACCCCACGGATCCAGCGGCGTCACCGGCGAATCCGACCCGAACGCCAACGCCACCCCGACACCATGCATCGCACCCATCGGATTCGACTCCAACGACCGCGCCAGGCCCAGCCGCGACTCGTACATCCGACCCGCGCCACCCCACAACCGGTCGAACGCCGGCTGCATGCTCGCCACGATCCCGTACTCCACGAACCCGGCGATCAACCGCTTGTTCATGATCTCCGCGTGCTCGATGCGGTGCCGACCCGCCCGCACCCGGTCCGTGCCCAACTTCTCCGCCGCCCCCGCGAAGCCCTCCAGCACCGTCGAGATCGCCGCGTCACCGATCGCGTGGAACCCACCCTGCACACCGTGCGCCGCACAGTCCAACAGATGCTCACGCACCTGCTCCGCACTCAGGTAACCGTGCCCGCAACCCCCCTCACCGTCCAGGTAGTCACGCGACACGTGCGCCGTACGCGACCCCAACGCCCCGTCGGCGAACAGATCACCCCCCGCCCCCACCGCACCCAACTCCCGGGCCCGCGCCGCACCCAACAGCTCACCCCAGTACCCGTACACCTCCGCCACACCGTCACCCGACAACGCCAACAGACCCGTGAAGTCCTCCTCGCCGGAGATCTCCGGGCCACCGCACTCGTGCACCGCCGCGATACCCAGCGACGCCGCGTGCGCCAACGCCGCCCGCTGCGCCGCCACCCGCTGCGCCCGCGTCACCGACGCGAACGCCGCCGCCCGCACCACGTGGTGCGCATCCCGCCGCAACCACCCCGACGCGTCGTACCCCGACGCCGACACCACCTGCGGACACGCCGCCAGCATCGCCGCCGACACCAACGCCGAATGGATCGACGCCTGCGACAGATACAGCCGCCGCCCCCCGGCCGCCCGGTCCAACATCGCCGCGTCCGGCAACCGCGGCACCGGCCAACCCGACTCGTCCCAGCCGTGCCCCAACACCACCGCGTCCGACGGCAACCCCGCCGCGAACCCCGCCACCGCGTCCAGCAACTCCCCCGCCGAACGCACCGCCGACAGGTCCAGCCCCGACAACGCCAACCCCGTGTCCGTGGCGTGCACGTGCGCGTCCACGAACGCCGGCGTCACCAACGCCCCGTCCAGATCCACCACCCGCTCGGCGACCGGCGCGTCCGCGTCCACCCCCAACCAGGAGATCCGGCCATCGGTGACCAGCAGAGCCGTCGCGCTCGGATCGGCCGGGCAGTGCAGCGTCCCGCCGCGGTACAGAGTCGAGGGGTTCGTCATGACCATCAGTCTGCCGCCAGACGCGCCTCGAACAACGCCCGCACCCCCGACTCCGCGCGCAACAGACCCAACGCGAAATCCGCGTGCCCCGGCACGTACCCGTTGCCGACCAGCATCGTCACGTCCGCCGCCAGGCCCTCCGCCCCCAACGCCGCCGCCGCGAAACTCGTCGCCATCGAGAAGAACACCACCGTGCCGCCGTCCTCCGTCGCCAGCACCGCACCGTGCTCACACCCCGGCACGTCCACGCAGACCACCGTCACGTCCGCCGGCGCCCCCAACGCCGTCGTCACCGCCGACGACAACGCCACCGGATCCCGGGCGTCGGCCAACGCCACCACGTCCGCCAGACCCACCGCCGCCAGCGCGTCACGCTCCGCCACGACCGGCACCACCCCGACCGTACGGGCGGCACCCGCCCGCCGCGCCGCGGCCAGAGACAGCGACCCGCTCTTGCCCGCGCCACCGATCACCGCCACCCGCACCGGCGTCGGATCCTGCGCCCGCTCCCGCTCCGCCACGTACCGCGACACCACCCGCGCCGTCAGCGCCGGCGCCCCGCACACGTCCAGCACCGCCAGGGACAGCTGCGGATCGAGATCCGCCGGCAGCACCGCCGCGATCGACCGGGCGAACAGGATCGCGTACCCGTCACACGGCACCTGCTCGCTGCGCCCGTCCCAGCGGGCCAGCCCGTCGAGGATCGTCAGCGGCGTCAGCGTCAGCGACACCAGGGTCGCCACCCGCTGCCCCGCCCGCAGCCCCAGCGGGGACCGCCGCCCCGCCTCCTCCACGGTGCCGATCAGCATCCCGCCCGACCCGGTCACCGGGTTCTGCATCTTGCCGCGCGTCGACACGATCTGAAGCACCTCGGCACGGACCGCGTCACCGTCCCCGCCGTGCTTCTCCCACAGCTGCCGGAAGCTCGCCGCGTCCAGGTTCAACCGCTCCACCCGGATCCGCACCTCGTTCAGCGCGATCTCCGGACTCGCGTCCAGCCGCCACGCGGCCTGCGGCAGCACCCCCGCCGGTTCGACAACGCGGTGCAGACCCACCGGTGACGTCACGCCGACCTCCCCTGTCACGCCGCTCGAAGCCCCGACCAGGGCTCGCGTAGCGGGAAAACTTACGGCAGACTAATTTCTTCACCGAATATTTTCCAGTAGCCTTCGGGGTCGCTGATCAACCGCACCACATCGAGGAGGGGCCGTGACCCAGACCCAACCGGTAGAGACCCCGCCCGCGCCCCACCCCGCGCCGGTCGCCGTCCCCACCGCCGGACAGCCCTACGAATACCGCCGCGCGCCCCTCGTCGAACCCGACTGGACCCGCTTCCCCGGCTGGCGCCACGTCACCCGCGACCAGTGGGAGAACGCCCAGTGGCAGCGCGTCAACTGCGTCAAGAACGTCAAGCAGCTGCGCACCGTCCTCGGCGACACCGTCGACGAGACCTTCTACGCCGACCTCGAGGCCGACCAGAAGGCCCTGGCCACCATGTCCATGCTGGTGCCGCCGCAGATGGTCAACACCATGGTCCCGTTCGCGCCGATGACCACCGAGGCCTTCCTCGCCGACCCCATCCGGCGCTACATGATCCCCGTCGCCTCCGACCGGCGCACCGACTGGCCCTCCCACCCGTACGCCAGCCGCGACTCCCTGCACGAACACGACATGTGGGTCGCCGAGGGCCTCACCCACCGCTACCCCACCAAGGTCCTCGCCGAGCTGCTCTCCACCTGCCCCCAGTACTGCGGGCACTGCACCCGCATGGACCTCGTCGGCAACTCCACCCCTGCCGTCGACAAGCTCAAGCTCACCCTCAAGCCCGTCGACCGCTACGACGCCCACATCGGCTACCTCAAGGCCCACCCCGGCGTCCGTGACGTCGTCGTCTCCGGCGGCGACGTGGCCAACGTCCCGTGGAAGAACCTCGAGTCCTACCTGATGCGGCTGCTGGAGATCGAGACCATCCGCGACATCCGGCTCGCCACCAAGGCCCTCATGGGCCTGCCCCAGCACTGGCTCCAGCCCGACGTCGTCGAGGGCCTCGAACGGGTCGCCCGCACCGCCGCCCGCCGCGGCGTCAACCTCGCCATCCACACCCACGTCAACCACGCCCAGTCGCTCACCCCGCTGGTCGCCAGGGCCGCCCAGACCGCCCTCGACGTCGGCGTACGCGACGTCCGCAACCAGGGCGTGCTCATGCGCGGCGTCAACGCCACCGCCCCCGACCTGCTCGACCTCTGCTTCGCCCTCCAGGGCGAGGCGGGCATCCTGCCGTACTACTTCTACATGTGCGACATGATCCCCAACGCCGAGCACTGGCGGGTCCCGGTGTGGCACGCCCAGCAGCTCCAGCACGACATCATGGGCTACCTGCCCGGCTACGCCACCCCGCGCATCGTCTGCGACGTCCCCTTCGTCGGCAAGCGCTGGGTGCACATGCTCACCGAGTACGACCGCGACCGCGGCATCTCGTACTGGACGAAGAACTACCGCACCTCCATCGAGTCCGCCGACGCCGAGGCGCTCAACAAGCGCCACGCCTACTACGACCCGATCGACACCCTGCCCGAGACCGGGCAGCAGTGGTGGGCCGAGCACCGCAACGACTGACCAGCTGCGACACCGTCACCCCCGGAGCCGACCACCGGCCCGGGGGTGACGCGTCTGCGGCCCACGACGGCGCCGCCGCTCCTCGGGCGAGCAACCCGCGAGGGCACAGCCCGCGCTTCACCATCGACACGAACGTCAGCCCGGGACCTGCTGCCCGGGTGAGGCCCAACTTGGTACATCGTCGGCTGTACTATCGCCGGCGTGGAGACGTTGACGCACGGGCAGGCGCTGGCCCGCTTCGGCCATGCCCTGTCCGACCCGACCCGGGCGCGGCTGCTGCTGGCCCTGCGCGACGGGCCGGGATACCCGGCGGAGCTGGCCGAACTACTGGGCACGACCCGGCAGAACCTGTCGAACCACCTGTCGTGTCTGCGCGGCTGCGGCCTGGTGGTCGCCGTGTCCCAGGGCCGCCGCACCCGATACGAGCTGGCCGACGCCCGGCTGGCACACGCCCTCGCGGACCTGCTCGGACTCGTGCTGACGGTCGACCCGGCCGCGTGCCCGGACTCCGGCGAAAAGGGCTGCTGCTGATGACCCTCCCCCTCATCAACCTGACACCGGCGGGACCCTCGCCGGCGCGCCGCGCGGTCCTCGCCCGCCGGGTACGGCTGCTGGTGGCCGCGACGATCACCTACAACGTCGTCGAGGCGGTCGTGGCGATCACCGCCGGCACGATCGCGTCGTCGACCGCCCTGATCGGCTTCGGCCTGGACTCGGTGATCGAGGTGTCGTCGGCAGCCGCGGTGGCGTGGCAGTTCGCCGGCCGCGATCCGCAAGCTCGGGAGAAGGCGGCGCTGCGGATCATCGCGGTCTCGTTCTTCGCTCTCGCCGCCTATGTGACGGTGGAGTCGGTACGGGCCCTGGTCGGCGGCGCCGACGCCGAGCACTCCGGTGTCGGTCTCGTGCTGGCGGCGCTGTCGTTGGCGATCATGCCGGGCCTGTCGTACGCGCAGCGCCGCGCCGGCCGGGAACTCGGTTCGCGGTCGGCGGTCGCGGACTCCAAGCAGACCCTGCTGTGCACCTACCTGTCCGCCGTCCTCCTCGTGGGCCTGGGCCTGAACAGCCTGCTCGGCTGGTCCTGGGCCGATCCGATCGCGGCGCTGGTCATCGCCGTGGTGGCGGCCAAGGAAGGTCGCGAAGCGTGGCGCGGTCACGCCTGCTGCCCGCCCGGGCTCACCCCGGCCGGGTCGGCGGCAGGCAGCAGGACGGAGGGTTGCGCGGACGGCTGCTGCGCCGACGAGCGGTAGGCCCTCCAGCCGAGCGGAGCAGCCGGCGGCCCCCGGCCGGTGTGCCGGAGGCCGCCGCACCCGGGTCACCTCGTGAAGGCGTCCTTCACGTCCCGGCCGGCGTCCGTGAGGTGCTCGCCGGCCTGTCGGGCACGCGCGTCGCTCTGCTGCGTGGCACCCTCGCCGCGCATCCGCTCGTTGTGGGTGGCGCCGCCGAGTCGTTTCCTGGCGGCCCCTGCCACCTGGTGGACCTTGTTCTTCGCCCTGCCGGTGAAGCCCATGTCGCCTCCTCCGCACGGGCCGGGCCTCCCCCGGCCCTTGTTTGCTCGGGTGCCCTCATCACGCGGTCGGAAACCCTGCTGTGCCGGCGTGGCAGGGGCTACACCCGCTTAGGCATCCTAGGACACTAGGTGAACGGTGGAAAGAGGTCGTCTGATTGACTGGAGGAATGGGAGAGCTTCTGCTGATCCGGCACGGCGAGACCACCTGGAGCGCGAGCCGCCGGCACACCTCGTACACCGACCTCCAGCTCACCCCCGATGGCGAGCGGCAGGCCCGCGCTCTCGGCCGCTTCCTCGCCGGCCGCCGTTGCGCCGCGGTCCTGACCAGCCCTCGCGCCCGGGCGCTGCACACCGCGCGCCTCGCCGGCCTCACGGTCACCGGCACGCTCGACGACCTGGCCGAGTGGAACTACGGGGAGTACGAGGGGCGCACCACCGCCGACATCCGCGACGACCACCCGAACTGGTCCATCTGGGCCGACGGCTGCCCCGGCGGGGAGTCCCCGAACCAGGTCGGCGAGCGCCTCGACCGGGTGCTCGCCCGGATCCACCCGCTGCTCGACCGGGGCACCGTCGCCCTCGTCGGGCACGCCCACAGCCTGCGCGTGCTCGGCGCCCGTTGGGTCGGCCTGCCTCCGTCGGCCGGCGGGCTGCTGCGCCTGGACACCGCCACGGTCAGCGTGCTCGGCCACGAGCACGGCCGGCGGGTCATCCTGCGCTGGAACCAGCCGGTTCCCCCGGCCCCCGCGAGCGCACCCGAAGCTGGGGCTCGGCACTGATCTTCGGCGACCGGTTCTCGTACGGCGTGGACAGCACCACCGTCGTACGGGTCGTCACGTTCGCCGCCGTCCGGATCTCCTGGAGCAGCCGCTCCAGGTCGGCCGGGCTCGCCACCCGCACCAGCAGGAGGTAGAAGTCCTCCCCCGCCACCGAGTAGCACGAGTCGATCTCCGGCAGGTGGGCCAGCCGCTCCGGCGCGTCGTCGGGCTGCGACGGGTCGAAGGGCCGGATCGCCACGAACGCGGTCAGCGGCAGGTCGAGGGCCTCGAAGGAGACCCGGGCGGCGTACCCCTTGATCACGCCGCGCTGCTCCAGGCGGCGCACCCGCTGGTGCACGGCGGAGACCGACAGGCCCACCCGCTCCGCCAGATCGGTGTACGACAGCCGACCGTCAGCGGTCAGCGCGGCGATGATGGCGCGGTCGATCTCCTCCACGGCGTGCAACCTACCGGGAAAACCGCTTCCCGGCGACGACGCGGCCCACCGGCGCGACGCGGCGCCGGTGGGAGGCGACGCCCGTCAGCCCTTCGCCAGCGCCCGGGAGATGACCAGCCGCTGGATCTGGTTGGTGCCCTCGACGATCTGGAGCACCTTGGCCTCGCGCATGTAGCGCTCCACCGGGTGGTCGGCCACGTAGCCGGCCCCGCCGAGCACCTGCACGGCGTCGGTGGTCACCCGCATCGCCACGTCGGTGGCGAAGAGCTTCGCCTTCGCCGCCTCGATCGAGTACGGCCGGCCAGCGTCGCGCAGCCGGGCCGCGGCCAGCGTCAACGCCCGGGCCGCGGAGATCTGGGTGGCCAGGTCGGCGAGCGTGAAGCCCAGGCCCTGGAAGTCGATGATCGCCCTGCCGAACTGCTGGCGCTCCCGGGCGTAGCCGACCGCGTAGTCCAGCGCCGCCTGGGCCAGCCCGACCGCGCAGGCGGCGATGCCGAGGCGCCCCGAGTCGAGGGCGGACATGGCGATGGTGAAGCCCGCCCCCTCCCCGCCGATCAGCCGCTCGGCCGGCACCCGGGCCGAGTCGAAGGCGATCTGCGCCACCGGGGAGGCGCGCAGCCCCATCGTGCGCTCGGCCGCCTGCGGCGCGATGCCCGGCGTGGCGCGGTCGGCCAGCAGGCAGGAGATGCCCTTCGGGCCGGGCCCGCCGGTGCGGCAGAAGATGTTGTAGAAGTCCGCCACCTGCGCGTGCGTGATCCACGCCTTGGTGCCGTCGACCACGTAGTCGTCGCCGTCGCGCACGGCCTTCGTGGTCAGCGCGGCGGCGTCCGACCCGCCCTGCGGCTCCGACAGGCAGTACGCCCCGAGCAGCTCCCCGCCGACCATGTCGGGCAGCAGCTTGCGCTGCTCGTTCGTCCCGAACTGCGCCAGGGGGTAGCAGGACAGGGTGTGCACGCTGACCGCCTCGGCGACCGCCAGCCACCGGCTGGCCAGGATCTCCAGCACCTGGAGGTAGACCTCGTAGGGCTGGGCGGCGCCGCCGTGCTCCTCGGCGTAGGGCAGGCCGAGCAGGCCGGCCCGCCCGAGGGTGCGCAGCACCTCGCGGGGGAACTCCGCGCGCTCCTCGAACCCGGCGGCCCGCGGCGCGAGCTCCCGGTCGGCGAGTTCGGTGGCGAGGTCGAGCAGGTCGTGGGCCTCGTCGGTGGGGAGGATCCGGTCGACAGTCATAGCGCGATGAGCTCCGTGGGGGTGGTGTTGAGCCGTTGCACGCCGTCCGTGGCGCAGACGACGATGTCCTCGATGCGGGCGCCGTGGCGGCCCGCCAGATAGATGCCCGGTTCGACGGAGAACGCCATCCCCGGCTCCAGGGGGCGGGCGTTGCCGGCCACCACGTAGGGCTCCTCGTGGCCGTCCAGGCCGATGCCGTGGCCGGTGCGGTGCAGGAACTCCGCGCCGAAGCCGGCGGCCGCGATCGGCTCCCGGGCCGCCGCGTCGACATCCTCGGCGGTGATGCCGGGGCGGACCGCGGCCACCGCGGCCCGCTGGGCGGCGTGCAGCACCGCGTAGTAGTCGACGAACTCGGCCGGCGCCGGGGCACCCGCGACGTAGGTGCGGGTGCAGTCGGAGCGGTAGCCCGACGGCATCGTCCCGCCGATGTCCACGACGACCGGCTCGCCGGCGCCGATCGGGCGGTCGGAGGTGCCGTGGTGCGGGCTGGCGGCGTTCGGGCCGGCGGCGACGATCACGAAGTCCACGCTCACGTGGCCGGTGGCCCGGATCGCCGCGGCGATGTCGGCGCCCACCTCCGCCTCGGTGCGCCCCGGCCGCAGCCACTCCCCCATCCTCTCGTGGACCGCGTCGATCGCCGCGCCCGCCTCGGCCAGCGCGGCGACCTCGGCCGGGGACTTGCGCAGGCGCATCTCGCGCAGCACCTCGGAGGCCAGCCGCTGGGTGGCGCCGGGCAGCGCCGCGCGCAGGGCCAGGACCTGCTCGGCCCACATCCGCTCGGCCAGGCCGACCGTCGCCACCGGTCCGCCGAGCGCGGCGACGAGCAGCGGGTACGGGTCGGTGCCGTCGGCGTGGTCGACGATGCGTACGCCGGTGGCCGGCGCGGGGGACGCCTCGGCGGCCGGCCGTTCCAGGGTGGGCACGATCAGCGTCGGCTCGCCCTGCGCGGGCAGCACCAGGCAGGTGAGCCGCTCCCCCTCGTGGGCGTCGTAGCCGGTCAGATAGCGCAGGTCGGAGCCGGGGGTCAGCAGTAGCGCGTCCAGGCCCGCGGCGGCGGTGGCGCGCCGGGCATCGGCCAGCCGCCGTGGCGGATACAGCTCGTCGGATCCCACGCGCTCAGCTTAACGGTCGTTCGGGGCCGGACCCCAGCCCACCCGAGGTCGGGTAGCGCCCGCATCCATCGAACATTGTCGTTGACGCGACAGTTAACAATCCTTAGGATTTGGCTGCCTCGAGGATGTCCACCCCGTCCCCCACCCGTACGCCCGCACCCGGCGCCCCGCCGCCGACGCGGGCGGCACGGCCGCCACGACCCGCCCACGGGAAGGCCCCCGATGCCCTCATCGCTCTCCCGCCTCAGGTCGGCCCTCGCCGCCGGCCTGCTCACCCTGGCCACCGCCGCCACCACCCTCACCCTGGCCCCCGCCCCCGCGCAGGCCGCCGTGCTGCCCAACGGCTTCCGCAGCGTCGGCTACCTGCCGTCCTGGACCGGCGACGTCAACGCGGTGCAGTACGCCAAGCTGACCCACGTCAACTACGCGTTCGTGCTGCCCAACGGCGACGGCAGCCTCCGCCCGGTGGAGAACCCCGCCAAGCTCTCCCAGTTGGTGTCGCGCGGCCACGCCAGCAACGTCAAGGTGTCGATCGCGATCGGCGGCTGGAACAACGGCGACGACTCCGCCTTCGAGGCGCTCGCCGCCAACGCCGGCACCCGCACGACGTTCGTCAACAACGTCGTCAACTTCGTCAACCAGTACAACCTCGACGGCGTCGACATGGACTGGGAGTACCCGGACCCGGGCGCCTCGGCCACCAACTACACGGCGCTGATGCAGCAGCTGGCCGGCGCCCTGCACAGCCGGGGCAAACTGCTCACCGCCGCCGTCGTCTCCGAGGGCTGGTACGCCGAGGGCGTGCAGCCGGCCGTGTTCGGCCACGTGGACTGGCTCAACATCATGGCGTACGACGGCGGCAGCCCGCACGCCAACTACGACTGGTCGATCAACGCCGTCAACTACTGGAAGTCCCGGGGCCTGCCCGCCCGCAAGGCGGTGCTCGGCGTGCCGTTCTACAGCCGACCCGGCTACCACACGTACGCCGCGCTGGTCGCCATGGACCCGGCCAACGCCAACCGCGACTGCACCACGGTCAACGGCACCCAGCAGTGCTACAACGGCATCCCGACGGTCAAGCGCAAGACCCAGTGGGCCATGGCCAACGCCGGCGGCATGATGAACTGGGAACTGAGCCAGGACACCACCGGAGCCACCTCCCTTGTCAGCGCCATCTACGACACCGCCACCGGCGGCACCACCCCGCCGCCCGTCGGGCGCACCGGCCCGATCACCGGCATCGGCGGCAAGTGCGTCGACGTGGCCGCCGCGAACACCGCCAACGGCACCGCCGTGCAGCTCTACGCGTGCAACGGCACCAACGCCCAGAGCTGGACGGTGGGCACCGACGGCACCCTGCGCGCCCTCGGCAAGTGCGCCGACGTGACCAGCGCCTCCACCGCCAACGGCGCCAAGGTGCAGCTGTGGGACTGCAACGGCACCGGCGCGCAGGTCTGGCAGGCCCAGTCCAACGGCACGCTGCGAAACCCGGCGTCCAACAGGTGCCTCGACGCCACCGGCAACAGCTCCGCCGACGGCACCCGGCTGCAGATCTGGGACTGCTTCGGCGGCGCCAACCAGGTCTGGCGGCTGCCCGCCTGAACCCCTCCGGGGCCCGCCGTCGGCGCGGGCCCCGACGGGGTGCGGCTTCCACCTGGTGGGCCGGCCGTCACCCGCACGACCAGAGCGCGACGATCTCAGTCCGGCCCGTCGGCCGTGACCGGCAGCGCGGCGGCGAGCCGGCGGACCCGGTGCGCGTGGGTCAGCACGTCAACGCTGTCGACGTACTGGTCGACCGCGCCGAGGGGCGCTCGCCCGCGCAGCACCGGATCGGTGATGGCGGCCCGCAGCGCGCCGGCGATCCGACCGGCGTCCAGGACCAGGAACGGCCGCCGGTGGAAGGGCCGGGACCGGGCGCGCACCGGGGCCGCCAGGCCGGTGTCGTCGGTCCGGGCGGCGAGGGCCTCCAGCGCCCGGACCAGCCCGGCCTCCCGCATGCGCCAGTCGCCCGGGCCGAGCGCGTCGGCCAGGGCCGCGACCAGGGGCGCCACGTCGGGCAGCCGGGCGAACAACGTGCCCAGCCACTTGTCGTACGGGGGCCAGCGGCGGTGCAGCAGCAGGCCGAGGCGCATCAGGTCCCGGGCCAGCCCGGCAGTGACCACCCGACTGCCGAGGTCGTCGCCGGTCTCGGCGCAGCGGCCGGGCAGGTGTTCGGCCTGGGCGACCCGGGTCCACGCAGCGGCGAGCACGTGCCGCCACACGTCCTCCGGGTACCACGCCAGCGCCGCCCGGGCCCCGGTCAGCGCTCCGTCGAGACCGTCGTGGAACACCTCGCCGCCGGTCACCTCGGCCAGCCGCTGCGTCGGCGTGGCCAGCCAGTCCGCCGTGGTGACGCCGGCAGCGGGGTCGAAGCCCAGCCGCTCGCGCCACCAGCCGCCCGGCTCGTCGATCGTGACGCCGTGGCGGCTGCCCGCCCGGTCGGCGACCCCCAGCCGGCCCTCCCCCGTGAAGCGGGTGGGCCAGCCGAGGAACTCCGCCGGCAGGTCGGCGTCCAGCGCCGCGCGCAGGTGCGGGATCCGCGCCGCGTCGGACGCGCCGACGAAAAGCTGCCCGCGCGGCCCCCAGTCGTGGTCGGTGGAGCGCGGGGTGTCCAGGCCGAGCAGCTCCGAGCCGCCGTCGAGCAGCCCGGCCGCGTACCGCAGGTCGGGGAAGCGTCGACGCAGGATCGGGGCGAGCACCTCGTCGTGGAACCGGCGGCCGAGCGTCAGGCCCGCAACGAACGTCACACCGGCAAGTCTGCGCGCGCAGCGGCGGGCCCGCAGCCCGGTTCCGCCGCCGGCGGCCGTACGCGCCGATAGGCTGGGCGCGGACGGGTCGCCGACGGAGAGGACCGACCGCCGTGGCAGCGACGGACCGGGAGCGCGCCGCGACCCGACGCCGCCGGCTGCTCTGGGCGGGCATCCTCGCCGTCGCGGGCCTGGTGCTGCTGGCCGTCGGGGTGACCGTCGCCGACGGCACGGCGGCCTGGCTCGAGGTGTCGGTCGCGATCGCGCTGCTGCTCGCCAGCTACGGCCTGCAGTACGTGGCCCGCCGCGAGACGCTGTACCGCGACCACGAACGTCCCTGACCCGCCGTGCCGCGCCCCCTGATCGTCGGTGGGGTGTGCCAGGCTGTCGGGCGTGGCACAGCGACCCCCGATCCTGCTCATCGACGCGCCCAGTCTCTACTTCCGGGCCTACTTCGGCATTCCCGAGTCGGCGGCCCGGGCCGCCGACGGCAGCCCCGTCAACGCGGTGCGCGGCTTCCTCGACATGCTGGCGAGCCTGATCCGCACCCGCCGGCCCGACCGGATGGTCTGCGCGATGGACCACGACTGGCGGCCCGACTGGCGGGTGGCGCTGCTGCCGTCCTACAAGGCGCACCGGGTGGCGCCCGAGGGCGGCGAGGTGGTGCCCGACACGCTCAGCCCGCAGGTTCCGCTGATCCTGGAGGTGCTCGACGCCGTCGGCATCGCCCATGTCGGCGCGACCGGCTACGAGGCAGACGACGTGCTCGGCACCCTCTCGGTGACCCAGCCGGCGCCGGTCGAGGTGGTCTCCGGCGACCGGGACCTGTTCCAACTCGTCGACGACGCACGCCCCGTGCGGCTGCTCTACGTCGGGCGGGGCGTGGCCAAGCTGGACGACTGCGACGACGCCGCGGTGCGCGCCCGCTACGGGGTGCCGGCCGACCGCTACGCCGACTTCGCCGCCCTGCGGGGCGACCCCAGCGACGGGCTGCCCGGGGTGGCCGGCGTGGGCGAGAAGACGGCCGCCCGGCTCATCGAGCGCTACGGCGACGTCGCGGGCATCCTGGCCGCCCTGGACGACCCGGGCTCCGGCTTCGCCCCCGGGCTGCGCACCAAGCTCGCCGCCGCGCGGGACTACCTGGCCGTCGCGCCGAAGGTGGTCCGCGTCGCCCTCGACGTGCCGCTGCCCGAGCTGGCCACCGAGCTACCGACCGCGCCGGCCGACCCCGACCGGCTGCTGGAGCTGGCCGACGAGTGGAACCTCGCGGGCTCGGCACGCCGTCTCGTCGACGCCCTCGCGCAGCGGTCCTGACCACCGCGCGCACGCGTCACCGCGTCGATCAGGCGGTGCCGTGCAGACCCGCTGAGCCGCTCGAAATCGTATAAGCGGGGGCACGACCTGATCCACTGCTTCCCGGCGGAGGGGAGGTCCGCTACCAGCGGCAGGGCAGGGTGACCCTCGATAGCCTGTTGGGAGCCCTGCGGCGGCTCGGGTGCGGGCCGTACGGCGGCGCAGACGACGGGCGGAGGAAGCATGACGGGAGGCGGGCCGGCTCCGGACGGCGTCGGCCCGGACGGCGAGCGGCGGAGCCGGCGCTACCTGGCGGCGGTGTTGCTGGGCGCGGCCGGGGGGATCGACTTCCTCACCGGGCTCGCCATCGTCCCGCTCGAGCCGTACGTCGACATCGCCAGCGCGGAGATGTTCCACCTCGATATCACCAGCTGGGGCTGGGTCCGGCTGGTCGTCGGGGCGGCGACCGTCCTGACCGGGCTGGGGGTGCTCGTCGACCGACGCGCCACCACCGTCGCGGCAATCGTCACCGCATCTGTGGGCATCGGGCTCGGCATCCTGCTTCTGCCGTACCACCCGATGGCGGTATGGATGGCGGCGATGCTTGCCGCCGTGGCCACCTGGTTGCTCGCCGGGCAGCTCCGCACAGCGAGCCGGACCCCCGCCTCGCGGGTCTGACCTGACCGTCAGCCTGGTTGCCGCAACGGACGGCAGTAGAGTTTCGTCGAGAAGGCCGGCGTGCCGGACGGCACGGTGGGTTCCCAGACCGGGTTGATGCGCAGTGCCAGGTTGGGTGCGTGCCAGGCCGAACCCAGCCGCTCCAGGAGGCCGTACTCCCGGCGCCGGACGTTGACATCCTCGCCTGCCAGAAAGTCGATCAACTGGTCTCCGATGACCGGGCGACCGATGAGCCCTCCGTGGAAGGACGGTGCCTCGACCGACGGGATGCGGATGTACGGATCCGGTGGCGCCTCGGACGCGGTGACCGTCGGCAGGAAGGCGATCGCCCGGACCCCCGGGACAGGACACAACATGTGCAGGCGATAAAAGGGCCCGTCTTCATCCATCAGTGAGCGGATGAACGGCTCGTCCGGCGTGGCGGCGGCTGTTCTGCCGACCTGCGTGACAGCGAACATCCCCCGCAGCAGCCAGCCGGCGACCAGACCCCAGCCGGTGCTGGCGTCCGGGGGTGGATAGTACGCGCGTCCGGCGCGGACCAGCGGGCTGAACATCGCCAGTGCCTGCACCCGCGGGTCCGGCCGATCGCCGAGGTAGCGCCGGGCCACCATCGCCCCCTCACTTCGGCCGACCAGGGCGATGGGCCTGCCGGTCCGCCGATGCAGCGCGTCCACCTGCGCGGCGAGCAGTTCCGCGCTGGAGTTCAGCGACCGGTGGGTGTCATACCGCCGGTACGGCAGCGGGCGGCCACTCGCATCCAGGCCGGCGTATGAGAACCACTCGACCGCCGGGTCCCCCAACGGGCGGCCGTCGTACGCGGATTCGTGCCCGGCCAGCAGGATCACCGCGTAGCGCACCCTCGCGGGCAGCGGCCGGTCGAAGACGGACGGGACGGCAGTGTTCCGTTCGTGGCGGGGCGAGGTGATCACCTGCGACACCAGCGGAGTGGCCAGCGCGAGCACCACAGCGATCGGCACCACCGGCACCCGCCGCCACCGTACCCGCGGCTGGAGCACGGCCGCCCGCACCGTCCGGTTCCACAGCAGGCCGTTAGCCGCGCCCGCGACCGCGGCGACGAGCGGCGTCACCAGCGCGGGAACCTGCCACACCAGGCCACCGGCCACCGAGATCAGCACGAAGTCGAGCAGGGACCAACCGACAAGCTCAGCCGAAGGCAGTCCCCGCCACAGGCCCCGGCCCACAGCCATCCGCTGCAGGAAGGGGGCGAGAAGGATCATGGGAGTCAGCGAGGCGAACAGGAACCAGGACAGCGACACCACCGACGCGGCGACCGCGTACGCGGCGAACGGTAGGACGAGGACCGCCGTGAACGCCGCGACTTCGAGGTTGCGCCGCGCCAACGCCCGGTACGGCGGCCGCCGTACGCCTGCCGGCCAGGCCAGGCCGACCAGGGCTGCGGAGTAGAGCCCTCGCAGCACGATCGCGCCCAGCAGAAGGAGCCCGAACATCAACCAGGAGTTGTGGTAAACCAGCAGCCAGCGCATGTCGTGGTACGAGTCGTACGGCCATACCGCAGAGCTCTGTGGTATCAGACCCTGCGCATTGCGGAACGGGATCCGGACAAGGATGACGGCCGCGACCAGGGGCATCGCCGCAGCGAGCCCGAGTAGCGCCAGTAGCCGGCGGGTGGGTCGCACGAGTCCTCCTTCGACACGCGGGCCTCTGCGCCGACTCTCCCTGGTACCGGCTGGCCGCTGAGCCGTATGCCCGAAAATCAACCGCTCCCACGACCTCGATCCGGCCGACATCACCTCGTGGTCGGCGGCGGCGGGCTCATCGTGGTGGCAGCACGCGCCATCGACCAGCAAGCGCCCCCCGGCGGGCGCGGACCACCTGTCCGCAGGGGGCGAGTTCGTCCCCCACGGACAGGTGGTCGGTCGAGGCCACCCCCCGGGGCCACGAACTCTGGCGGGGCGGCCGTGCCCTCAGCCGGTTGCCGGTGCGTAACCTCGCGCCGCGGCCAGGTCAGAGGCGCACTCACCGGCTCGGCACGCCGCCTCGTCGACGCCCTTGCCCAGCGCGCCTGACGCCGCCCGCCGTGCCGCGGCACGGCGGGCGGCGTCAGGCGCGCTGTACGGGTCAGCGCGGCGGGTCGTCCCGGCGGGACGGGAACGGGGTGCCCGGCCGGCCGAGCGTGGACCGGGCCCGCAGCCCCACCGGGTCGGGCGGCGGCGACGCCTCGGCTGCCGGCTCCGGGCCCCGCAGGGTGTCGAAGTACGCGGCGGCGGCCCGGTCCTCGGCGGTGGGGGCGGCGAGCAGCGCGTAGACCAGCCCGACCACGCCGAACACCACGGCGAGGATGATCGGCACGAGCAGGGTGCTGACGCCGGCGCCCACCACCTCGCCCTGCCCGGAGTGCGCATGCACCGACATGGCGCTCATCCCGGTGAAGTGCATGCCGTTGACGGCCACACCCATCAGCAGCGCCGAGCCGACGATCGCCAGCCCCCGGCGGACGGTCATCGCGAGCCAGAGCGCCACCGTGGCCGCGACCACCGCGATCACGACCGACAGCACGACCCGGGTGGTGTCGTAGTCGATCCGACCGTTGAGCCGCATGGCCGCCATGCCGGTGTAGTGCATCGCGGCGACCCCCGCGCCCGTGAACAGGCCCCCGGCGAGCAGCCGCACGGCGGAGAACCGCCCGGTGCCCACGATGGCCAGGCCGATGCCGACCGCGGTCACCGCGATCATCGCGCTGGCCACGGTGATCGGCACGTCGTACCGGATCCGGGTGCCCTCGACGGCGAAGCCGAGCATCGCCATGAAGTGCATGGTCCAGATGGCGGTGCCACCGATGGCCCAGGCCGCCAGGGTTCCCCACCAGGCGCGCTGGCCCGCGCTGCCCGCCGTGCGGATCCGGCCCGCGCAGATCAGCCCCAGGGCCGAGCCCAGCACCGACAGCGCGTAGCTGAGCGCGGGGGTGATCCACCCGTACTCGAAGTGATTGATTTCCGCCACGGCGGCCTTCTCCCAGATCGTTCCACCGACGCGCGATCCTGCGCCGGAGCAATGATCAGGGATGCCGTGACCAGGCACAACGGCACCCCCCGGACAATTCGGGGGGTGCCGTCGCGGTCACTAAGCGATGCGTCGATTTCGATGTCCGGTGACGGACAGTGACGGTCAGGCCGGGGCGTGGTAGGCCAGCACACCCCGGTTCACGGCGCCGATCGCCTGCCGGGCGGTGGACCTGAGCTCCGCCGAGGCGCCGCCGGAGTCGGCGAGCTGGCCGAGCAGGTCGACCACCTGCCGCGCCCAGCGGACGAAGTCGCCGGCCGGCATCTCGCCGTCGATCTCGTGGCCGCTGCCGAGGACCTTCGCGAGCGCCTCGCCCCGCGCCCAGCGGTAGACCGGCCAGGCGAAGCCGAGGTCGGGCTCGCGGGTGACGGTGAGGCCCCGGGCCGCCTCGTCGGCCTCGATCTCGCTCCACAGCTTGAGCGTCTCGTCGACCGCCTCGGCCACGGGGCCGCGCGGCAGCGACGCCCGCTCGTCGACGTCGCGGCGCGCCTCGAAGACCACCACGGAGACCGCCGCCGCCAGTTCGGCCGGGGAGAGCCCGTCCCACACCCCGCGCCGCAGGCACTCGGCGACCAGCAGGTCCGCCTCGGTCCAGATCCGGCCGAGCATCCGGCCGGCGTCGGTCACCGCGCCGTCGGGCGCCAGGTAGCCCCGGGCGGTGAGCAGCGCCACGATCCGGTCGAACGTGCGGGCCAGCGAGCCGGTCCGGCCGGCCACCCGCTGCCGCAGCTCCTCGGTGTCGTTCTCCAGGCGGCGGCGCCGCTCCGCCCAGCGGGCGTGCTCCTCGCGGTCGGGGCAGGCGTGGCAGGGATGCCGGCGCAGCTCGGTGCGGAGCTGGCTGAGCCGGTGGTCCTCACCGACGGCCTGCCGGGACCGGCCGCCCCGTCGTCCGGCGTGCCGGTCCAGCCCGGTGCCGCTGACCTCGGCGGCCAGATCCCGCCGGGCCGCCGGGGACCGGTGGTTGAAGTGCTTCGGCACCCGGATCCGCGCCAGCACCTCGGCCGGGGTGGTGAAGTCCCCCGGGCTGACCCGGCCCGCCCAGCGGTCCTGGGTCAGCACCAGCGGCCGGGGCTCGCCGAAGCCGCCGGTGGCCGGGTCGAGCACGACGGCCAGACCGGCCCGACGGCCCGACGGCACGCGGATCACGTCGCCGATCCGCAGCCGCTCCAGCGAGGCCACCGCGGCGGCCTTGCGCTGGCTCTGCCCCTGCCGGGCGATGGCCCGCTCCCGCTCGCCGATCGCCACCCGCAGCGCGAAGTACTCGTCGAAGTCGCCGTGGTGGCAGGCCGCCTCCGCGCCGTACGCCTCGATGGTCTCGGTGTTGCGCTGCACCTGCCGGGCCAGGCCGACCACCGAGCGGTCCGCCTGGAACTGGGCGAACGAGGACTCCAGCAGCGCGCGGGCCGGCTCGGCACCGACCGTGCCGACCAGGTTGACCGCCATGTTGTACGACGGCCGGAAGCTGGACCGCAGCGGGTAGGTGCGGGTGGAGGCCAGACCGGCCACGTGCCGGGGGTCGGTCTCCGGGGACCAGACGACGACGGCGTGCCCCTCGACGTCGATGCCGCGCCGCCCGGCACGGCCCGTGAGCTGGGTGTACTCCCCCGGCGTCAGGTCGACGTGCGCCTCGCCGTTGTATTTCACCAGGCGTTCCAGCACGACGCAGCGGGCCGGCATGTTGATGCCCAGCGCGAGCGTCTCGGTGGCGAAGACCGCCTTGACCAGACCCCGGACGAAGAGCTCCTCGACGACCTCCTTGAACACCGGCAGCATGCCGGCGTGGTGGGCGGCCAAGCCGCGTTCGAGGCCGTCGAGCCACTCCCAGTAGCCGAGGACGGTCAGGTCCTCGCCGGGAATGGCGGTGACCCGCGACTCGACGACGCGGCGGATCTCGGCCCGCTCCTCGGGGGAGGTGAGCCGCAAGCCCGCGGCGAGGCACTGCTGCACGGCGGCGGCGCAGCCGGCGCGGCTGAAGATGAACAGGATCGCCGGCAGCAGTCCCTCCCGGTCGAGCCGGTCGACGATGTCGGGGCGCATCGGGCCGCGCCAGCGGGGCCCGCGCCGGCCGCCGCCGGGACCGGCGCTGCGCCCCTCGCCGAGCTCCAGGCGGCGCATGGTGTCGCGGGTGTAGCGCAGCAGCTCGGGGTGCACGTCGTGCTTGCGGGCGGCGTCGGCGTCGTGGAACAGGTCGAACATCCGCTTGCCGACCAGCATGTGCTGCCACAGCGGCACCGGGCGGTGCTCGCTGACCACCACGGCCGTCTCGCCGCGCACGGTGACCAGCCAGTCGGCGAACTCCTCGGCGTTGGACACGGTGGCCGACAGGGAGACCAGGGTGACCGAGGCGGGCAGGTGGATGATCACCTCTTCCCACACCCCGCCACGGAACCGGTCGGCGAGGTAGTGCACCTCGTCCATCACCACGTACGCCAGGCCGTCGAGCGTGGCCGAGCCGGCGTAGAGCATGTTGCGCAGCACCTCGGTGGTCATCACCACCACCGGGGCGTCGCCGTTGATGGCGTTGTCGCCGGTGAGCAGCCCGACCTGCTCGGCGCCGTAGCGGTCGACCAGGTCGTGGTACTTCTGGTTCGACAGGGCCTTGATCGGGGTGGTGTAGAAGCACTTGCGCCGCCGGGGCGGGGTCCCGTCGCCGCCGGTCGCGGGCGCCGCCGCGCCGCCGGCCGCCGGCGTGCCGCGCAGCGCCAGGTGTACGGCGAACTCGCCGACCACCGTCTTTCCGGCGCCGGTCGGGGCGCAGACCAGGACGCCGCTGCCCCGTTCCAGCGCCTGGCACGCCTCGCGCTGGAAGTCGTCGAGGTCGAACCCCAGATCGAGGGCGAACTCGTCAAGTGCCGGGAACTGTGAGGCCTGCGCGGCCCGGCGGCGCGCCGCGGCGTACCGCTCGGCGGGGCTCGACATGCCTCCAAGATTAATGCGTGCCGCCGACAGCCACCGGACAAGGCCAACCGGCAGGGGGGTCGGAGGCGGTCGGTAGGGTGCACGACGTGCCGGATCATGCCGAACCGCCCCACGCCCCGCGCGGCGCCGACGACGCCGTCCGCCCGGGTCCGTCCCGCCGGCCGGTGGAGGCGGTCCTGCTCGACTTCCATGGCACCCTGGCCCAGGTGGAGGAGCCCCGGGACTGGGTGCTCGCGGCCGCCGCCGCCTGCGGGGTGAGCCTGGAGCGGATGCGGGCCACCGCGCTGGCCGACCGGCTGCTGACCGCCGGCCGGGCGGGCGGGCCGCTGCCCACCCGGGTGCCGCCCCGGCTGGCCGAGCTCTGGGCCGACCGGGACCTCTACCCGCACGCCCACCGGGGCGCCTACACCGGGCTGGCCGAGACCGTGGACGCGGGCATCGAGGGCTTCGCGGAGGCGCTCTACGAGCGGGTGCTGGTGCCCGAGGGCTGGGTGCCCTACCCGGACACCGCGGCGACCCTGGACGCGCTGCGGGCCGGGGGCGTCCGGGTGGCCGTCGTCAGCAACATCGGCTTCGACATCCGGCCGCACTTCGAGGCCTGGGGGCTGGCCGGGCTGGTCGACGCGTTCGCGCTCTCGTACGAGGTGGGGCGCTGCAAGCCGGACCCGGGGATCTTCCTGCGCGCCTGCGGGATGCTCGGCGTCGATCCGGAGCGGACGCTGATGGTGGGCGACACCCCGGCCGACGCGGGGGCCGTCGCGGCCGGATGCGCGGTGCTGGTGCTGCCGGCAGCCGAGGCGGGTCGGGCCAACGGGCTGGGCGCCGTGCTGGACCTGGCCGGCGTCGGTCAGCAGCGCTAACGGCACGCCGACAGCATCGTTAACACCTGGCGCTAACGCGAAGGCGTTATCGTCGCTGCCATGATCACCGAGACGTCGCCCCGGGACCGGATCGTCCGGGCCGCCGCCGCACTGCTCGCCGAGGGCGGCCGGGAGGCCGTCTCCACCCGCGCGGTCAGCCGGGCGGCAGGGGTGCAGGCGCCCACCATCTACCGTCAGTTCGGCGACATGCGCGGCCTGCTGGACGCGGCGGCCAGCTACGGGTTCGCCGCGTACCTGCACGCCCAGGCGGCCGGGGACCTCGCCGACGACCCGGTCGACGACCTACGCCGGGGCTGGGACCTGCACGTCGGCTTCGGCGTGGCCAACCCGGCGTTCCACGCGCTCATGTACGGCGACCCGCGCCCCGGCGAGACCCCGACCGCGGCCCGGGTGGCGGCCGACATCCTGCGCCAGCTCGTGCACCGGGTGGCCGAGGCGGGTCGACTGCGTACGAGCGTCGACCAGGCGACCGAGATGCTGCACGCCACCGCGTGCGGCGTCACCCTCACCCTGATCCGGACGCCGCCGCCGGGGCGCGACCCGGCCCTGTCGACCCGGACCCGGGAGGCGGTGCTCGCCGCCCTGGTCACGGACTCCCCCGCCGCCCGGGCGACCTCCCGGGCCGACCGTCCGGTCCGGCACGCGGTGGCGCTGCGCGCTGCCCTCGACACCCTCGCCACGGATTTCACCCCCGCCGAACGCACCCTGCTGACCGAATGGCTGGACCGCATCACCACCCACACACCCCCCTGACCCCCACACCCCTCCCAGCCCTTCGCCGAGTCGGTCATGCACTTCTGGTGCCGGTTTTGCGGGCATACACGGCCTGTGCGGGGCACCACGACTGCATGATCGACCCGTTGAGGGCGGGGAGGGAGGGAGAAGTCGGGCGGGAGGGCGGGGTCAGCGGAGGAGGTGGAGGGCGGCGGGGGTGGCCGTGACGGTCAGGGGGAGGGGCAGGGCGCGCTCGCCGTCGGCGTACGTGGTGATGCCCTCGGCGCTCAACTCGACCGTACGGGCGCGGTAGCTGCGCACCAGCGGGTGCGTCACGTGGGTACCCCGGTAGATGCGCGGCTTGACCCGCATCAGGGTGCGCCGGTGGAACCGGCCGCCCACCACCACGTCGAGCAGTCCGTCGGCCGGGTCCGCGTCCGGGCAGATCCGCATGCCGCCGCCGTAGCTGGCGCAGTTGCCCACCGCCACCAGCACGGCGTCCACCTCGTGCGGCACCCCGTCGAGGCGCAGGGTGTAGCGGCGCGGGCGCAGCCGGGCCAGTTCCACCAGGATCGCCAGGTCGTAGCGGCGCGGACCGCTCGGCCAACGCATCCGGTTGGCGCGCTCGTTGACGATCGCGTCGAAGCCGGCCGCGAGCACGGCCCCGTACCACCGGCCCGTTCCGTCGGCCCCCGTCATCCGGGCCAGGTCCACCGGGCGGGTGCGGCCGTCGCGCAGCGCCGCCGCGATCACGTCGACGGCGGCGAGCGGGTCGGCCGGGAAGCCGGTGTCGGCGGCGAAGTCGTTGCCGGTCCCGGCGGGCACCGGGCCGAACGGGACAGCCGTGCCGGCGACCGCCTGCAGCGCGCGGTGCACGGTTCCGTCGCCGCCGACCGCGACCAGGGCCGACGCCCCGTCGCGCACCGCCGCCCGGCAGGCCGCCTCGGCCTCGTCGGCGGTACGCGCGTGCAGCGGGCGTACCGGGCGGCCGGCAGCCGCGAGCCGGTGCAGGACCTGCGGTAGCAGCCCTCGGTGCCGACCCCGGCCAGCGGTCGGGTTGGCCAGCACGGCAACGGGCCCGACGCCGGCGACGGAGGGGTGATCGTCTGCGGTCACGGCGAGCACCGTACCGCCCCGGGACGGACGGGGGCACCGCCCACCGTGCGGCCGGCGACCCGCCGGCGGAGCACCGCGCACCCCGGGCGCAACTGACATTTGTCACGGCCGACCCGTGCGGCACGCATTCGTCGTCATGACTGAACGCACTGGAACCACCATAGCCCGAACGGACAGACTCAGATCCGTCAGCAGGACGAAGGCATCGGCCGAACGACGCAGGCACCGGCCGAACAGCGGAGGGAGTGGCCACGGTGGACGAGCGCTACGACAGCTACTGCGCCGCCGACCGGCTCTTCTACGACTCCCTCGGCAGCGCGGTCGAGCAGCCCACCTTCGCGGCGGCGCAGCGGCCCGTCCCCGACGGCTGGCGCTCCGAGCCGCTCGACGACTGGCTGATCTACGCCCCTGAGGGCGGCACGCTGCCCCAGCAGGGCTGGAAGATCCATGTGTCGGCGACGCTGGACAACGCCGAGCGGGTGCTGGACGCCGTCTGGGACTACTGCGTCCCGCGCGGACTGTCCTTCAAGTTCCTCCGCGGCCCGCGCACCCTGCTGCTGCGCAACTCCAAGTACGCCTCCCGGGCGGCCAGCGGCAAGTTCGTCACCGTGTACCCCCGCGACGACGCGGAGCTGGAGCTGGTCTGCAAGGAGCTCGACGAGCTGCTCGCCGGCGAGCCCGGCCCGTACATCCTCAGCGACCTGCGTCACGGCGCCGGCCCGGTGCACGTACGCTACGGCGGCTTCGCCGCGCGCTACTGCCACTCCCCCGACGGCCAGGTGGTCCCGGCGATCGAGGACGACACGGGCACGCTGGTGCCCGACCGCCGCGACCCGGTGTTCCACGTGCCGTCCTGGGTGACGCTGCCCGACTTCCTCGGCCCGCACCTGGCCGCCCGCAACGCCACCAGCACGAACGAGGTGCCGTACCGGATCGAGAAGGTCATCCACTTCTCCAACGGAGGCGGCCTCTACGTCGGCCGGGACGTGCGGACCGACGGCCAACTGGTGCTGAAGGAGGCCCGGCCGCACGCCGGTCTCGACGCCGACGGCGCCGACGCGGTCGCCCGCCTGGCCCGGGAGGCCGACGCGCTGCGCCGGCTGGCCGACCTGCCCCAGGTGCCCCGGGTGCACGACGAGTTCGCCCTCGGCGAGCACCGGTTCCTCGCGCTGGAGTTCATCGAGGGCCGCCCGCTCAACAAGGTCCTGGTCGACCGGTATCCGCTGATCGACGCCGACGCCACGGACGCCGACCGCGCCGACTACACCCGCTGGGCGCTGGACGTGCACCGACAGGTCGAGGAGGTCGTCACGGCGATCCACGACCGCGGCCTGGTCTACGGCGACCTGCACCTGTTCAACGTCATGGTCCGCCCGGACGACCGGATCGCGCTCGTCGACTTCGAGGTCGCCGCGCCGATCGACGGCCACCGCCGGCCGGGACTGCGCAACCAGGGCTTCGCCGCGCCCCGGGACCGCACCGGTCCCGCCGTCGACCGGTACGCCCTGGCCTGCCTGCGGCTGGCGCTGTTCCTGCCGCTGACCCAGCTCGTCCGGCTCGGGCCGGAGAAGGCCGCGCACCTCGCCGATGTGATCGCCGCGCACTTCCCGGTGCCGAGGGAACTCCTCGACGACGCCGTACGGGAGATCACCGGCCCCGCCCCGGCGGACGCCGGCGGGGCACCCGACCTCACCGTCGACGTCG
This sequence comes from Micromonospora sp. CNZ303, assembly GCF_004345505.1. Taxonomy (NCBI): domain Bacteria; kingdom Bacillati; phylum Actinomycetota; class Actinomycetes; order Micromonosporales; family Micromonosporaceae; genus Micromonospora; species Micromonospora sp. CNZ303. The sequence goes on along the minus strand of NZ_SLVT01000012.1, from coordinate 64,053 downwards.
GGCCGGCCCACCGGGACCGGCTCGCCCGGGCGATCCTCGCCAGCGCGACACCCGACCGGGACGACCGGCTCTTCCCCGGCGACATCGAGCAGTTCCGCAGCGGCGGGCTCAACCTCGCCCACGGCGCCGCTGGCGTCCTGTACGCCCTGCACGTCAGCGGCGCCGGACGGTGGCCGGAACACGAGCAGTGGCTGGTCCGTCATGCCACGGCACCCGCCTCCGGCACCCGGTGCGGCTTCTACGACGGCCTGCACGGTGTCGCGTACGCCCTGGAGTCGCTCGGCCGCCGGCAGGACGCCCTCGACGTGCTCGACATCTGTCTGCGCCAGCCGCTGGACGGCCTGGACCACAGCCTCTCGGGCGGCCTCGCCGGCATCGCGCTCAACCTGGCCGAGCTGGCCGGACGCACCGGCGAGACGGCCCTGCGCGACGCGGCCTGGCGGGTTGCCGAGCGGGTGGTCGACCAGCTCGCCGACGACCCGGGGCCGGACATCAGCGGCGGGCGCAACCCGTACGCCGGGCTGCTGCGCGGCCGCACCGGGCCGGCGCTGCTGCTGGTGCGGCTGCACGAGCTGACCGGCGACGAGGCCCTGCTGGACCACGCCGCCACGGCCCTGCGCCAGGACCTGCGCCGCTGCGTGGTACGCCCCGACGGCGCGCTGGAGGTCAACGAGGGCTGGCGCACCATGCCCTACCTCGGGCAGGGCAGCGTCGGCATCGGGCTGGTGCTCGACGAGTACCTGCGGCACCGCGCCGACGAGCGGTTCGCCGAGGCCAGCGCCGGCGTACGCCGCGCCGCCCGGTCACCGTTCTACGCGCAGTCCGGCCTCTTCGCCGGACGGGCCGGCATCATCGCCTACCTGGCGGCGTACCCCGACGATCCGGGGCTCTGCCGCGAACGCGACGCCCAGGTGGCCCGGCTGGCCTGGCACGCCCTGCCCTACCGCGACGGCACCGCCTTCCCGGGCGAGCAGCTGCTGCGGCTGTCCATGGACCTCGGCACCGGCACCGCCGGCGTGCTGCTGGCGCTGGCCGCCGCGCGGCCCGACGACCCGGTGCGCCTGCCGTTCCTCGCGCCCCTGACGGGCGCCACCGACTCCCTCGCCTCGGCGAGGGCGACCGATCCGACCGACCAGCACGGAAGGAGGTGACACGACATGGCGCTTCTGGACCTCCAGGGCCTCGAGATGGCCCCCGCCGACCGCACGGGCGGTGGCAGCCGGGCGAGCCTGCTGCTCTGCGGCGACAGCTCGCTGTCCGTCACGACCTGCAACTGAGCCGGACGCCCCCAGTGGCGACGTCCAGCACAGGACCATCCGACCGAACAGCACAGAAGGAGATGATCGACATGGCGCTTCTCGACCTTCAGGGCATGGAGATGGCCCCCGCCGACCGCACCGGCGGTGGCAGCCGCGCGAGCCTGCTGCTCTGTGGCGACAGCTCGCTGTCCGTCACGACCTGCAACTGACCAGGTCAACACGCGAGGCCCTGGGCGGACGCCGTGTCCGTCCAGGGCCGCACGTCTTTCGCGGGAGAAGCCATGGGGACGCCGACCGGCACCGACCGGCTGCTGCGGCGGGTGGTCCGCGACGGCGGCGGGTGGACGGTCCTGCTCGGCGCGGTCGCGCTCACCGGCGCCGCCGCCGAACTCGCCCTGCCCGCCGCGCTCGGGCTCGCGGTCGACGCCGCCGTCGACGGCGACCCCGGCGTCTGGTGGCCGGCCGCCGCCTGCGGCCTGATCGCCGTCCTCATGGTCACCGACATCCTCGCCGACGTGGCCAGCGGGTACGGCGCGGCCCGGGCCACCGCACGGCTGCGCCGGCGCCTGCTGCGGCACCTGTTCGCCTGCGACGTCCGCACCGTCCGCCGCCACCCGGTGGGCGACCTGGTCGGTCGGCTCGTCGGGCAGGCCGCCGAGGCCGGGCAGGCCGGCACCGCCGTGGTGCTCGGCGTCGTCGCGCTGCTCCCCCCGGTCGGCAGCGTCGTGGCGCTCACCCTGCTCGAACCGCTGCTCGGCGTCACCCTCCTCGGCGGGCTGGCCCTGCTCACGCTGCTCATGCGCGCCTTCGTCACCGACGCCTCCGCCGCCGTCGCCGGCTACCAGCGGGTGCTGGGGGACATCGCCGGGCGCCTGCTGGAGGCCCTCGGCGGCGCCCGCACCATCGCCGCCGCCGCGACCGTCGACCGGGAACGCGACCGGGTGCTCGCGGCCCTGCCGGAACTGCGCGGGTACGGGCTGCTCAGCTGGCGGCTGCTGGCCAGGGCGAGCGCCCGCACCGCCGCCGTGGGGCCGCTGCTCCAGGTGGCCGTCGTGGCCGTCGGCGGGTACGCGCTGACCGTCGGCTGGCTCTCCCCCGGCCAACTCGTCGCCGCCGTGCAGTACGCGGCCCTCGGCGCCGGACTGGGCGCGGTGCTGGCCACCCTGAACCGCCTCGTCCGCGCCCGCGCGGCGGCCGGCCGGATCGCCGAGCCGCTGGCCCACCCGGTACGCCCCGACGGCGCCGAGCCGCTGCCGCCCGGCCGGGGGGAACTGCGGCTGCGCGGGGTGGGCGTACGCGCCGAGGACGGGCGGGCGGTCCTCGACGGGATCGACCTGACCGTCCCGGCGGGCGCCACGGTGGCCGTCGTCGGCCGCTCCGGCGCCGGCAAGTCGACCCTCGCCGCCGTGGCCGGCCGCCTGCACGACCCGGAGACCGGCGAGGTGCTGCTGGACGGGGTGCCGCTGCGCCGGCTCGACCCGTCCGCGCTGCGCCGGGCCGTCGGCCACGCCTTCGACCGACCCGTGCTGGTCGGCGAGACGGTGCACGACGCGATCGGGCTCGGGCTGCCCGCCGGCTCGGCGCGACCGCCCGCCGGCACCGCACCGGCCACCCCGGCGGTGCTGGCCGCGGCGCGGGCGGCGCAGGTCGCCGACGTCGTCGCCCGGCTGCCCGAGGGCTTCCGCACCCGGCTGGCGGACGCGCCGCTCTCCGGCGGCGAGGCGCAGCGCCTCGGGCTGGCCCGCGCGTTCCCCGCCGAGCGGCTGCTCGTCCTCGACGACGCCACGTCCAGCCTGGACACCGCCACCGAACACCGGATCGCCCGGGCGGTGGCGGCCGGCGCCGGCGGGCGTACCCGACTCGTGGTGACCCACCGCGCGACGACGGCGGCGGCGGCCGACCTGGTGGCGTGGCTCGACGGCGGGCGGCTGCGGGCCGTGGCGCCGCACCGGCAGCTCTGGGCCGACCCGGCCTACCGGGCGGTCTTCACGCCCGGCGGAGACGCCCGATGAGCGGCCCCGGTGTACGCCGCAGCACCTGGGCGGCACTGCGGGCCCGCCGCCGGGCCCTGGGCCGGCTGGCCGCCTGGTCCGCGGTGGAGGCCCTGCCGGCGTTACTCGGCGGGGTGCTCGTGGCCCGCGCCGTCGACAGTGGTTTCCTGGCCGGTGAGTTCGGCACCGGCCTGGTCTGGCTGGCCGGGCTCGCCGCGGCCGTGCTGGTGGGCGCGGCGGCCAGCGGGCAGGTGTACCGCAGCCTCGGGGCCGTGGTGGAACCGTTCCGCGACGAGTTGGCCGCCCGGGTGGTGCGGGGGGCCCTGCACGACGCCACCCGGGCCGGCGGCCGGGCGGACAGCGCCACCGTGGCCCGGCTGACCCACCAGGTCGAGGTGGTCCGGGACACCTTCGGCGGGCTGCTGCTGGTGGTCCGCGGGTTCCTGTTCACCGCCGGCGCGGCGCTGCTCGGCCTGCTCGCCCTGGCCCCGCCGCTGGCCGGTGCGGTGGCCGCCCCGCTGGTGGTGGGGCTCGCCGTGTTCGGGGCGTCGCTGCCGGCCATGGTGGCGCACCAGCGGGCCCAGGTGACCGCCGGCGAGCGGCTCGGCCGCTCGGCGGCGTCGGCGCTGGCCGGGCACCGCGACGTCGTCGCCTGCGGCGCGCAGGAGCGCGTGGTGTCCGACGTGGACCAACGGGTCACGGCGCAGGCCGACGCGGAGCGGACCCTCGCCCGGATGGCGGCGCTGCGCAGCCTCAGCCTCGGCGTCGGCGGCTGGCTGCCCGTGGTGGTGCTGGTGCTGGCCGCGCCGTGGCTGGTCCGGCAAGGGCTGAGCGCCGGCGCCGTGCTGGGCGCGCTGGTCTACGTCACCACCGGGCTGCAACCCGCCCTGCACGCGGTCGTGCAGGGCGTCGGTGGCGGCGGCCTGCGCTACGCCGTCACCCTGGGCCGCATCCTGCGCACCAGCCCGACCCCGGGGCCGGCCCTTCAGCCGCCCACCGCGCCGCCATCCCGCCCCGCCGCCGTCCCGGCGCCCCCGGCCGCCGGCCAGGTGGGTCCCCCACCGGTCGCCGCCGGCCCGGCGCCGTGGGCCGCCGCCGGCGGCGACAACCCGCCGGCGGTCGCGCTGCGGGGGCTGACCTTCCGGTACGGCCCGCACGCCCGCCCCGTCCTGGCGGACCTCACCCTGACGGTGGCGGCCGGCGACCACCTGGCCGTGGTGGGGCCGAGCGGCGCCGGCAAGTCCACCCTGGCCGCGCTGGTCGCCGGGCTGGCGTCACCGGAGTCGGGCACGGTCCACCTGGCCGGCGTACCGGTCGACGGCACGCCGCCGGAGGCGCTGGCCCGGCTGCGGGTGCTGGTGCCGCAGGAGGCGTACGTGCGCACCGGTTCCGTCGGCGACAACCTCCGCTACCTGCACGCCGACGCCGACGACGCGACGGTCCTGGCCGCCGTGCGTGCCCTCGGCGCCGGTCCCCTGGTGGCCCGCCTCGGCGGCCTGGACGCGGAACTCGACCCCGCCGCCCTCTCCGCCGGGGAGCGCCAGCTCATCGCCGCGGTCCGGGCCTACCTCGCCCCGGCGCCGCTGGTGATCCTCGACGAGGCGACGTGTCACCTGGACCCGACCCTGGAGGCGACCGTCGAGCACGCCTTCGCCCGCCGGGGCGGCACCCTGGTGGTGATCGCGCACCGGATCAGCTCGGCGACCCGGGCGCGGCGGGTGCTGGTGTTCGACGGCGACCGGCCGCTCGTCGGCAGCCACGACGACCTGCTGACCCGCTCGACCACCTACCGCGAGCTGGTCGGGCACTGGGAGGACGTGACGCCGCCGGACCGCGTGCCCCTCGGCCGGCCCTGACGGTCCCGGGGTCGGCGCCCGTCGTCAGATCCAGCCGGCCTCGCGGGCGACCCGCACCGCCTCCACCCTCGTGCGCGCGCCCGCCTTGCGGGCGATCCGGCCGAGGTGGTTGCGCACGGTCCCCGGGGCGAGCCCGAGCGCCCGGGCAACCTCCACGACCGGCGCCCCGGCCGCGGTCAGGTCGAGGATCTCCGTCTCCCGCGAGGTGAGCGGGCTGTCCCGGCTCAGTGCCGCCATCACCAGGTCGGCGTCGACCACCGACTCGCGGCGGGCGAGCCGCCGGATGCCGTCCAGCACCCGGTGCGGGGAGACGTCGGCGCCGAGGATCCCGACGCTGCGCCCCGGCACGAAGACCCGGTGCAGGCTACGCGCCCGGCGACGGTCGGCGAGCACCAGCAACGGGCAGTGCCCCGCCACACCCGTGTCGCCGATGAGGTCGAGGTCCACGACCGCCACGTCGGGACGCTGCGTCCGGACCGCCGGTGGCAGGGCGTCGCCCCGGTCCAGTTCCGCCACCACGCTGATGTCCGCCTCGGCGGCGAGCACGAGCGACAGGGCGCCACGGACCAGGGCGCCGTCGAGAGCGAGCAGGGTACGGATCACCGTTGACCCTCCGGAGCGTCGTCAGACAGATCACGGACCGTCAAAATTCAAACACGTCCCGCCAGATTCCGCTCGGCGGGCGACCCGCCACCGTCCAGGCCGTATCCGGCGGGCGACCCGCCACCGTCCAGGCCGGACGAGGGGCGGGACAGCCGCCGGCACGCCCCGGTCCGGGTGGGCGGGGCCGGCCCGCTACATCCAGCCGTCGCGGCGGGCGCGCCACACCGCCTCCATCCGGTTGCGGGCACCGGTCTTGCGCATGATCGCCGACAGGTGGTTCCGTACCGTTCCGTGCGCCAGGTAGAGCCGGCGGGCGATCTCCTTGAGCGGCAGGCCCTCCGCGGCCACCCGCAGCACCTCCACCTCCCGGCGCGTCAGCGGGCTCGACCCGGGGCGCAGCGCCGTCACGGCGGCGGCGGCGTCCATGACCTTCCCCCCGGCGGCGAGTTCCCGGACGGCGTCGACCAGCGCCTCCAGGGACGCGTCCTTGCCCACCAGGCCCCGTACGCCGGCGGCGAGCAGGTCCCCGACGATCCGCTGGCTCCACCGGCGGCCCATGGCCAGCACGGCGGTGTCGGGCATCGCCCCGGTGATCTCGGCGACGACCTCGACCGGGTGCGGGGCGTCCGGCGCCAGGTCCACCAGCACCACGTCCGGCCGGTGCCGGCGCACCAGGGCGGGCAGCTCCGCCACCCCGGTCACCTCGGCGACGACCTCGATGTCCTCCTCGCTCGACAGTGCCGCGCACAACGCGGTGCGCAGCAGGCCCATCTCCTCGACAACGACGACGCGGATCAACGGGTGGCTCCGATCTGGGGGTGCGGGGGCGGCGGGCGGTCCCGTTGACGGGACTACGCAGGCCGGTCGGACGGAACGACTGGATCATGAAGCGCGACAACGACGACCGCCGGCGGCGGCATCCGGGTGGTCCGGCGCGGGAGGGGCCGGACGAGCGCGCGGGCGGGCCCGCCGGGACTCAGCCCGGGCGGGCACTCACCCCGGGAGACCGGTCACCCGGGGCGGCCGGCGCGGGTGGAAGCCCCCCGTCGGCCCCCGTCGAAAGGCCGCGCCGGCGCGGTGCCCGGGCGGCGCCGGGGCGCGGCCGTGCGTGGCGGCCGGGACGGCGGCTCCCCGCCGCACGACGGGCCGGGCGACGGGCACCCTGGGCCGCCGCGGCGGGGAGGCGACCTCCGGCCCGGGGACGGGTGGACGACCAAACGTCGGGCGACGCACTGGACAGCGACCTCCCTCGTCGGACACGTCGACACATCGTAAAGATCTGCTTACCCGATTGCAGCTCGTGGATGCCTCGTGACGGATTGCCGACTGGGTGCTGACGGCTGACGCGCCGTGCGTTAGGGAGCCCGCCCGCAGTGCCGTACGCACCGGCGCCGCAACGGAACAAGCCCCCCGGCGAGGGAGGGCTTGTGTCCGTTCGTGATCGGGGAACGACCGGCCGGTCAGGTCATGTCGTCGTAGCGGCGCTCGATCGGCGCCGGCGCGGCGACCGGCTCGGGGGCCGCGATCGGCGCGCTGGCGTCCACCCGCTGCCCGGCCTCCACCGGCTCGGGGTCGAGCTCCAGCGGCGACACCTCGTCGTCGCCGACGCCCGCGTAGACCTCCTTGCCACGTCCCCTGCGCTTGTCGTTGAGGAACGCCACCCCGACGGCGACGAAGTAGAGCAGCGACAGGCAGAGCGCCAGCAGGGTCATGCCGAACGGCCCGGGGTCGGGGGTGGCGATGGCCGCGAACGCGAAGCAGATGAAGACCACGGCCCGCCACCAGCTGAGCAGCCGGCGGGCGCTCACCACCCCGGTGAAGTTGAGCATCAGCAGGGTGAGCGGGAACTCGAACGCGACCCCGAAGAGCAGGATCATGTTGGTGACGAACGAGATATACCGGGTCACCTCGAGCTGCGAGTCGGTGCCGGTGACGCCGGCCTCCAGCAGGAAGGCCAGGCCCTTGTCCACCACGAAGAAGGCCAGCACCGCGCCGGCGGCGAACAGGGGCGCCGCGATCGCCACGAAGACGTACGCCCACTTGCGCTCGTGCCGGTGCAGGCCCGGCGCGATGAACGCCCAGAGCTGGTAGAGCCAGACCGGCGCTCCGATGATCAACCCGATCCAGAGCGCCAGCTTCAGCTTGAGGACAAAACCGTCGGTCGGTGCGAGCTGCAGGAAGTTCTGGCACTCACCGTCGACGATCATGCCGGGAAGCCGGCAGTACGGCTGCTTGAGCAGGTCGAACGCCGGCTGGGCGAGCAGGAAGCCGATGATCAGCCCGAACGCGATAGCCAGGGAGGCGCGGAACAACCGGGTGCGCAGCTCGCGGATGTGCTCGATGAGCGTCATCGAGCCGTCGGCGGCCCGCTCGAAGTTGCTCGGGCCGCGCTTCTTGAGGGCGAAGGCCACGGGTCTCGGGCCCTTCGGTCAGTTGTCGCGGACGCGCTGCACCGGGTCGTTGACCGGGGGTGCGTACGGCTGCTGCTGCGGGGCGACGTGCGGCTGCTGCCCGGCGGGCGGCGGCGCGTACGGCTGACCCTGGACGGTCTGCGGCGGGAGCGGCTGGTAGGCGGACTGCGCGTCGGCCTTCTCGGCGAGGTCCCGGTCGTCGTCGTGCAGGCTCTTGGTCTCGGCCTTGATGATCCGCAGCGAACGGCCCAGCGAACGGGCCGCGTCCGGGAGCCGCTTCGCGCCGAAGAGCAGGATCAGCACGACCACGAGTACGGCGATGTGCCACGGCTTGAGGGCACCCATGGGAAGCTCCAGTCGCTCTGTGTCGTCGTGAGGGGTGTACCGCAGCCCATCGTACGTCCGTCGACGGCCGCTGCCACCCGCCGGGTGGTGGTGGTTCGTCCCGGCCGGTGAAGTCTTGACCAACGCGGGACGTCCCGTCAACCATCTGCGGCAGGATCGTTCCTGCGTGAACCGGAGCGGTTCGCGCAGGAACCGGGCACCGATCGATCAGTCGCCGCGTTTCGCCTTGATCACGGCCAGCCGCCGCTGGGTGGTGTCGAGCTGCCCCTGGAGCGCCTCCGCCCGCGCCTGGAGGGTCTCGGCGGTCTCCCGCAGCGCCTCCGCCTCGGTCGCCCGGCGTTGCAGGGCAACGGCCGCGCGACGCAGCCGGGGCAGCCGCGCCAGCACCGGCCGCAGGGCCAGGGCGAACACGACGAGCGCGAACAGCACCACCGCGAGCACGATCCACTTCACCACGGCGGCCAGCCTACTGCGTGCCGGCGGTGACCGCCGGGTCGGCCGGGGAGACGACCCGTGCCGGGTCCGACCCGCCGACGGGCACGGGTGGCGCGGCCGGCACCGGCGACGCGTACGCGTCGAGGGCGGCGACCGCCGCGGCCCGCACCTGCTCGGCCAGCTCGACCGGGGCGACCACCGCCACGTCCGGGCCCAGGCCCAGCACGAACCGGCGGGCCCAGCCCAGGTCGGTGACCCGCAACGACACCAGCCACTGGTCGCCGCCGCCGGCCTCGACCCGCTCGCACGGGTAGTACTCGGTCAGCCACCGCTCGCCCCGGCCGATCCGCAGGGTGATCAGCGGCAGGTCCGGCGACGGGCGGAACACGCCCTCCGTGAGGTCGTGCGGGCGGGCCTGCGGCGGCACCACCGCCCGCTCCTCCAACTCGGCGACGGCGTCGATGCGGTCGGCCCGGAACAGGCGCACCGCCTCCGCCCGGCGGCACCACGCCTCCACGTAGGCCCGCCCGCCGACCATCAGCATCCGCAGCGGGTCGACGACGCGGTCGGTGGTCTCGTCCCGCGCGGCCGTGTAGTAGGTGATGCGCAGCGCCCGGCCGCTCTCCACGGCCGTCCGCAGCTCCGCCACCCGCCGGGTGTCGGCGGGCAGCCGGACCTCGACCGGCGCCGCCACCAGGTCACCGGCAGCGTGCTCGATCTTCGCGAGAGCCCGCTCGACGGCCTCCCGGTTGGTCACCCCGGGCGTCTCGGCGAGCATCCGCAGCGCCACCACCAACGCGAGGGCCTCGTCCGGAGTGAGCCGCAGCGGCCGGTCGATGCCGGCGTCGTAGGTGATCGTCACCCGGTCGCCGTCGAAGGCCATGTCGATCAGGTCACCGGGGCCGTAACCGGGCAACCCGCACACCCACAGCAGCTCCAGGTCCTCGCGCAGCTGCCGCTCGGTGACGCCCAGGTCCCCGGCCGCCTCGGCGAGCTCGATGCCGGGCCGGGCCAGCAGGTAGGGCACCAGGTTCAGCAGCCGGGCCAGCCGGTCGGCCGACGCGCGGGAGCCGCCCCGGGCGGCCGGCCGGGTCACCGGACACCCCCGGCGACTGCGAGGTCGTCGTGCCGGGCGGCGATCTCCTTGAGCCGCTGGATCACCGCGTCGCGCACCTCCGGCGGATCGAGCACCCGCACGTCCGGGCCGTAGCCGACGAGCTGGCCCGCGAGGACGTCCGCGTCGGCGTAGGGCAGGACGAGCCGGTCGCCCTCGGGGCAGGCGGTGACGTCGACGGCCCAGCGACGCAGCCCGGCGGCCCGTCCGGCGGCGACCAGCACGGTGGCCCGCCCGGTGCGCTCCGTCGGCCCCGACCAACGGGCCACGTGGCTGATCAGGTCGACCCCCGCCGGCGGCTCGTAGCCCCCGGGGGCGCCGGTCGCCCGGACCGTGCCGACCACCCGGGACAGCCGGAAGCAGCGGGTCGCCTCGCGGTCGAGGTCGTGCCCGACCACGTACCAGCGGCCCCGCCAGCAGACCACGCCCCACGGCTGGAGGCGGCGGCGGGTCGAGTCGTCGCGGTCGGGCACCCGGTAGTCGAAGCTGACCTCGCGCCGGTCCCGGGCCGCGGCGGTGAGCGGCGCGAACGCCGGGTCCACCGTGACCATCGGTTCCAGGCCCAGCGTGGCCTGCGGGTCCACGTCGACGCCGGCGGCGCGCAGCTTCGCCAGCCCGGAGGAGGCGGCGGCGGCCAGGCCGGCGTGCTGCCACAGCCGGGCGGCGATGCCGACCGCGGCGGCCTCGTCCGGTTCGAGGGGGATGTCGGGCAGCGCGTACTCCCGGTGGGCGATCCGGTAGCCGGGCTCCGCGTCGAAGACGCTCGCCGTCCCGGTCTCCAGCGGCACGCCCAGCTCGCGCAGCTCGGCCTTGTCCCGCTCGAACTTGCGCTGGAAGGCCTCGTGGTCACGCGCGTCGTCGGGATCGTGCTCGTAGCCGGGCACGGTCGCGGCGATCTGCGCGGCGGTCAGGAACCGCCGCGTGGACAGCAGGCAGATAACCAGGTTGACCAGGCGTTCGGTGCGGGTCCGCGACACGCGGTAGACGCTAGCAGCCCACCCGCCGCGCCCGTGCACCCACGCGGGCAGGACGTGCCCCGCGTCGCGCCCGGCCGGTTCACCCGGTCGCCGGGCGGTCGGCCACCGACGACCCTACAGTGACGTGGTGGCCCAGCCGGAGGTCAGGACCGAGAGCGTCGCCACCGTCGTGGTGGCGGGGGCCGCCAACCTCGCCATCGCGGTGGCCAAACTCATCGCCGGGGTGATCTCCGGGTCGGCGGCGATGCTCTCCGAGGCCGTGCACTCCGTCGCCGACACCACCACCGAGGTGCTGCTGTACCTCGCGTTGCGCCGCGGGGCGCGGCCCGCCGACGCCCGGCACCCGTTCGGGTACGGCAAGGAGAGCTACGTCTGGGCGTTCCTCGCGGCGCTGTTCACGTTCGTCGCTGGCGCCGGATTCGCGATCACCCACGGCGTCACCACCATCCTGGTGCACGAGCACAGCGGCGAGTACCTGGTCACCTACATCGTGTTGGCGGTGTCGTTCGCCATCGAGTCGGTCTCCCTGGCCCGCGCCGTGCACCAGGTCCGCGCCGAGTCCCGACGCTGGCGCACCTCGCCGCGCCGGTTCCTGCACCTCACCTCCGACACCCCCCTGAAGGCGGTGTTCCTGGAGGACAGCGCCGCCCTGATCGGGCTGTTGCTGGCCGCCGCCGGGGTGGCCCTGTCGCAGCTCACCGGGGACGAGTTCTGGGACGGCGCCGCCTCCGTCCTGATCGGCGTGCTGCTGCTCGTGGTGGCCGCCGTCCTGGCGCACAGCAACATCTCGCTGCTGGTCGGCCGGTCCGTGCCGGAACGACTGCGCGGCGAGATCACCGAGGAACTGGCCGGCCTGCCCGCCGTGCGGCGCATCGACACGCTGCTGACGATGCAGCTCGGCCCGAGCGACGTCCTGGTCGCGGCGAAGGTGGACTTCGACGACGACGCGAGCGGCGCGACCATCGAGGACGCCGCCGACCAGGCCGAGCGGCGCCTGACCGCCCGTCACCCACAGATCCGGTACGTCTTCCTCGACCCCACCCGCAGCGGCGACGCCCCGGAACCCGGGGGCACCGGCGGCTGACCGCCGACCCGCCGTACCGCCCCGGGCGCGCCCGCCGCGGACGGCGACGCTAGCGTGCCGGGCATGGTGCGATGGCGGTCGGGAACGGTGACGGCGCTGCGGCGACAGTGGACCGGGGCGGTGGAACTGGACGTCGAGCTGCCCGACGGCGGCACCATACGTGCCCTGGCCTACCCCGCGCTCGTCGGGCGGCCCGAGCCCGGCGACCGGGTGCTGCTCAACGCCGGCGCGCTGCTGATGGGCCTCGGCACCGGCGGATACGCCCTGGTCGTGGCGCTGCCCGACCGGCTGCCCCCGGACCCGCCGCAGGCCCTCGACAGCCGCGACGCCGGCCACCTCGTCAAGGCCCGCTACACCCCGCTGCAGCCGATCCTGCTCGGTGTCGACGAGGAGGCGTCCCCGCACCGGGCGGTCATGGAGGCCGCCGACGACCTGGCCGGCCTGCCCGTCGTCACCGCCGACCTGCACTCCGCGCTGCCGGCCGTCCTGGCCGGCATCCACGCCGACGCCCCCGCCGCCCGGGTCGCGTACCTGCTGACCGACGGCGGGGCGCTGCCGGCCTGGTTCTCCCGCACCCTCGCCGCGCTGGGCGACCACCTCGTCGGCACGGTCACCGTCGGCCAGGCGTTCGGCGGGGACCTGGAGGCGAGCACCGTGCACAGCGGGTTGCTGGCCGCCCGGCACGTGCTGCGCGCCGACGTGGCGATCGTCGCCCAGGGACCGGGCAACCTGGGCACCGGCACCCGGTGGGGCTTCTCCGGGGTGGCCGTCGGGGAGGCCGTCAACGCCGTCGCCACGCTGGGCGGGCGCCCGATCGGGTCGCTACGGATCTCCGACGCCGACCCCCGGCCCCGCCACCGGGGCGTGTCGCACCACAGCCTCACCGCGTACGGCCGGGTGGCCCTCGCCCCCGCCGAGCTGGTCGTGCCCGACGGACTGGCCCCGGCGCTGGCCGGCGAGGTGGACGCGGCGCTGGCGCCCCTCACGGCGCGGCACACCGTCGTCCGGGTGCCGACCGACGGGCTGGACGCCGCGCTGCGGGACACCCCGGTGACGCTGTCCACCATGGGTCGGGGCCTCGACGCCGACCACGCCTACTTCCTGGCCGCCGCCGCGGCCGGCCGGCACGCCGCGCGCCTGCTGTCCTGACCCGCGGCCACCACCGGGCCCCGGCGCCTGCGGATGCGGCGGTCGCCCGCACCCGAGCCGGAGGCGCCGGGCCCGGTGGTGGTCGGTCAGCTCGCCCCGTAGCCGTACCGCACGATGCGCTCGGCGGCCATCTCGTACACGGCCGGGTCCTCCGGGGCCAGCGTGCCCAGCCCGTCCACGTACCGGTTGAACATGCAGAACGCCGCCGCGATCAGGACCGTGTCGTGGATCTCCAGATCCGTCGCGCCGGCGCCCCGGGCGACCTTGACCAGGTCCGCCGTCACCTCCCGACCACTGCGCTGCACGGCACCGGCGATGTCCAGCAACGCCCGCAGCTTCTCGCTGACCTCGGCGGCCGCCGGATCGGCACGGACCTGCTCCACCAGCCGCATGCCCGAGGGCAGCTGCGCCGCCGCGAAGGCCGAGTGCGAGGCACAGCAGAAATTGCACTCGTTGAGCCCCGACACGTACGCCGCGATCAGCTCCCGCTCCCCCGCCGTCAGCGTCGGATGCGGGGCGCGTAGCAGCGCCTCCGCCAGCTCGCCGAGCGGCTTGGCCGTCTCGGGACGGAACCGCAGCGGGCCGTTGATGCCCGGATGCTCCCGCTCGTCGAGGCCGAGGTCGATGTGTGCCATACGGTCACCCTCCCTGCCGCGACCACGCAGCGCGCGTGGCCCGTCACCGACAATGCCGAACGGGCACGACGGTTCCAGCTCAGCCGGGACGGCACAACTTCCAGAGTGCGGCGTCGCCCCGGCCGGGGTGCCGTGTCGGACCGGCGGCCGGGCGCCCCACTTCGCAGCCGCCCGGGGAGACCCGGTTCGGCGTCCAGCGTGAAGGCCGCCCCGGCCCGTGGCGCCGGCCGGGGTCAGACCAGGAAGATGAGGGCGAGCCAGGCGCCCACGATCAGCACCAGCGCGAGCGCCAGCACCCAGGTGGGCACCGTGTACTCGCCGCGCCGGTTGCGCTCGATCTCGGCGCGGATCTTCTCGCGGCGGCGCTCGGCCCAGTTCTGTCGCTGGCCGCCGCGCTCGGGGGGTTCGGAAGTCGTCATGGCGCGGTCAGCCTACCGGCCCGGCCGGCCCGGACGGTGATCGCCACCGCACCGGGCCGGCCCGCCGCCGTCACATGCTGGCGATCAGCCGTTCCACCCGCTCGTCGTACGCCCGGAACGGGTCCTTGCAGAGCACCGTGCGCTGCGCCTGGTCGTTGAGCTTGAGGTGCACCCAGTCGACGGTGAAGTCGCGCCGCTTCTCCTGGGCGTGCCGGATGAACTCCCCGCGCAGCCGGGCCCGGGTCGTCTGCGGCGGGGTCTCCTTGGCCTCGAAGATCTCCGGATCGGTCGCCACCCGGTCCACCTCGCCGCGCCGCTCCAGCAGCCCGTAGAGACCCCGGCCCCGGCGCAGGTCGTGGTAGGCCAGATCCATCTGGGCCACCCGCGGGTGCGACAGCGGCAGGTCGTGCTTGCGCTGGTAGCGCTCGATGAGCCGCAGCTTGGTCACCCAGTCGATCTCCCGCGACACCGGTTCCAGGTCGCCGGTCTCCACCGCGCGCAGCACCCGGCCCCACAGCTCCACCACCCGCTTGGCGGTCTGGTCGCCGCCGCGCCGCTCCACGAACTCGGTCGCCTTGGCCAGGTATTCCTGCTGGATCTCCAGCGCGCTGACCTCCTTGCCGGAGGAGAGCCGCACCTTGCGACGGCCGGTGATGTCGTGCGACACCTCCCGGATCGCCCGGATCGGGTTCTCCAGCGTCAGGTCACGCATCACCACCCCGGCCTCGATCATCCGCAGCACGATGTCGGCGGTGCCGACCTTCAGCAGCGTGGTGACCTCGTTCATGTTGGAGTCGCCGACGATGACGTGCAGCCGGCGGTAGCGCTCCGCGTCCGCGTGCGGCTCGTCGCGGGTGTTGATGATCGGCCGGCTGCGGGTCGTCGCCGACGAGACGCCCTCCCAGATGTGCTCGGCCCGCTGCGAGAGGCAGTAGACCGCCCCGCGCGGCGTCTGCAGCACCTTGCCCGCCCCGCAGATCAACTGCCGGGTGACCAGGAACGGGATCAGCACGTCGGCCAGCCGGCCGAACTCCCCGTGCCGCGACACCAGGTAGTTCTCGTGGCAGCCGTACGAGTTGCCGGCCGAGTCGGTGTTGTTCTTGAACAGGTAGATCTCGCCCGCGATGCCCTCGTCGTGCAGCCGCTTCTCCGCGTCGACGAGCAGACCCTCCAGGATCCGCTCGCCGGCCCGGTCGTGCGCGACCAGGTCCGTCACCGAGTCGCACTCCGGGGTGGCGTACTCCGGGTGTGAGCCGACGTCCAGGTAGAGCCGGGCGCCGTTGCGCAGGAAAACGTTGCTCGACCGGCCCCACGACACCACACGGCGGAAGAGGTACCGGGCGACCTCGTCAGGGGACAGCCGCCGCTGCCCGCGGTAGGTGCAGGTGACGCCGTACTCGGTCTCGAGGCCGAAGATTCGCCGCTCCATGATGAGACATTAGCCGCCCGAGGCCCCAGATGGGCAGCGCACACCGTGCCGGTCTCACACGGGATCGGTGACGGTCGACCCAGGGCACCGCAGCGCCGGACCCGGCGGGCGCACGGCGGCCACGGCCACTCGTCCGTACACCGGCCGGCCGCGTGTGGCGCGTCGCCGACGCCGCACTTGCGCGCGAGGCGTCCCGGTTGGACGCTCCGGGCGCAGATCCGCGACGGGCGGGAGGTCCTGTACGGCGCGTCGGACGGCCCCTGAGACGCCCGGGAGCGGCCGGGCGACCCTTGAGACGGCCGGGAACGGCGGGCAGCGGGCGCGGTGGGGTTGCGCTACGGCGCGCGGGCCGCACTCGACCCGCGCGCCGTCGTCGGAGCCCGGCGTGGGCGGCCGGGGCGTGTCCACGCCCGACGGCCCACCGGGATGTGTCCTGCTACGCCTCGGGGGTGTCCCGGCCCTCCAGGTCCGCCGAGCCGGCCGACGTGGTGGGCTTCTTCGCCTCCTCGGTCGGCGAGGTCGGCGTCTCCGGGCGGGCCGACACCGGCTCCTCGGCCTTGTCGCCGTCGAGCAGCGCGGTCAACGCGGCCCCGGTGATCCGGCGGAACGTGCGCCCCACCCGGCGGCGGTCCAGGACCGCCACCTCCAGCTGGTTGGCGGCGATGGTCCGGGCGGCGCCGCCCTCTCCCCCGACGCTGCTCAGGGCCTGCACCGCGACCTTGACCGCCTCGCCCAGCGACATGTCCGGACGGTGGTGGGACTTCAGCACGCCGGTGATGGCCTCGGCCTGCCCACCCATCGCCATCCGGCCCGGCTCGTCGTTGACGGATCCGTCGTAGGTGAGCCGGTAGAGCTCGTCGTCCTCGGCGGTGGTGCCGACCTCGGCCACGCAGATCTCCACCTCGAACGGCTTCGACTGCTCGGTGAAGATGGCACCCAGGGTCTGCGCGAAGGCGTTCGCCAGGGCCCGGCCGGTGACGTCACGCCGGTCGTAGCTGAGGCCGTTCAGATCGGCCATCCGCACGCCGGCGCGGCGCAGGTTCTCGAACTCGTTGTAGCGGCCGACGGCGGCGAAGCCGATCCGGTCGTAGATCTCGCTGACCTTGTGCAGGGCGCTGGAGAGGTTCTCGGCGACGAAGAGCACCCCGCCCTCGTAGCTCAGGACCACCGCGCTGCGGCCCCGGGCGATGCCCTTGCGGGCCAGCTCGGAGCGGTCGCGCATGATCTGCTCGGGCGAGGCGTAGAACTGCATGGCCACGGCGGCGGTTCTCCTTAGGGCGCTGTGCTGACGGCTGCTGACTGGTACGGGCGGGAGCGGATCAACCGCCCGGGTTCTCCATCCGGCCGGAGACCACGCTCTCGGCGATCGCCGACATCTCCTCGTCGGTGAGCCGGTGGGTGCCCTCCGCCGTCGCCGTCATCACCACCGGGTAGATCCGCCGGATCAGGTCCGGGCCGCCGGTCGCGGTGTCGTCGTCGGCCGCGTCGTAGAGCGCCTCGACCGCGAGCCGGACCGCCTCGGCGATGGAGAGCCCCGGCTGGAAGCGCTTCTTCAGCGCCGACCGGGCGAAGAGCGAGCCGGAGCCGATCGCGTCGTAGCCGGTCTCCTCGTAGGGGCCGCCGGTGACGTCGAAGCTGAAGATGCGGCCGGCCCGCGCCGGGTCCTTCGCGGCCAGGTCGTAGCCGGCGAAGAGCGGGATCACCGCGAGGCCCTGCATCGCGGCGCCCAGGTTGCCACGGATCATGGAGGCGAGCCGGTTGGCCTTGCCGTCGAGCGAGAGCATCGCGCCCTCGATCTTCTCGTAGTGCTCCAGCTCCACCTGGAACAGTCGCATCAGCTCGATGCCGATCCCCGCCGTGCCGGCGATGCCGACCAGGGAGTACGCGTCGGCCGGGTGGACCTTCTCGATGTCGCGCTGGGCGATCAGGTTGCCCATGGTGGCCCGCCGGTCGCCGGCCATCACGACACCGCCGGCGGCCGAGATGGCCACGATGGTGGTCGCGTGCGGCGCCATGTCGGCGGCCATACCCGGCGGCAGCGGCCGGCGGCCGGGCAACATCTCGGGGGCCACCTTGCTCAGGAACGAGGTGAAGGAGGACGTCCCCGCGTTGGTGAACACATCTGGTAGACGCCCGGATGGATCAAAACCCGCTGCCACGTGGTTCCTCTCAGATATGTGATCGCCCCGGCCAGCCGCGACCGATCGTCACGGAACTGGCCAAGGCCACCGTTGCAGTTGAAGCACAATATCCCGCGCACCCACCCGGTGCGATGATCGTGGTCGAGATGTTGGGGATCCGGTGTGCCCACGGATCGCGCACACCCCGCCCTGCTCGGCCAGGAGCTCCTGGAACTCCTTCTCGCCGATGCCGTGGAGCCGCTGGGCCGTCTCCTCGCCCCGGGCGTGGTGACAGGGCTTGCAGTAGCTTGCCGCCTAGGCAAGCCCGTCAGCCCGTCGCCGACTGCGATGGGACTCGGCGACGGGCGGCAAGCGGCTGCACTGGGGCGCACACCTTGTCCGACGCCGGAGGCAAATCGGACATAAGTGCTATTCACCGCCCTTCTGGACGTACCCCCTGACGAACTCCTCGGCGTTCTCTTCGAGAACGGAGTCGATCTCGTCGAGCAGGTCGTCGACGTCCTCGGTGATCTCGGCGTGCCGCTCGGCGACCTCCGGGTTCGCCTCCGTGGTGACGTCCTCGATCTCCTCGCCCTGACGCGACTTGCCCGACTGCGACTGCCCGCCGCTGTCACGAGTGGCCATTGCTGCCTCCTCCACGATCGCCCTGCGATCAACTTACCTCGCGGAGGCGACGAAAAGCCCGCCGCGCGCCGCGTTCGGCACCCGACGGGCGATCGTCGACCCGGTCAGCCGCCGGTGAGGGTCTCCAACAGGTCCTTGGCGCTCGCGCAGCGGTCGAAGAGCGCCCCCACGTGCTTGCGGGTGCCGCGCTCCGGCTCCATCATCGGCACCCGCACCAGCGACTCCCGGCCGACGTCGAAGATGACCGAGTCCCAGCTGGCCGCGACGACCTCGGAGGCGTACTGGGCCAGGCAGCGGCCGCGGAAGTAGGCCCGGGTGTCCTCCGGCGGTTCGGTCATCGCCTTACGCGTCTGCTCGTCGTCGAGCAGCGTCTTCATCGCGCCCCGGGAGACCAGCCGGTGGTAGAGGCCCTTCTCCGGGCGGACGTCGGAGTACTGGAGGTCGACCAGTTGCAGCTTGTGCGAGCCCCAGCCGAGCTGCTCGCGCTCCCGGTAGCCCTCCAGCAGCCGCAGCTTGGCCACCCAGTCCAGCTCGTCGGCGCAGAGCATGACGTCACGGCCCAGCCTGTCCAGCACGCGCTCCCAGCGGGCGAGCACGTCGAGGGTCTGCTCGTCGGCGTCTGTGCCGTAGCGGTCGTCCACGAAGGACCGGACCCGCTCGTAGTAGGCCCACTGGAGGTCCAGGGCCGTCAGCCGCCGCCCGTCGCGCAGCCGCATCCGGTGCGTCAGGGACGGGTCGTGGCTGACGGCGCGCAGCTCGCTGACCGGGTCGGCGATGCCGAGGTCGGGGCCGAGCGCCTTCTCCTCGATCATCGTGAGGATCAGCGCCGTGGTGCCGACCTTGAGGTACGTGGAGATCTCCGACAGGTTCGCGTCGCCGATGATGACGTGCAGCCGGCGGTACTTGTCGGCGTCGGCGTGCGGCTCGTCGCGGGTGTTGATGATCGGCCGCTTGAGGGTGGTCTCCAGGCCGACCTCGACCTCGAAGAAGTCCGCACGTTGGGAGATCTGGAAGCCGCTCTGCCCGCCGTCCTGGCCGATGCCGACCCGGCCGGCGCCGCAGACGATCTGCCGGGTCACGAAGAACGGCGTCAGGTACGCGACGATGTCGGCGAACGGCGTCTGCCGGCGCATCAGGTAGTTCTCGTGCGAGCCGTAGCTGGCGCCCTTGTTGTCGGTGTTGTTCTTGTAGAGGTGGATCGGCTGGGTGCCGGGGATCGTGGCGGCGCGCCGGGCCGCCTCGGCCATCACCCGCTCCCCCGCCTTGTCCCAGCGCACCACGTCCAGCGGGTTGGTCACCTCTGGTGTGGAGTACTCCGGGTGGGCGTGGTCGACGTAGAGCCGTGCGCCGTTGGTGAGTATCACGTTGGCCAGCCCGAGGTCCTCGTCGGCGAGCGCCTCGGCCGGGTCGTACGCGGCGCCGGAGTAGGTGAAGCCGCGCGCGTCCCGCAGCGGCGATTCCTCCTCGTAGTCCCAGCGGGCGCGGCCGCCTCGGTTGAGTTCCGGGCGCGCCCCGTAGGCGTTGACCACCTGGGAGGAGGTGACCATGGGGTTGGCCCCGGCCTGGCCGGGAACGGAGATGCCGTACTCGACCTCGGTGCCCATGATCCGTCTTACGCTCATCGACCTACCCGCTTCGCTCGCCCGACCCGGTCCCCCGTCACGTCGAGCGTAGTCGGCCGCGCGGCGGATGGGGGCGCGGCGGACCGGGGCGGCAGGGGCGGAGAGGCGGGTACGGACGGGACGGGGCCCGTGGCGCGTCGCGCCACGGGCCCCGTGCGGGTGTCCGTCAGAGGTACTGGCCGGTGTTGCTGGCGGTCTCGATGGACCGGCCGGCCTCCGCGCCCTTGCCGCCGGAGACGAGCGTGCGGATGTAGACGATCCGCTCGCCCTTCTTGCCGGAGATCCGGGCCCAGTCGTCGGGGTTGGTGGTGTTGGGCAGGTCCTCGTTCTCCCGGAACTCGTCGACGCAGGCGTCGAGGAGGTGCTGCAGGCGCAGGCCCTTGCGTCCGGAGGTGAGGAACTCCTTGATGGCCATCTTCTTGCCCCGGTCGACGATGTTCTGGATCATCGCGCCGGAGTTGAAGTCCTTGAAGTAGAGGACTTCCTTGTCGCCGTTGGCGTAGGTGACCTCGAGGAAGCGGTTCTCCTCGGTCTCCGAGTACATCCGCAGCACGACCGCGTCGATCATCGCCGCGACGGTGGCCTGGGGGTCGCCGCCGTGCTCGGCCAGGTCGTCCGGGTGCAGCGGCAGCCCGGAGAGGATGTACTTGGAGAAGATGTCCTTGGCCGCCTCGGCGTCCGGCCGCTCAATCTTGATCTTGACGTCGAGTCGGCCCGGCCGGAGGATCGCCGGGTCGATCATGTCCTCCCGGTTGGAGGCGCCGATGACGATGACGTTCTCCAGCCCCTCCACGCCGTCGATCTCGCTGAGCAGCTGCGGAACGATGGTGTTCTCCACGTCGGAGGAGACGCCGGAGCCGCGGGTCCGGAAGATCGAGTCCATCTCGTCGAAGAACACGATCACCGGGGTGCCCTCGCCGGCCTTCTCGCGGGCCCGCTGGAAGATCAGCCGGATGTGCCGCTCGGTCTCGCCGACGTACTTGTTGAGCAGCTCCGGGCCCTTGATGTTGAGGAAGAAGCTGGTGTGCTTCTCCTTGCCCTCCCGCTCGGCGATCTTCTTCGCCAGCGAGTTGGCCACCGCCTTGGCGATCAGCGTCTTGCCGCAGCCGGGCGGGCCGTAGAGCAGGATGCCCTTCGGCGGGCGGAGCTGGTGCTCGCGGAACAGGTCGGCGTGCAGGAAGGGCAGTTCCACCGCGTCGCGGATCTGCTCGATCTGCGAGTGGAGGCCACCGATGTCGGTGTAGTCGACGTCGGGCACCTCCTCCAGGACCAGTTCCTCGACCTCGCTCTTCGGGATCCGCTCGTACGCGTACGCCGAGCGGGGCTCGATCATGAGCGAGTCGCCGGCCCGGATCGGCGAACCGATCAGGGTGTCGGCGAGGTGCACGATGCGCTCCTCGTCGGAGTGCGAGACCACCAGGGCCCGGTCGCCCGGGCTGCCGTCGGGACCCGCGAGGATCTCCTTGAGCATCGCCACCTCGCCGACCCGCTCGAAACCGAACGCGTCGACGATGTTGAGCGCGTCGTTGAGCAGGACCTCCTGGCCGCGCCGCAGCTCGGCGACGTCCAGCGAGGGCGAGACGGCGACCCGGAGCTTGCGTCCGCCGGTGAAGACGTCCACCGTGCCGTCGTCGTGCCGCGCAAGGAAGACGCCGTAACCACTCGGCGGTTGCGCGAGGCGGTCGATCTCCTCCTTGAGCGTCACGATCTGCGCGCGAGCCTCCTTGAGGGTGCTCACGAGCCGGTCGTTGTTCTCGGTCAGCCGCGCCAACTGTGCCTGGGTGGCCGCCAGCCGCTCTTCGAGCTGCCGGACGTGTCGGGGGCTTTCGGTCAACTTGCGCCGCACCAGAGCGAGTTCCTCTTGAAGGAACGCGACCTGCGTGGAGAGATCGTGGGCCTCCTTCTCCCACCGTGCGGCGCGCGAGTCCGCGTCGTCGCTGCGTGCCACGTCCCACCTCCCCGGGGGGCTTGAACGTTCTGCCCTAACACTAGCCGCTATGAGGCCGATTCGGTCCCACGCAACGCGCTCGTCACCGAACCTTGATCGCGAAGGGTGGCCCGGGGGGGCCGGTACGGGCGTTCGGGTACCGTCGGGGCGTGGGACGGGAGAACATGGGGGGTGCGCCGTGGCGCAGGTCGTGACGGACGAGTTGCAGGTCTGGGTTGACCAGGATCTCTGCACGGGCGACGGGCTCTGCGTGCAGTACGCGCCCGAGGTCTTCGAGTTCGACGTCGACGGGCTGGCGTACGTCAAGGGCCCCGACGGCGAGCTGCGGATGGCGCCGGGCAGCCGGGTCGACGTGCCGGAGCACCTGCGCCTCGAGGTGATCGACTCGGCGAAGGAGTGCCCGGGCGAGTGCATCCACGTGGTGCGCGGCAGCGACGGCGTCGAGGTGGCCGGCCCGGAGGCCGAGGAGGACTGACGGCCCGGCCCTCCCGCGCGCTCGCGCGGGAGGAATCGAGACGTCCGGGCCCCCGCCTGCGCGGCCCACCCGGGCGTACGGCTCAGAGCATCGGGCGGCCGACCACCGAGGCGACCAGGCGGGCGAACTCCTCCAGCCGGGCGATCTGTCCGGCGCCGCCGTCGTCGAGGGTCTTGCCGAAGCGCAGCGCGTCGTGCCGGGGCGCGCCCACCGCCTCGTCGCTGGGCGGCGCCTCGTCCAGCGAGGTGAGCAGCAGGTAGACGTCGATGCTGTCGACCCGGATCCCGCCGTCCTCGGCGCGGGTGAGCCGGCGCCGGCAGCCGACCTCGGTCACCGTGGAGACCGGCACCACCCGCAACGACGAGGTCATCGAGCCCGGCGGCCCGTCCTCCGGCGGCACGTCCTCGCCGTGCCAGAGGACGAGGCGGCTGCCGTCGCAGACCACGACCTCCTGCCACACCCCGTTGACCTCGTTGACGAAGCGTTCCAGGGTGAAGCCGAGCACCGAAGCGCCGCGCAGCACCCCACCGAGCGCCTCGAGCGCGACGTCCGGGTCGCGCAGGTACGCCCGGGCAGCCGACTCGAGGTCCTGGTAGGGCGACCAGTCCGGGAACACCGCCGGCAGGTCACCCCCGCCGAAGCCGGGCCGGCTCATGACACCTCCCCGTGCCCGGCCCGCCGGCACGCGCCGACGGGCGGGATCCGTCCGTTCACTCCTCGTCGCCCCGCTGCGCCGTCACGGCCGTTCCGTGTCCTCGGCCGCCTGCTGCGCCGAGGCAGCCGCCGCCTGCCTGGCGGCCTCGGCCTCGCGCAGCGCCTGGCGGCGTTCGGCGTACGCCTCGGCGCCCTTGCTGGGCTTGCGGCGCCGCGGCGGTGCGGTGACGCCGGGGGCGAGCTTACGCGCGGAGACGAGGAACGCGGTGTGCGCGATCATGCGGTGGTCCGGGCGCACGGCCAGCCCCTCGGCGTGCCAGTCGCGCACCAGCGACTCCCAGGCCCGCGGCTCGGTCCAGCCGCCGCGCTCACGCAGCGCCTCGACCAGCTCGGACAGCTGCGGGGTGGTGGCGACGTAGCCGATGAACACGCCACCGGGCACCAGCGCCCGCTCGACCATGTCGAGGGTCTCCCACGGGGTGAGCATGTCGAGGATGATCCGGTCGAAGCCAGTCTCGGCGCACCCGGCGACGTCGCCGACGTGCAGGTGCCACGCCGGGTGCGGCCCGTTGAAGAACGCCTCCACGTTGCGCCGGGCGATCTGGGCGAAGTCGTCGCGCACCTCGAACGAGTGCAGCTCGCCCCCGGTGCCGACCGCGCGCAGCAGGGAGCAGGACAGCGCGCCGGAGCCGGCGCCGGCCTCCAGGACCTTGGCGCCGGGGAAGATGTCGCCCATGGCGACGATCTGGGCGGAGTCCTTCGGGTAGATCACCTGGGCGCCGCGCGGCATGGAGAGCACGTAGTCCGACAGCAGCGGTCGCAGGGCCAGGAACGCGGTGCCGCCGCCGGTGGTGGTGACCACGCTGCCGTCGGGCAGGCCGATCAGCGTGTCGTGCTCCAGGATGCCGCGGTGGGTGTGGAACGCCTTGCCCGGCTCCAGGGTGACCGTGTGCATCCGCCCCTTGGGGTCGGTCAGCTGCACCCGGTCGCCGATCCGGAACGGGCCGCGGTGCACGGGGGGCAGCGCCGGGGTGTCGGCGGGCACCGGGGTGCCCGGGTCTGCCGGGGCGGCGGGGGGAGTTGCGGTCACGTGTTCATCTTCCGTTGAGGTTCGAGGAGCTGAGCCAGATCCGCGATGTGCAGAATGCCCACGACATCTTCGCCTGAGGTCACCACGTACTGCGCGCCCGGGTGGGTCTGCACGGTCTCCATCACGCGTTCCCCGTCGAGTCCCACCGGCATCGTGGGCAGGTCGGGCAGGGATCGGGCGACCGCGTCGACGGCCAGCCAGGGACGGCGCTCCACAGGCACGGCGTCCGCCGCCGCCGGGTCGACCAGGGCGACCGGCCGGCCGGCGGTGTCGGTGACCACGAGGGCGGCGCCCGGGGTGTGCCCGTCGGCGCGCCGGCGCTGCGCCTCGGCCAGCGGCGTGCCGGTGGGCACGGCGAGCACGGGCCGGGCCAGCCGGGACAGGTCGATCAGCGGGAAGCGGCGGCTGATCCGGGCCATCCGGATCGACTGCCCGGCGCCGCGCCACAGGGTGAACGCGACGAGCAGCATCAGCGGCAACGCCAGCGGCGCCAGGTCGCGGGTGAGGGTGAGCAGGGCGACCAGTGCGGCGGTGCCGACGGCGACGACGCGTCCCACCCAGCCGGCGACCTCGGTGCCGCGGTGCCGGTCGCGGGTCACCGCCCAGACCGCCGCCCGCAGCGCCCGGCCGCCGTCGAGCGGCAGGCCGGGCAACATGTTGAACAGCGCGACGATGACGTTGCTCACGGCCAGTTGGAAGGCGAGCTGGTTGGCCAGGGTGCGGTCGGGCAGGGCGAGGGTGGCGGCGACCGCGAGCACGCCGAGCACGGCGGAGACGGCCGGGCCGGCGAGCGACACCAGCAGGTCGATCCGGGGTGTCGGGGCGTCGCGGTCCATCTCGGTGTAGCCGCCGAGCAGCTCCAGGGTGATCCCGCGCACACCGATGCCGTAGCGGCGGGCGGTGAGGGCGTGGCCGAGCTCGTGCAGGAGCACCGAGCCGAGCAGGGAGACCACGAAGCCGAAGCCGATCAGGTAGCCGGCGAGCTGGGACAGCTCGAGCTGGCGGCGGGCGAACTCGGCGTACAGCACGGTCACCAGCAGGGTGAGCAGCACCATCGAGCCGTTGAGGTGCAGCGGCACCCCGAACACCCGGCCCACGGTCAGGCCGCCCCGCGCGTCGGGCCGGCGGCGCGGTCGCCTCGTCTGCTCCATCGGAGCGATGCTACGCGGCGGAGATCATGCGCCGGCGTGGCGACGGGACCGGACGTTGGCGCGCCGCGGCGGTCGTGCACCCGTCCGGCGACTGCGATCATGCACGGTGCGGCGACGGCGGTGGTGTCACACCAGTGCCCTAACCTTCCGGGCATGACGGCGGAACCGGTGACCACCCAGCATTCCCCGACCCCGGCCGATGTCCCGGCGACGGTACGGGCCTCGCTGTCGCCGTCGCGGGCGGCGGATTTCAAGACCTGCCCGCTGCTCTACCGGTTCCGCAGCATCGACCGGCTGCCCGAGCGGCCGACCGTCGAGCAGGCCCGGGGCACGCTCGTGCACGCGGTGCTGGAGCGGCTGTTCGACCTGCCGGCCACCGGGCGCACCCCGACGGCCGCCGGCGACCTGGTGGCCCCGCAGTGGGACCGGCTCGTCACCGAGCAGCCCGAGCTGGCGGCGCTGTTCTCCGACGGCGACCCGGCGGCGACCGAGTTCCTCCGCTCCGCCGCCGGGCTGCTGGAGGGCTACTTCGCGGTGGAGGACCCGCGCCGGCTGGAGCCGGCCGAGCGGGAGAGCCTGATCTCGGCGGTGGTCGACGAGGAGCTGCTGATCCGGGGCTACGTCGACCGGCTCGACGTGGCGCCCGACGGGGCGCTGCGGGTGGTCGACTACAAGACCGGCGGCGCGCCGCGCGAGGCGTTCGAGGCCCGGGCGTTGTTCCAGCTCAAGTTCTACGCGCTGGTGCTCTGGCGCACCCGGGGCGTGGTCCCCCGGGTGCTGCGGCTGCTCTACCTCAAGGACGCGGAGGTCTGCGACTACGCCCCGGACGCCGACGAGCTGCTGCGCTTCGAGCGCACCGTGGTGGCGTTGTGGCGGGCGATCGAGCAGGCGACCGCCCAGCAGGACTTCCGTCCCCGCCCGAGCCGGCTCTGCGACTGGTGCAGCCACCAGGCGCTCTGCCCGACCTTCGGCGGCACCCCGCCGCCGTTCCCGACGCAGGCGGCGCCGGATCCGCTGCGCGACGCCCGGTCCCGCCCGACGCCTCCCGGCGCCGACGAGTGACCGGCTGACCGGCGCACCGCCATCCGGTGAGGTCCACGCGGCGGGTGACACCGCGTCGGCCGCCCCGGCGGGGACGAGCTGCTCTCCTCCTGAGGGATGAGGCCGGGCTCACCGCCGGCGACGATCAATCGGCCGCCACGGCGGATAGCGTCGCGGTATGACTTCGGGCCCCCGGGAGTGGCTGCGCCGGCACCCCCTCGCCGCGGACGTGCTCCTCGCCGGCGGGCTCGTCGTGGCGGAGGTGGTGCTCACCGCGTTGACCCCGCGCGAATACTGGCCGGGGCGCCTGCTGGCGGCGCTGGGCTGGAGCGTGGTCTGCGCCGCCCCGGTGGCGTGGCGGCGGGCGGCGCCGTGGGCGGCGGTCGCGCTGGCGGTGGCGACGCTGGCGGTGCCCCTGCTGCTCGGCCCCGCGCCGACCACGCAGGGCATGACCTTCATGGTGCTCACCTACACGGCGGCCGCCGCCGGGCCACCCCGTACGGCGGTCGCGGCGGCGCTGGTGCTGTGGATACCGGTCGCCGCCACCAGCGCCCTCGCGCCGCCGCCCGACGAGCTGCTGGCGAACGTCAGTCCCGCCTACCTGGTGCTGAACAACCTGCTGGTGGGGGCGGTGGCGTACTCGGTGGGACGCGCGGTGCACGCCCGCCGGGCCTCCACCGAGGCGCTGCGGGAGCGGGCCCGGGCGGCCGAGGAGAACCAGCGTTCGCTGGCCGAGCGGGCGGTCGCCGACGAACGCCGCCGCATCGCCCGCGAGCTGCACGACGTGGTCGCGCACCACGTCAGCGTGATGGGGGTGCTGGCCACGGGGGCCCGTCGCGTACTGCCGAAGGATCCGGGCGCGGCCGACGGGGCGATCGCCACCATCGAGGAGACCAGCCGGGCGACGCTGCGGGAGATGCGCCGGCTGCTCGACGTGCTGCGTACCGATGCCGAGCCGGCCGCCGAGCTGGCTCCGCAGCCGGGGCTCGCCGGCATCGAGGCGCTCGTGGAGCAGGTGCGCGACGCCGGCCTGCCGGTGACCCTGCGGGTCGAGGGCACCCCGGCGACGCTGGAGGAGGGGGTGGCGTTGACCCTCTACCGGATCACCCAGGAGGCGCTGACCAACGCGCTCAAGCACGCCGGCGCGGCCACCGCCCAGGTGCTGCTGAGCTTCGACGGGGACACGGTCGACGTGGAGATCGCCGACACCGGGCGCGGTCCCGGGCCCGACGGCGACCGGATCGGGCACGGCCTCGTCGGGATGCGGGAGCGGGTCGCCCTCTACGGTGGTGTCCTGCGTACCGGGGCGCGGCCGGGCGGGGGCTTCCGGGTGTCGGCGAGGATCCCGGTGGAACCCCGGGACGCGGCGGCGTGACCGGGGATCGGGACGGGGGAATCAGGTGACCGACGCGACGGTGCCGGCACGGCCGGTACGCATCCTGCTCGCCGATGACCAGCCACTGCTGCGTACCGGCTTCCGGATGGTGCTGGGCACGGAGGACGACCTGGACATCGTCGCCGAGGCCGCCGACGGCCTGGAGGCGGTGGAGCTGTCCCGCCGGCTGCTGCCCGACGTGGTGCTGATGGACATCCGGATGCCGCGGATGGACGGGGTCGCCGCGACCCGGGCGATCGTCGACGCCCGGCTGCCGGTGCGGGTGCTGATCCTGACCACCTTCGACCTGGACGAGTACGTGGTGGGGGCGCTGCGGGCCGGGGCGAGCGGCTTCCTGGCCAAGGACGTGCCGGCCGACGACCTGGTGGCGGCGATCCGCACGGTGGCCGCGGGGGACGCGGTGGTCGCGCCGCGGATCCTGCGGCGCCTGCTGGACCGCTTCGCCGACGCGCTGCCCGACCCCGCGGCCGCGCCGCCCCGCACGCTGAGCGCGCTGACCGAGCGGGAGCGGGAGGTGCTCGTGCACGTGGCCCGAGGGCTGTCCAACGCCGAGATCGCCCGGGCGTTGTCGGTCAGCGAGACCACCATCAAGACCCACGTCGGGCACGTGCTGACGAAGCTGGGGCTGCGCGACCGGGTGCAGGCCGTGGTGCTGGCGTACGAGTCGGGTCTGGTGCGCCCGCGGGCGTAGCGCCTCGTCGCCGGCCGGCGCGGGCCGCGTACCCGGGGATCCGCCACGGCAGGCGGCGCGGTTGCCGCCGTCACCTACCGTGACCGGAGACGACGCCGCGCGGTTGACCCTGACGCGGCGTCACTGTGCAGGATCGGTCCCGGCCGGCGGAACGCTCGCGACCGGCCGCCCACTCAGGGGCAACCCTGAGTCGGCACTGGGGGGCACCCGCAGCGCGAAATCCGCCACGGCTCCGACCGGAGTCGGAGGGACCGGGGCCGACGAGCACAGATGATGGGACTGCCGTGCCGGACCAGCGGGGGCGGCGCGGACCGAAGACAGACGGAAGAGGTAGATGACGTGACCGCGACGGTAGGCCAGCAGGCGCAGGCCGCGGCCCGGGCGAGCGACGTGTGGAAGGTGTACGGCAGCGGCGAGGCGCAGGTCGTCGCGCTGCGGGGGGTCAGCGCGGAGTTCGAGCGGGGCCGGTTCACGGCGATCATGGGGCCGTCGGGCTCGGGCAAGTCGACGTTGATGCACTGCCTCGCGGGCCTGGACTCGGTTACCCGGGGCACGGTGTCGATCGGCGACACGAAGGTCACCGGCCTGGGCGACGCGGGCCTGACGAAGCTGCGCCGCGACAAGGTCGGCTTCATCTTCCAGCAGTTCAACCTGCTGCCGACGTTGACGGCGAAGGAGAACATCCTGCTGCCCCTGTCGATCGCCGGACGCAAGCCGGATCCGGCCTGGTACGACACGGTGATCGCCACGGTCGGGCTGCAGGACCGGCTGGACCACCGGCCGGCGCAGCTCTCCGGCGGCCAGCAGCAGCGGGTGGCGTGCGCCCGGGCGCTGGTCGCCCGGCCCGAGGTGATCTTCGCCGACGAGCCGACCGGCAACCTGGACTCGCGGGCCGGCGCGGAGGTGCTCAACTTCCTGCGCAACTCGGTGCGCGAGCACGGGCAGACCATCGTGATGGTCACCCACGACCCGACCGCCGCCGCGTACGCCGACCGGGTGGTCTTCCTCGCCGACGGGCAGATCGTCTCCGAGCTGATCGAGCCGACCGCCGACACGGTGCTGGACACCATGAAGAAGCTGGACACCCCCGCCGAGGTGGCGCGCTGATGTTTCGCGCGACCCTGAAGAGCCTGCTGGCCCGCAAGGTCCGGCTGATCCTCTCCGGCCTGGCCGTGGTGCTGGGCGTCATGTTCGTCTCCGGCGCGTTCGTGCTCACCGACACCCTCGGCCGCTCGTTCGACGCGATCTTCGCCGACGCCTACGAGGGCGTGGACGTCAACGTCGCCGCCAAGCCGAAGATCGACATCGGCGAGACGGAGGGCATGCCGGTGGCGGCGCCGGTGCCGGCGGCCACCCTCGACAAGGTCCGGGCGGTGCCCGGCGTCGCCGAGGCCACCGGCGTGGTCGGCGTCGACGGGGCGCGGCTGATCGGCGGCAACGGCAAGGTGGTCGCCTCGTTCGGCCCGCCGCAGCTCGGCGAGAACTGGACCGGCGAGAGCGACCTGGTGCAGTTGCGCGAGGGGCGGGCCCCGCAGGCCGACGACGAGATCGTCATCAACAAGGCGCTGGCCACGGCCGGCAAGGTGAAGGTCGGCGACCGGGTCGGCGTGCTGACCCTCCAGCCGAAGCAGGAGTTCACCATCGTCGGCGTGTTCGGCTACAGCGGCGGCCGGGACTCCATCGGTGGCGCCAACGAGATCATGTTCACCACGCCGGTCGCGCAGAAGCTGATGCTCGGCGCGCCGGACACCTTCAGCAACCTCTCGGTCACCGCCGCCGACGGGGTGTCCGACGAGGCGCTGCGCGACGCCGTGGCCGCCGCAGTGGGCGCCGACTTCGAGGTCAAGACCGGTGCGCAGCTGTCCGAGGACGCGGCGGCCGGCATGAAGGAGGCGCTGTCCTTCTTCAACCGGATCCTGCTCGGCTTCGCCGCGGTGGCGCTGCTGGTGGGCACCTTCCTGATCCTCAACACCTTCTCGATCATCGTGGCGCAGCGCACCCGCGAACTGGCGCTGATGCGCGCCGTGGGGGCCAGCGGCCGGCAGATCATCGGCTCGGTCGTGCTGGAGGCCGTCGCGGTGGGGCTGGTCGCCTCGGTGCTCGGCCTCGGCGCGGGCATCGGCATCGGCGCGCTGCTGGCGTACCTGTTCAGCACGTTCGCCGGCGGGCTGACCCTGGCCGGGATCGGCGTGCCGCTCTCCGCCGTGGTCGGCGCGTTCTCCGTCGGTCTCGTGATCACCGTGGTGGCGGCGCTGCTGCCGGCGCTGCGGGCGTCGCGGATCCCGCCGATCGCGGCGATGCAGGACGTGGCCACCCCCGACCGCCCGCTGACCAAGGTCACCGTGGCCGGTGCGATCGTCACCGCCGTGGGCGGGGCGCTGCTGGCGCTGGGGCTCACCGGCAACGCCGGGGGCAACACCCTCGCCACCATCCTCGGCGGGGTGCTGTTCGCCTTCATCGGCGTGGCCCTGCTGACGCCGCTGATCAGCCGGCCGGTGGTGAGCCTGCTCGGCGCGCTCTTCGCCTGGTCGGTGCCGGGCAAGCTGGGCCGGCTCAACTCGGGGCGCAACCCGCGCCGCACCGCCATCACCGCCGCCGCGCTGATGGTCGGCATCGCGCTGGTCACCGGCGTGACGGTGATCCTGGACTCCGCGAAGAGCAGCATCGGCGGGCTCGCCCAGGACAGCCTGAAGGCGGAGCTGGTGATCGCCGGGGCGCAGAGCGGCCCCCGGCCGCCGAGCTTCGACCCGGCGGTGCTGGAGAAGGCCGCCGCGATCCCGGGGGTGCGCCTGGCCGACGGCGAGTACGGCGACCTGGCCATGGTCGGCGGCGAGCGCACCTGGGTGGCGGCGAGCAGTGACGTCGCCGCGCTGCGGCAGATCTTCGGGGCCGAGCCGACCGCCGGCGACATCGATCGGTTGGCGCCGGACGGGATGCTGATCAGCTCCGACACCGCGACGGCGCGCGGCCTCTCCGTGGGGTCGAAGGTGCCGGTGCAGACGTCCCGGGGCGAGGCGCGGACGTACACCGTGACCGGCATCTACGCCAGTTCCCAGCTGACCAACCCGGTGGTGCTGCCGGCGGAGGCGGCGAGCGGCTTCGCCATCCCGCAGCCCATCCAGGGCTTCATCCAGCTGGCGCCGGGCACCCGGGTGGCCGACGTGCAGCCGCAGATCGAGGCGCTGCTGGCCGACTCCCCCGAGGTGTCGGTGGCCGACCGGGAGGCGTTCATCGAGCAGCAGACCGGTCAGCTCGACGGGCTGCTCACGATGATCCAGATCCTGCTGGCGCTGGCCATCGTGATCGCCGTGCTCGGCATCATCAACACCCTGGCGCTGTCGGTGCTGGAGCGCACCCGGGAGCTGGGACTGCTGCGGGCCATCGGCCTGCGCCGGGCGCAGACCATGCGGATGATCACCGTGGAGGCGGTGGTGATCTCGGTGTTCGGCGCGCTGCTCGGCGTCGTCGTCGGCGCCGGCCTCGGCGCGGCCGTGGTCGAGGCGCTGCGCGACGAGGGCATCACCGACCTGGTGCTGCCCTGGACCCAGATGGGGATCTTCCTCGGCCTCGCCGCGATCGTCGGGGTGGTCGCCGCCGCGCTCCCGGCGGTGCGGGCCGCCCGGATCAACGTGCTCGGCGCCATCGCTCACGACTGATCCCGCCGCACGACGAGGGCCCCGCCGACCGGCGGGGCCCTCGTCGCCTCAGGCGCCGGGCGGCGGCGCGCCGAGCAGGGCGGCCAGCAGCTCCAGGTCCGCGCCGGTCAGGCTCTCCAGCTGGTGTACGCCGTCCAGCGGCCCGATCGGCACCTCCGCCGGTACGGCCAGCACCGCCGCGCCGGCGGCGAGCGCACTGGCCACCCCCGTGGGCGAGTCCTCGATCGCCACACAGCGGGCGATCGGCACGCCGAGCAGCCGGGCGGCGGTCAGGTACGGCTCCGGGTGCGGCTTGGCCGCCTCGACCTCGTCGCCGCAGACGACCGCGTCGAAGCTGTCGCGCCCGAGGGTGTCCAGCGCCACCTCCACCAGGGGTCGGCCGCTGGAGGTCACCAGCGCCGTCGGGATGCCCGCCGCCCGGACGGCCCGCAGCAGGTTCAACGCGCCGGGGCGCCAGCGCAGCCCGGTGCGGAACAGCTCCAGGATCCGGGCGTTGATCCACGCCGCACTGGCCTGCGGGTCGCGCCCCGGCTGGCCCAGGTCGTCGTGCAGGAGGCGCATCGACGCGGCCATGCTGGAGCCGATCATCGCCTTGCGGGCCGGATCGGAGAGGGTGCCGCCGTACTGCGCCGCCAGCTCGTGCAGCGCGACGTCCCACAGCTTCTCACTGTCGACCAGGGTGCCGTCCATGTCGAAGAGCACGGCGGCGGGGTGGTGGCTGTTCAGCGGGTCCTCCCTCGGGGTGCGTACCCGGGGATCCTCTCAGCCGGCAGGCCGCCGGCGTGCGCCCCGGTGCCGCGGGGTGACCTGGCCGACGGGTTGCGCGCGGGCGCGAGACTCGGGGACAACCGGCCGCCGGCACGGCGGCCCCTCGCCCGGAGGTCGCCATGCGCGTCCGATCCCTGGTCTCCCGGTGCACCGTGATCCTGCTGGCCGCCGCCGCCGCGATCTGGCCGGCGGGGCCGGCCGCCGCGGCGAGCCTGCCGCTCGATCGGTGCTACGACCTGGAGACCCCGCAGCACGAGGACGAGCGGGACTGGTTCGCGCCGGGCAACGTGCACACCGCGTGGCCGACGCCGGTGGGCATGGTCGACCGGGACGTGTTCCGGGTGTCCGCCCTGGGCCGGGTCCGCATCGACCACTGGGGCACCCAGAAGTCCATCGCCGGCGAACTGCCGCTGGCCGGCAGCGGCTGGCCCGCGCCGGACGCGCCCCGGTACGCGCTGATCGCGAAGGTGACCTCGGGTTCCATGCTGGTGCTGAGCACCGGGCTGTTCTACGGCTCGGGCCGGTGGTTCCCGGTCGGCGCCGACAGCGGCTGCATGCTCTACTACAACGCCGGCACGCCGCCGCGGCTGGTCTTCTCCTTCAACGACCCGAACCTCGGCGACAACGGCGGCGGCGCGGCGGTGTGGGTGCGGCAGTGGTGGAACTAGCGCTGCCCGGCGGGCTCAGGTGAGGCCGCAGGCGGCCAGGGACCGTTCGTAGCCACGGAAGAACGACTCGGTGCGCTGCTCGGCGGTGCCGTGCGAGCCCTCGGCGAACCACGGCTGGTCCGGGTCGTCCCCGACGGCCAGCAGCCCCTCGCGGAACTCCTCCAGGTCGCCGTCGTCGAGCCGTAGCGCCTTCGAGCGCACCGAGTCGCCGAGGTACGCCCCGGCCATGCAGTCGGCCTGCAACTCCTGCTCGATGGTGTAGGAGTGGCGGATGCCGAGCCGGGCCTGGATGCCGTGCGCGTACTCGTGGCCGAGCAGGTAGAACACGAACGCGTCGCCGACCTGGCGGAAGGCGCCCACCGACCACCTCACGTCGTAGGCGATGAAGTCGCCGGCCGAGCAGTAGACGGCGTTGTTGCGCGGCAGCGGCTGCCCGCCGCAGGACACCTCGCCGGCCCGCTGGTAGGGGATGACGCGGCGGATCGGGCGGAACCGCTCCCCCGAGGCCTGGAACTGGGCGGCCCAGTACCGCTCGGCGATGGTCTTCGCGTCGGTGACGTCCTGCTGGAACTCGGCGACGCTGGTGGTGCCGTCGGCCCGGTCCTGCCCGGCACCCGGCGGGGCCGGGGTGTCGGGCCGAGGCGGGGCGGGCTCCTGCCCCTCGGGGTCGGACACCCCGCCGACCACGCAGCCGGCCGCCGCGACGAGGGCCACCACGAGGCCGGCCAGCGAGCTTCGCGGTCGGCGTCCCACGCGCGTCGTCACAGTGCCCTCCCCGGCGTCGGCGTTGCGGCGTCCAGTACCCCGGCGGTGGGCCCGTCATGCGACGGGCGGGCGGTCAGGGGCTGGCGGCGAGGAAGACGAAGGCGGCGAGCAGCACCAGGTGCACGCCGCCCTGGAGCACGGTGGCCCGCCCCGGCACCACGGTCAGCACGCTGGTGACGACGGTGAGGGCGAGCAGGGTCACCTGGGTGCCGCCGAGGCCGAGCAGCAGCGGGCCCTCCAACCAGATCGAGGCGAGCGCTATCGCCGGGATGGTCAGCCCGATGCTGGCCATGGCCGAGCCCAAGGCCAGGTTCAGGCTGATCTGCACACGGTCGCGGCGGGCGGCCCGCGCGGCGGCGATCGTCTCGGGCAACAGCACCAGCAGCGCGATGATCACGCCGACGAACGACGGGGGCAGGTTCGCCCCGGCGACGGCGGACTCGATCGCCGGGGACACCGACTTGGCGTCGCCCACCACGGCGACCAGTGCCACCAGCAGCAGGCCGAGGCTGAGCAGGGCGGCCCGGTCCGACGGCGGCTCGGCGTGTCCCTCCGCGTCGAGCACCCGGCCCTGGCTGTTGACGGGCAGGAAGTAGTCGCGGTGGCGGCCGGTCTGCACCATGACGAAGAGGCCGTAGAGGGCGAGCGAGACCACGGCGGCGAAGGCGAGCTGCGCCGGGGTGAACTGCGGGCCCGGCCGGCTGGTGGTGAAGGTCGGCACGACGAGGCTCAGGGCGGCGAGGGTGGTCACGGTCGCCAGCGCCCCGCCGGTGCCCTCGGAGTTGAAGACCGCCACCCGGCGGCGCAGCGCCCCGAGCAGCAGCGACAACCCGAGGATCCCGTTGCAGGTGATCATGACGGCGGCGAAGACGGTGTCGCGGGCGAGGGACTGCGTCTTCTCGCCGCCGCTGATCATGAGCGTGACGATCAGGGCGACCTCGATGACCGTGACGGCCACGGCGAGCACGAGCGAGCCGTACGGCTCCCCCACCTTGTGGGCCACCACCTCGGCGTGGTGCACGGCGGCCAGCACCGCGCCGGCCAGCAACACGGCCACCACGACCACGACGGGGCCGGACAGGTCGCGCTCCCAGGTCAGGATCAACACCAGGACCGCCAGCAGCGGCGTGACGACGGTCCAGTCGGTCAGACGGGTGCGGAACAGCGCGGCCATGCCCCCACCTTCGCAGAGGCGACGATCATCCGGCCCCGGACCGTCAGTCCGGGGCCGGCAACCACGGCCCGAGCACGGCGGGATCGGCGACCGCCTGGCGTACCCGCGCACGCTCCCGTGCGGTCAGCGGGAGGGTCGCGAGCCGGCCGCCCCAGTCGGGCACCAGCTCCGGCTTCCCCAGCGCGAGCGACAGCTCGCTCAACCCGGCCAGCGCCAACGCCTGTTCGACGGCCGGCGCCGCCTCGCCGGGCCGGCGCAGCCCCGAGTTGAGCGTCCGGAAGGCGGCCAGGTCGTCGGTCTTGAACTCGCGCAGTATCCGCGCGTTGTCGAGGACCCGGGCCAGCCCCTGCAACCGCTTCGCACCGCCGTACTCCGGTTCCGCCGGCTCGTCGCGTCGGATGAAGATGACGGTGTTCCCCGACGGATCGACGACGCTGAACCGCGACGCACCGGCACGGTAGCGGGTCATCCGGGGGCGTCCCTTGGCGAGCACCTTGCCGTAGGTGCGACGCATCGCCTCGCTGAACGCCGCGTGGTAGGGCGCGACCTCGTCGACCATCACCACAAACCGAGGGTCCCGCTCACTTCCAGGCCGATGGCTCCGGCGAGGTACAGCCACTGCTTCACGGGTCGTCGCCTTCCACGGTCAGGTCTTCGGGGGCGACAGCATGACCCGACCGTGTCGATTGCGGCGAATCGCCCCTCGCCGCCGCCGCGGTGTCTCCACGATGTGAACAAGGTCGGACTCAGAACTGAGAGGGGTAGTGCGCATGAGGCGTCGACGCAGCAGGAGGGTGCCGCTGCTACAGGCGGCAGCGATGTCCCTGGCGGCGATGGTGGCGGCGGCAGCCGTCGTACGGGCCCGCCGTCGCCGGGCCGCGAACAACGCGGCGGTCGCTGGTGTTCCGGGCCTCGGGGACAGCGCGTTCGCCGATGCGGGCACCGGCGGGGTACCGGTCCCCGGCGGCGCGGCTGCCCGGGACAAGCGGACGGCGGCGCCGGCGGCCGCGACGCGGTGAGGACGGGGAGCGCCGCCCCACGCCCGGGCCGGCACGTCGCCGGCCCGGCGTGACCGGGCGGCGCCCGCCCGCCGGCATCGAGGACGAGCGCCCGTCCCGGGCGCGGGATGCGCCGGGCGCCGCACGGTGACGTACAGTTCCGGGTCGGACTTGGCGTGGGCCGGGAAGACACGGCGCGGAAACGGGACGAGACAGCAGCGGCATGACGGCGGACAACATCACCGAGACCGGCCACGACGGCATCGACCGGAGCCAACTGGAGACCTGTCTCAGCGTCTTCGAGGCGTTGGAGGGCCTGCCTCCCGACCACCCCGACGTGGTACGCGTGCAGCGGGCCACCGCGCGGCTCTACAAGGTGATCAAGCAGCGCCGGCGCGAGGAGCGGCGGGACGCGATCGCGGCGGCCGACCGCGCGGTGACGGCGGCCACCGCCACCGGCGCGCCGGGCCGGATCGACGACGAGACCCAGGGAATCCCGCTCGCCTCCCCCACCGAGGGCACGACGGCGGGATTCCTGCACAACCCACGCGGCTGCTACGTCTGCAAGCAGCGCTACCGCGAGGTGGACGCCTTCTACCACCAGCTCTGCCCGTCCTGCGCCGCGCTCAACCGGGAGCGCCGCGACGCCCGTGCCGACCTGACCGGCCGGCGCGCGCTGCTCACCGGCGGCCGGGCGAAGATCGGCATGTACATCGCGTTGCGGCTGCTGCGCGACGGCGCGCACACCACGATCACCACGCGGTTCCCGCACGACGCGGTGCGCCGGTTCGCCGCGATGCCCGACAGCGGGGAGTGGCTGCACCGCCTGCGGATCGTCGGGATCGACCTGCGCGACCCCGCCCAGGTGATCGCGCTCGCCGACTCGGTCAGCGACCAGGGTCCCCTCGACATTCTGATCAACAACGCGGCGCAGACCGTACGGCGCAGCCCCGGGGCGTACGCGCAACTCGTCGCCGCGGAGGCGGCGGCCCTGCCGGAGGGCCCCCTGCCGGAGATCGTCACGTTCGCCAAGCCGGCCGGGCGGGGCGAGACGGCGGGCGGCCTTACCGCCTCGCCGCAGTCGACCCCGCTCACCCCGCACGCGCTCACCGCCCTCGCGCTGACCAGCGGCTCCGCCTCGCCGGAGCGGATCGCGGCGGCCACCGCCATCGACGCCGGTGGCCTGGTGCCGGACCTCGACCCGGTCAACAGCTGGGTGCAGCGGGTGCAGGAGGTCGACCCGGTCGAGCTGCTGGAAGTGCAACTGTGCAACGTGACGGCGCCGTTCGTACTGGTCAGCCGGCTGCGGCCGGCGATGGCCGCGGCGAAGGCCCGCCGCAAGTACGTGGTGAACGTGTCGGCGATGGAGGGCCAGTTCGGCCGCGGCTACAAGGGGCCGGGGCACCCGCACACCAACATGGCCAAGGCCGCGCTGAACATGCTGACGCGCACCAGCGCCCAGGAGATGCTGACCGACGGCATCCTGATGACCAGCGTGGACACCGGCTGGATCACCGATGAGCGGCCCCATCCGACGAAGATGCGGCTGGCGGATGCCGGCTTCCACGCCCCGCTGGACCTGGTCGACGGCGCGGCCCGGGTGTACGACCCGATCGTCCGCGGCGAGCAGGGCGAGGACCTGTACGGCTGCTTCCTGAAGGACTACGCGCCCTGCGCCTGGTAACCGACGCGTCACCAATCTGACGCTATTGCCAACCTTCGATGGGTGTGTAAAAGTTCTTCACTGACTTCAACCTCGTGCAAGAAAACCTTCGAGGGAGACCGGATGAGAAGGACCACCACCTGGCTGCTGGGCCTCGCCACCACGGCGGGGCTCACCGTCACCCTCGGCTCGGCGGCCGTGGCCGAGTCGACGCCGGCCCCGCAGCCGCAGCCGCAGTCCGTGGCGGTGTCCGCCGTCGGTCCGCAGCCCGGCACCTTCGTCGGTAAGGGCTTCGACACCTGCACCGCCCCGTCGCAGTCGGCGATGAACGCCTGGCGGGCCAGCTCGCCGTACCGCGCGGTGGGCATCTACATCAGCGGGGCCAGCCGCACCTGTGCGCAGCCCAACCTGACGGCGACCTGGGTCACCAACCAGGTCGCCAACGGCTGGCGGCTCATCCCCATCGAACTCGGCTACCAGGCGCCCTGCGGCACCCGCGCACCGAAGATGTCCGCCGACCCCGCCACCGCGCGCTCGCAGGGTCGCACCGCCGCCGACAGCGCCGCCAGCGCCGCGCAGGCGCTGGGCATCGGCGCCGGCAGCACCATCTACAACGACATCGAGCACTACCCGACGACCGCGTCGTGCCGCGCCGCGGTGCTGTCGTTCCTGTCCGGGTGGGTCGAGCGGTTGCACACCAAGGGCTACCTCGCCGGCATGTACTCCAGCGGATCCTCCGGCATCAGGGACGTCTGCCTGGAGTACAACAACGCGAGCTACACCAGGCTGGACCAGATCTGGATCGCCTGGTGGAACGGCGTGGCCGACACCGACGCCGGGAGCTACTGCTCCGACGCCTACTACGCGAACCACCAGCGGTTGCACCAGTACGCCGGGGACGTGACGGAGACCTGGGGCGGCGTGACGATGAAGATCGACCGCAACTACCTGGACGTGAGCACGTCGCAGCAGCCGCCCCCGCAGCAGTGGACCACCACGATCGACAACACCACGTCCGGCCGGTTCACGGCGGGCGCCAACTGGAGCACGTCGGCGTACTCCGGGCAGCGCTTCGGCACCGACTACCGGTTCGCGAACCCGACCTCGGCCAGCGACGTCGCCTGGTACCGGGCGAACATCCCCGAGACGGGGACCTACGAGATCTCGGTCTGGTACCCCGCCGACCCCGGATACAACGCCCAGACGCCGTACGTCGTCGCCACCGCCTCGGGCAACCGGTCGGTGTCGGTCGACCAGCGCGTCAACGGTGGACGGTGGGTGTCGATCGGCGCCTTCACGCTCGCGGCTGGCGACGGCAACAAGGTCGGGGTGAGCCGTTGGACCAGCGGCAGCGGCTACGTGGTCGCCGACGCGGTACGCATCACCCGCGCCTGACCGGTACGCCAAGCGGGTCGACGTGGGCGTCGGCGGGAAGCCGTAGACTCCCGCGATGGACGTCGGTCGATGGACGCTGCTGATCTCGATGGTGCTGGTCGCTCCGCTGCTGTGGTGGAGCGGAGTGGCCAGCGCCGCCTACGTCGCGAACGGGGCCCTCGGGCCCGGCGACTCGACCCTGCCGTACGCCGTCGCCAACTACCGCAGCGGCGGGCTGAGCATGACCGCCGTCTTCGCTGTCCTCAACCTGCTGCTGATCACGGTCGTGCTGCCGACGGACCGACGGCTGCGCGAGGGCCGCACCGGCACGCACGTCCGCGCGGTCGTCGCGGCGCTGCTCGTCACCGGCGTCGCCTGGTGCGAATACCGGTTCAATCCGATGACCTACAACTGGAGCGGCGACCCGGACGCCTGGGACGCGGTGGAGGGTCACGTGCGGCCCTGGCACCCGGTGGCCGGGGCACTCTGGATCGTCCTGAACGCGGCGGCCGCCGCCTCGCTCGCCGTGCGGGCCAGGGCGAGGACCCCCTCGGCCGGCTGATCGCCCGTCTGCCGCGCGGCGCCGGCGCCCGGCACGCGGCCCTCCGCCGGCGCGCCGCGGTGCTCAGGCGCGCCCGGTCGCCAGGCGCGGGGAGGCGAGGGTCTCGCCCTCCACGAGCTGGCAGGGCAGCAGGCGTTGGCGCTCGCTGCTCCGCCCGTGCAGGATGTCGTCGAGCACCTCGATGGCCTGCCAGCCCATCTCCCTGCGGGCGATGTGGAAGCCCGTGAAGTCGAGGTCGGTCTCGGCCTGTCGGGTGGGATCGCCGAGGGCCACCAGGGACAGGTCACCGGGCACGGACATGTTCCGGGCCCGCGCCTCCCCCGCCACCGCCGCCGCCTCGACGAGCTCCTCGCAGAAGACGGCGGTGACCCCGGCCGCGCGCAGCGCGTCGAGCAGTTCCGCCGAGGTCCTGCCGCCGACCGGCTCATGTCGACCGTCCACCCCGGCCTCCTCCACCGCGGCGGTGAAGCCGGCGAGCCGGTCGGTGGCGGACTCGGCCCCGGTGCCGGCGCCGACGTACGCCACCGACCGGTGTCCGAGGTCGACGGCGCGGCGGACGAGGGTGGCGGTGGCCCGGGCGTAGTCCGCGCCGACGTAGGGCACCGGACCGCCCGCACCGGAGGGTAGGTAGGCATCGTCGCGCCGGCCGACGGAGACGAAGGGCATGTCGTCGGCGACCATCCGGGCCAGCTCGTCGCGGGGGATCTCCCGACCGAGCAGCACGCAACCGTCGGCGAGCCGGATGCGGTTGTTGTCGTGGAAGATCCGGCGGCTGCCGCCGCTCACGGGGGCACTGGTGAACAGCAGCAGGTCGCACCCGATGCTCTCCGCGCACGCCTCGATGCCGGACATGAACGGGTGGTAGAAGTTCGCGCTGGTGCTCGGGAACACCGACTCGTAGGTGAACACACCGAGGATCTGGTTGTGCTGTTGCAGCAGCCGCCGGGCGAGCGGGTCGGCGACGTAGCCCGTCTCGCGGATGACGCGCAGCACCCGTTCCCGGGTCTCCGGGGCGATCCGCCAGGCCGCCTCAGTCCGGTCGTTGAGCACGAGCGACACCGTCGTCTGACTCACTCCGGCCATCCGCGCGATCTCGTGCTGCGTCAGCCTGCCCCGCCCTGCGGACACGGATATCGGCCACCTTCTGAGCATCACGTACGCCGATGGTTGTCGCGGAGGATGCTGCCCGGCCCGCAGAGCCGGTGTCAAGGGCCGCCGGACGCAGTAATACGTATTACGGCGTCCGGCGGTATTGACCCGGGCCTCTCGCTGATCCAAGACTCAGCGCATCCCCCGGCAACGCGAGGAGCCGACATGCCTGATCACACCCTGTCCCGCCGTGGCCTTCTCCGGGCCGCCGGCCTCACCGGCCTCGCCGGCGCCGGCCTCACCGCCCTCGGCCCGCCGGCGCACGCCCGACCGAAGACCCCGCGGCTCGGCACGATCGCCCTGGTCCCGCTCGACGACCGGCCCTACACCTGGTACGCCCCGCAACAGATCGCCACCGGCGCCGGCTACGACACCCTCCTGCCGCCTCGGGAGACCCTGGGCCGGCACTTCACCCCCGGCGACGGCCGCGCCGTCGGTCAGTGGCTCATCTCGTCCA
Organism: Micromonospora sp. CNZ303; assembly: GCF_004345505.1. Taxonomy (NCBI): domain Bacteria; kingdom Bacillati; phylum Actinomycetota; class Actinomycetes; order Micromonosporales; family Micromonosporaceae; genus Micromonospora; species Micromonospora sp. CNZ303. Next base: position 22,279 of record NZ_SLVT01000012.1, on the reverse strand, counting down.
CCACGCAGGCGGACGCGCTGGTCGTCGCCCTACCGATGCTCGCCTACGGTGGACTGCTCAACTCCCGCAACAGCTCCGTGCCGGAGGCCGAGGCGTTCGCCCGACTGGCGGCGGTACGGACCGTCCGACAGCGCCGCCCACACCGGCGGCTCTACGCCTTCGACACCATCATGCGGCTCACCCCCGAGGGGCCGTGGCGCAACGAGCTGCGGGCCTGGGCAACGGTGAAGGACGAGGTCGACAACCTCGGGATGGTGGAGAAGCGCCCGCAGCTCGACACGCTGGAGTCCCAGATCCCGGCCCACGTGCGCGACGACTACCTGGCCACCCGGGCGCGCAACCACCGGATCAACCTGACGATGATCGAATGGGCGGCCGACGGGATCTTCGACTTCCTCGTGGTGGGCCAGGACGACGCCACCGGCCACGGCCTGCACCGACCCGAGTCCCAGGCGCTCGCCGCCCGCATCGCCGAACTCGGCGTCGGCGACCGGGTGGTGATCTACCCGGGCGCCGACGTGGTGGCCGCCCTGCTCATTGCCAAGATCGCCGTCCGGGACGCCGACGTGCGCCCCCGGGTCAGCGTCGAGTACTCCCGGGTGTCGGGCGAGGAGTGGACCGCGCCCTACCAGAACATCCCGTACGCCCGGCTCGTCAAGGGCTACGTCGACATCCTCGGTGGGACGGTCGTGGACCGGCCGGAGCAGGCCGACCTGGTCCTGATGGCCAACACCGGCGGCAGCTCCGCGTCGGTGGCGCCGTTCGCCGACCGCCTGGTGGCCCACGTCCGGGCCGGACGCCGCGTGGCGCTCGGCGACGACGCCATCGCCGGGCACTCCGACCGGCGTCTGCTGTCCCTGCTCAACGGCCGGATCCGGTACGTCGAGCTGGCCGGCTACTCCGGCTGGAACGTCGGCATCAGCCTCGCCCAGGCGACGTCCCGCTGGGGGCTGCGGCAGCGCTCGCTCCGCGGTGACCTGCCGCCCGGCGCACCCGGCACGGCCGGTGAGCCGGTCCTGGCCGCCCGACGGGCACTCCTGCACGACGCGGCCCGAGCCACCATCGAGTTGTCCGTCTCGGAACTGGTGCAGACCGACTCGTACCGCGCCTCGAACGTCCGCACCGCCACCACCGCCTACGCGTCCTCGCTGGGTGAGCCGGACCCGCAGAACATCGCCACCCACTTCACCGAGATCAACGCCTATGCGGTCGACAACACCGTCCCGCACGCGGAGAAGCTGTTCGCCGACGAGTTCGCCGGGGCCACGCTCGCCCTCGGCAGCGACGGACGAGCGCCGGTCACCGCCCGCGTGGACCGGCTCGACGACTGGCACCTCCACCTGCCCTGGAACCGCACCGGTGAGATCGCCGCCGAGCCCCGGATCGTGCTGACCCCGGATCGGGGGACGCGGTGAGGGCGGGGGCGGCCGCGCTGCTGGCCGCGCTGGTCGTCGCCGCCGCGACGCCGGTCCCGACCGCCCCGGCCGTCGCCGCCACGCCGGTCCCGCTCGTCGACAGCTACTTCGACTGGCTGGTGGCCTCGCACGACGGGGTCCGCAACGGGTTGCGCCGGGACATCGAGCACGTCCACGGCGACCAGCTCGTGATCGCCGGCAGGACCTGCACCACGGCGAGCCCGTGCACGATCGGCGGGCCGCGGCAGAGCACCGCCGCCTGCACCTCGCTCCAGTTCATCTCGGTCTACCTCGACCAGCGGGCGGCGTACGAGCAGCGGTCCCTGTCGAGCGTGGAGACCGGGCTCATCGACGAGTTCGCCGGCGCGGTGCTCGCCCACCGGCTCGCCAAGGACCCGAACGCGCCGAAGATCTTCGACGACGCGGTGGCGAGCACCCCGGACGGCCAGATCCGCTACTTCACCTCGTTCGGCAACGCGGCGTGCGGCGAGGCGCTGCTGGCCGCCCACCAGGCGACCGGCACCGCCGGGTACCTCGACGCGGCCGTCGGCATCGGCGAGTTCCTGCTCCGGATGCAGGACCCGCGCGCCCACTACCTGACCTACGGCGTGCATCCGTTCGTCGACGCACTCGGCCAGCCCACCACCCCGCCCGGTGGCTACGTCGACCAGATCTCCAGCTGGAGCAACCTCTACTCGACGATCTCCACCTGGAACCTCACCGCGATCGCGTTCATGCAGCGGTTGCAGACGGCCGTCGCGCCCCCGGACAACCGGTACGGCCAGTCGGCCGCCACCGCCCGGCAGTTCCTCACCACGGGCCTGCAACTCGGCGCGGACTGGTACACCTTCGACTTCGACTCCCCCGCCACCAGCCAGAACCGCGTGGTGGCGCAGAGCGCGTACCGCGCCGACTGCCGCGACAACCGGTGGCACCGCAAGGGCTCCTGCACCTACACCGACGGCCAGATCGCCGGCGGGACCCTGGGCACCGACATGATCGAGTACGGGCTGGCCGGACTCTACGACCACGAACGCCAGCTCAACGGCGCCAGTTCCGCGGCTGCCGCCGTGACGACCCTCTACACCACGTACACCAGCCTCCCGGGCTGGCACACCGCCTCGGCCACCGACCCGCTCGACTGCGTCGACGACACCGCAGCCGGGGCCGTGGACCCGTACTACCCACCGGACAACCAGGGTGCGACGCCGACGGGTGACGCGCGCGACTACGACCCGCACCTGTCCTTCGGCGGCTTCTTCCGTCTCACCCCGCCCAACGAGAACGCCGAGGCGAAGTACTACGACATCGTCGGCTTCGGCATCCTCGCCGAGCTGCGCGAGGAGCTGGTGCCGGCCAAGTTCGCCGCGGGCTACCAACGGTTGCGGCAGGCCGACCGGCAGGACGCGCTCTACGCCCTGCTCGACCGTTCGCTGGCCGCGATGTTCCTGCCCACCCGCGACGCCGACGACCTCGACGGTGACGGCGACACCACCGAACACCTGTGCAAGGGCACCCGGGGCACCCTCCCGGTCGCCCACAACGGCCTCGGCATCCTCAAGGCCGTCGGGTACGCCGCCACCCGGTGACCGCGCCACCGGTCCCCGATGACCTCGTCCACCACCTTGACGAAAGTGAACCGATGCGTCGCACCAGACGACTGACACCTCGCACCCTCAGCGTGGTCGCCGCTGCCGCGGTGGCCCTCACCTTCGCGGTCGCCCCGGCGGGGACCCCGGCCGCAGCCGCCGCGCCACCGGCCAACCTGGGCCGGCTCGCCGTCGTACCGCTGGACGACCGGCCGTTCACCGCGCACACGCCCGTCGCGGTCGCCGAGGCCGGCGGACACGAGGCGCTCACACCCCCGAAGGACCTGCTCGGCGAGTACTTCACCTATGGCCAGGCCGACGCGGTCGGCGCCTGGTGGCGCAAGGCCGCCGCCGACGCGGACGGCTCGGTCGTCGCGGCCCCGATGCTCGCCTACGGCGGCCTGGTCGCCTCCCGGACCTGCCAGACCAGCCTGGCCGACGCCCGGCGCCGGCTCGCCGTGCTGGACGAGGTGAAGCGGAGCAACCCCGACAAGCCGCTGTACGCGTTCGACGTGATCATGCGCCTCACCATCGAGCCGACCAGCAGCTACCCGGGCATCCACTCCGGTCCTATCCGCCGCTGGGCAGTCCTGATGGACCAGGTGGAGAACCTCGGGCAGGAGGAGCGCCGGGCCGAGTACGAGCAGGTCGCCAGCGAGATCCCCGAGGAGATCAAGGCGGACTTCCGCTGTGCCCGGGCCCGGGACCACCAGATCAACCGGGACATGATCGAACGGGTCGCCAAGGGCACCATCGACTTCCTGATCCTGGGCCAGGACGACGCCACCGAGCACGGCCCGCACCGCCTGGAGAAGGCGAGCCTGGCCGCGCTCACTGCCCAGCTCGGGGTCCAGGACCGGGTCAGGATCTACCCGGGCGCCGACATCCTCGGCGCGCTGCTGGTGGCCAAGCACGTCACCGAACGGCTCGGCGCCGCCCCGACGGTCGACGTCGAGTGGTCCCGCACCCCGGGCGAGCAGTGGGTGGCGCCCTACCAGGACGTCCCCTACGCCACCCTGGTCGACGAGTACGTGCGTACCCTCGGCGCCCGCCCCTCGGACGGTCCCGACGCCGACATCCTGCTGATGGCGAACACCGCCGGGGGCGGAAACCTGGAGCCCTTCGCCGACCGGATCCACGACGCGGTGGCCCGGGGCCGGCTCGTCGCGGTCGGCGACGACGCGCTGGCCGGCAAGGTGGACGCCGAGCTGCGGTCGCTGCTCGCCCCCCGGATCCGGTTCGGGGAACTCGCCGGCTGGTCCGGCTGGAACATCGGTCTGTCGATCTCCCAGTCGGTGGTCCGCGCGGCGCTGTTGCAGGCGAGCCGGACCGGACGGCTGCCCGGCTTCCCGGGCAGGTCGAAGGGGATCCCCTTCCAGCAGGCGCGCCAGGCCATCCTGCTGAACGCCGCCACCGCGCACGTCGAGCTGACGCTTCAGGAGCTGGCCCACACCGACGTCTACCGCAACCAGGTGCTCAGCCAGGTCCAGGCGTACGCCCGGGACAACGGCGACGACCCGCAGTACATGACGAAGGTGTTCGAGGGCGCCAACCAGCTCGCGGTGCAGCGGACCAGGGCGCTGGCCGATCAGCTCTTCGCCGACGAGTTCGCCGGCACCCCCCTCCGCGCCGGCAACGACGGCCGGCACGAGGTGACGGCGGTCGTGCACCGGCTGGAGTCCTGGCAGATGACGCTGGCCTGGTCGCGCTACCAGGAGCTGGAGGCCTTCCCCACGCTCACCCTGAGCACGACCCCCACCGATCGCGGTGCGCTGCTCACCGTCTCGGCCCTGCCCCTGCGCACCACGGTCCGGCCGGACTCGGACGTGGACACCCGGATCACCACGGTGCTCCGCAACGACGTCGGCACGCCGGTGACGGCACAGCTCAGCGCCGTCGTACCCGAGGGGTGGGTGGCCCCGGCGCCGACCGAGGTGCGCCTCGCCCCGTTCGCGGTGGTGGAGGTTCCGTTGACCGTGGGGGTACGCGGGCTCGCGGCCGAGCAGAGCGCCACCGTCAGGGTCGACGCCCCGCACGGCATGCTGCCGGACCAGCCCCGCCAGTTCACCGCGAGCGCCACCACGACCGTCGGCGCGGTGTGGCGCAACGTGGCACTGGCCGCCGAGGGCGCGAAGGCCAGCGCGTCGGGCTGGTGGCGGCAGTACGTGCCGGCGCACGTGATCGACGGCAACCGGGTCAGCTCCGGTAGCCGCTGGATCACCGAGGCGGCCGACAGCCACTGGCTGCGGGTCGACTTCGCCGGTGCGGAACTGGTCGACACCGTGCGGCTGCACCAGTACGGCGGGTACGAGCTGACGTCGTACCGGATCTCCGGCCTGGTCGACGGCACCTGGCGGGTGCTCGACGAGGCCACCGGAAACACGACCCAGGTCACCTCGCACACCTTCACGCCGGTCCGCGCGACCGCGGTCCGCCTCGACGTCCTCGCCAGCCGGGACCGGCAGGCCCGGCTCTACGAGATCGAGGTGACCTGCCGCGCCGCCTCCTGCGGCTGACGCCGACACCGCCAGGCGGCGTCGACACCACCGCCGCGTCCAGGTCCGGTCACCGGGTGGCTTCCCGCCCCCGGCGACCGGACCGGCCGGCGGTGCGCGTGCCGCCGGCGCCGTACGCGGCAGACGGACGACGCCTTCCTACGGCGCGCGGCCACGACGCCCAGAAGAAATCGATTCCCTGCCATATAGGATCTCAGGGCCGACCACTCTCGGGCGGCGGGCCGCAACGGACGGTGGTGCTCGTGCGGTCGCAACCGGGGGTTTGGTGCGGACCGGGCGCGAGAGACACCGACAGGGGACGACCGCATGACGACCATCTACGACGTGGCCCGGGTGGCCGAGGTCTCGGCGTCGACGGTGTCCCGGGTGCTCAACGGGCACTCGTCGGTGGATCCGGACCTGGCCGCGCGGGTGCGCCAGGTGGTGCTCGACCTGGACTACCGGCCCAACGCGGTGGCCCGCAGCCTGCGCCGGCAACGCACCAGTCTCTGGGCGGTGATCATCTCCGACATCGGCAACCCGTTCTTCACCTCGCTGGTGCGCGGCATCGAGGACGTGGCGCAGGAGGCGGGCTTCTCGGTGGTCCTGTGCAACGGCGACGAGGATCCCGAGAAGGAGACCCGCTACGTGACGGCGGCCCTGGCCGAGCGGATGGCCGGCGTGATCATCTCGCCGTCGGGACGACCGGCCCTGATCAACCGGCTCACCGAGGCCGGGATGCCGGTAGTGGCCATCGACCGGCAGCCGCACGGGGTGGCCGTGGACACCGTGCTCGTGGACAACGTCCACGGCGCCGAGACGGCCACCGCCCACCTGATCGACAGCGGCTACCACCGGATCGCCTGCGTCACGGGACCCCGGCGGATCTCCACCGCCGTCCAGCGGCTACGCGGATACCAGCAGGCCCTGCGCGCCGCCGGCCGGAGCGCGCCGGAGGACCTCATCCGGTACGCCGACTTCCGGGAGGACGGCGGCTACCGGGCCATGGCGTCCCTGCTGAACGCGGCCGAGCCGCCGGACGCGGTCTTCGTCGCCAACAACCTGATGACGGTGGGCGCGGTGGAGTGCCTGGTCGACCGGGGCGTCGCCGTGCCCACCCGGTGCGGCGTGGTCGGGTTCGACGACATTCCCTGGGCCCACCTGGTGCGGCCTTCGCTGAGCACCGTCGCGCAGCCCACGTACGACCTGGGGCGGGCCGCGGCGTCGCTGCTCACCGAGCGGATCGCCAACCCCGCGAAGGCGTCCTCGACCGTCACCCTGCGGACGACCCTGCGGATCCGCGAGAGTTCGGTCCGCTCCCTGCCGGACGGACAGCCCGAGGCCGGCGCGGGTGGGCCCGCCCGGGCCCGGTGAGCCGGCGACGGGCCACCCGCCCGGGTCACAGCGCCACGTCGCCGCACAGGTGCACCCGCACCCCCATCGCGTCGAGCATCGCGGCCTTGACCCGCAGGGCCCGGTCGGCGGCGTCGGCGTCGTCGGCGTAGACCACGTTGACGTGGTTGGCCTTGTGCCGCGCCATCAACTGGTCGCGGCCCACGCCGTGCAGGACGGCGTGCATGATCGGCCACTGCGGGGTGGTGGCCCGCAGCCGGCGCCGCGTCTCGGCGGCCGGCAGCTCGACCACGGTGCCCCGGCCCAGGTCGGCGTGCAGCACCCCGTCCATGATGAAGATCCGCGACCAGACGATCTCGCCCGGCCGGGAGACGCCGCTGAGGGTGCCGCCGCCCAGCGGAAAGTACATCGGCGGCTGCCGCATGCTGTACGACCGGTCGTAGCCGCCGTTGTGCGAGGCGGGCACTGAGCCGGAGATCTCGAACACCCAGACGAAGTCCGGCCCGTACGACTCCCCCCAGCGGATGTCGTGCAGGGTCGTGGCCGGGTCCATCCCCATCGCGGTCCAGATCCGGTTGGTGACCAGCGAGTCCACCGCCACGCCCTCGTCGACCTCGTTGAAGTGCGGCAGGGCCCGCCCCGCGTAGAGCTCGCGCGTGCCGTCCCGGCTGGTGACCGGTGGCCGGGACACGTCGTTGAGCAGCCCCTCGGCCAGGTCGCTCGCCGGCACCGTGTCCTTGAGGCCCTGCTGGTACTGGATGCCGACCGCGTCCAGGCCGAAGTCGTCGGCGATGCGCAACGCGGCGACGTACATCTTGAACTGGCTGTGCAGTTGGGCGTCGGTCAGTTCGGTGGCCTCGTCCGTGCCGGTGTGGAAGGTCATGCCGGCGGCGTCGAGCCACGCCCGCACCGCGTGCGCCTCCTCGTCGCTCACCCGCGACATCTCCGCGACCAGCGCGCTCTGCGACAGCCGCTCCTTGTAGATGCCGAGCGGGTTGAGCAGCTCGTCGTCGATGATCGCGTTGTACATGCCCATGCAGCCCTCGTCGAAGACGCCGACGACGGCCGGTCGGCGTCGCAGCTGGCGGGCCAGCGCCACGCCGAGCCCCACCTCGGGGTCGGGCGGCAACGGCGGCAGGTCCCGCACGTGGCTCTCGTCGTGGACCACCTCGCCGGTCTCCAGCCAGGCCTTCAGCCCGTCGCGCGCCCACTCGTCGGTGAAGTCCTCGCTCCACAGCGCCGAGTACCGCACGCCCGCCTTCGTGAGGCTGCCGGCGAGGTTCAGCAGGCCGACCAGGCCGGGGAACTCCCCGCTCCAGTTCGCCACGAGCAGGATCGGGCCGCGGTGGGCGCGCAGCCCGGCCAGCACGTGGTGGCTGTACTGCCACACCGCCTCCACGACGACGAGCGGGGCGTCGACCGGGATCCCCTGGAAGACCTCGATGCCGGCGCGCTGGCTGTCGATGAAGCCGTGGCCCGCGCCGGCATCCACGGGATGGGCCCGCCGGGTCTGCCAGCCCAGGGCCGTCACCGCGTCGGCGAGGTCCGCCTCCAGGCGTTGCTGGGTCGGCCAACCGGTGACGTTGGCGGCCGGCCGCAGGTCGCCGCTGGCGACCGTGTAGACCGTCCGGGGGGCGGCGGCCGGCGGGTCGACCAGCACCGGCATGGTGTAGTTGCTCACGGGTTGACTTCCTCCACTGGCTCGTCGGTACCTGGCTGGGGCGGGGTCGCGAGGCGCGTCTGCCGGGCGGCCAACGCGTGGGCGACGGACTTCGAGCCGGCGTAGAGCTGCCGGTACAGCCCGTACAGCTCCGCGTAGTCGGCGGCGAGCGCCGGGCGCGGCTCGCGGACCTCCCGGATCGGGTTCCACCGGTGGATGTCGACCCGCTGCACCGCGCCGGCGGCGAGGAACGCGGCGCCGTAGCTCGCGCCGATGGTGACCGACGGGATGTGCTGTGCCCGGCCGGTGACGTCCGAGACGATCTGCGTCCAGAGGTCGCCCCGGGTGCCGCCGCCCACCGCCACGACGCGGCGGATGTCGCCGCCGGCCGCCTCGATCGTCTCGATGTTGTGGCGCACGGCCAGCCCGGTCGCCTCCAGCGCCGCGCGGTAGATGTCGCCGCGCCCGTGGGAGAGCGTCAGGCCGGCGATGACGCCCCGGGCGTCGGGATCCAGGATGGGGGTGCGCTCGCCGGCGAAGAACGGCAGCAGGAGCAGGCCCCGCGCGCCCGGCCCGGACCGCTCGGCCAGGCGCAGCAGCTCGGGGTAGTCGGCGGCGTCGAACAGCTCCCGCAGCCATCCGGTGATCGCCCCGGAGGTCGCCATGCCGCCGGCCAGGTTGCGGGTGCCCGGCAGCGCGCCGACCGTGCCCCACAGCGACGGGCTGGTCAGCGGGTGCGGCACCGTGTGCACGAGGAACATCGTGGTGCCGTACATGAGCATCAGGTCGCCGACGCCCTGGGCGCCCACGCTGAGCGCCTCCGACCAGGCGTCGATCGTCCCGGTCACGACCGGGGTGCCCGGCGGCAGCCCGGTGGTCGCGGCGGCCCCGGCGGTGACCGCCCCCGCCACGTCGCCGGGCCACCGCAGCTCGGGCAACTCCAGCCCCGGGGCGATCTCGTCGGCCCAGGGGCGGTACCAGGTCTGCGTCGCGCTGTCGTACAGCGGCGTGCACTGGCTGGCCGAGTGCTGGTCGAGCAGATACCGGCCGGTCAGCTGCCAGACCAGCCAGTTGCTCGGCATGAACAGCCGCCGGGCCCGGGCGAACAACTCCGGCTCGGCGTCGGCGACCCAGGCGACCTTCGCCCCCGCCGCCTGGGTCGACAGCGTCGAGCCGCACCGGCGCAGGATCTCGTCCGCGCCGAAGCGCTCGGTCAGCCGGGCGATCTGCGGCGTGGACCGGGTGTCGACGCCGTAGAGGACGGCCGGGCGCAGAGGCGTGCCGGCGGCGTCGGTGAGCAGCACGCACGGCCCCATCCCGCTGACCCCGACCGACACCACGTGGGCGTCGCCCGGGGCGAGCAGCTCACGGGTGAGGGCGACGAACTCGTCCCACCAGATGCGGCCGTCCATCTCCACCCAGCCGGGTCGCGGCCGGTCCACCCGGTGCTCCCGGACGCGGGAGCGCAGCACGCGCCCGGACAGGTCGACGAGGACGCCCTTGCTGCTGGACGTGCCGATGTCGACCCCGAGCACCGCGGCCACCGTCATGCCAGGTCTCCCTCGCTCTTCCAGGTCCGGGTCGTGGCCCGCCGGGCCGCGCCGGCCCGGCGGTCAGGCGACGCCACCGAGCTTCGCGTACGTCTCTGCGGCGTTCTCCTTCGTGACGCGCATCGTGTCGAGGGTGGTGGTACGCGGGACGTCCTCGGCGCAGTCGACCAGGATCCGGCGGGCCAGGTCGACGGCCTCCCGGCCGCCCGTGGCGTACTGGAAGGTGGCCGCCAGCCGGCCCTGCTCGACGGCCTTGATGCCGCCCGACGGCACCGGCAGGGCGTCGATGCCGGTGAACTTCACCTTCGTGTGCAGCCCGGCCGCCTTCGCGGCCAGGTACGCGCCCTCGGCCATCGGGTCGTTGTGGGCGTAGACGGCGGCGGCGTCGGGGTGGGCCTTGAGCAGCGCGTCGGCCGCCGACTGGCCCTTCTCCCGCAGCCAGTCCCCGGGCTGGGAGGCGACGACGTCGATCTTCGGGTTGGCCGCGATGCCCTCCCGGAAGCCCTGGGCGCGTTCGGCCGCCGGCGTGGAGCCGGGCAGTCCGGCGATCTCGATGACCTTGCCGCCGGCGGGCAGCAGCGTGGTGGCGTAGAACTCGCCGGCCGCCCTGCCGATGGCGACGTTGTCCCCGCCGATGAAGGCCGTGTACGCCTCGCCCTCCACCTTGCGGTCGAGCACGATCACCGGGACCCCCCGGTCGTACGCCTTGCGCACCACCGCGGTCAGCGGCTTGGCCTCGTTCGGCGAGATGACCAGCAGGTCGATCTTCTGGGTGAGGAAGTTCTCCACGTCGGCGACCTGCTTGCTGTTGTCCTGCGCCGCGTCGGCGACCACCACGGTGAACCCGGGGACGGACCTCGCCGCCGTCTGCACGTCGTTGTTCATGACCTGCCGGTAGGGCTCGGCGTTGTTGGCCTGCGACATGCCGATGAGGAAGTCCTTGCCGGCGCCGCACTTCGCGGCCGTGGCGTCGCCGCCGTCGGACGGCTTCTCCACGCTGCACGCGGTGGAGGTGACGAGCGCGCCGGTGCACAGCAGCGCGAGAAGGACGGTACGGGTGCGCATGATGACGCTCCTTGTTCGGTGGCGGTTCAGACGATGCTGCGGCGGAGCTTCTGCAACCCGGCGGCGGCCACGATCACCAGCCCCTTGATCAGCAGCTGCACGTTGGCGTCGATGTTGTTGAGCGCGAGGATGTTGTTGAGGATGCCGAGCAGCAGCGCCCCGGCGAGGGTGCCGCCCATCGAGCCGGTACCCCCGGCGAGGCTGGTGCCGCCGATGACCACGGCGGCGATGGCGTCGAGTTCGTAGCCGGCGCCGTCGTTGGGGCTGCCCTGGTTGAGCTGTCCGGCGTGGATGATGCCGGCCACGGCGGCGAGCAGGCCCGCGATGGCGAAGACCGCGACCTTGACCCGCAGCACGGGCACGCCCGAGAGCCGGGCGGCCTTCTCGTTGCCGCCGATGGCGTAGACGTGGCGGGCGAACGCGGTCTTGCGCAGCACGACGATCGCGGCCACCCCGATGCCGATGAACAGCACCGCCGGGACGGGCAGCACCCCGTTGATCGTGCCGTTGAGGATCTCGAACGCCGGGGGCGCCTCCTGCGGGCCGTCGCCGTAGGCGATGGGGATGCCGAGCCCGCCCGACCAGATGCGGGCGAGGCCGCGCGCGACCTGGAGTCCCGCGAGGGTGACGATGAACGACTGGATGCCGAGCCGGGCCGTCGCGTAGCCCTGCAACGCGCCGAAGAGGGCGCCGATCAGCAGCACGACGGTGACCGCGGGCAGGATGCCGAGCCCGGAGTCGACCATCAGCGTCGCGGTGCCGACGGCGGAGAGGCCGAGGATGGCGCCGACGGAGAGGTCGATGCCGCCGAGCAGGACGACGAACGTCATGCCGATGGCGATGATCCCGATCTCGGACACCGCGCGGACGATGTTGCCGAGGTTCTCCGTGGACAGGAAGAGGATCTCCCCGTCGCGGCGGGGCGAGACGGCGATGGCCAGCACGAACACCAGCAGCAGCGCGAAGAGGCTCTGCACGGCGAAGAGCCGCTCGACGAGGTCGCCCCGGCCGCCGCTCCGGCGCCACCGGCCGGCGCCGGCCGCCGGGTCGCCGCCGGCGGGCGCCAGCGGCGTGCCGGACCCCTGGTCGGGTGCGCGCAGGTGGGTCATCGGTCGTCCCTTCCGGCGGCCGTGCCGCCCATGGCCGCGGTCAGGATGTCCTCGCCGGTGCACCCGTCGGCCGCGAGGTCCGCGACGGCCCGTCCGCGCCGCAGGACCACGATCCGGTCGCAGACGCCGGTCAGCTCGGGCAGCTCCGACGAGGCGAGCAGGATGCCCATCCCGTCGTCGGCGAGCCGCCGTAGCAGCCGGTAGATCTCCGCCTTGGCGCCGACGTCGACGCCCCGGGTCGGCTCGTCGAGCAGCAGCAGGCGGGGGCGGGTGAGCAGGTGCCGGGCGAAGACGACCTTCTGCTGGTTGCCGCCGGAGAGCGAGCCGACGGGCGCGGCGGCCGACGACGTCTTGATCGCCAGGGCGGCGACCTGCTGGCGCACCGCGTCGCGCTCGCGTCCGGCGCGGACGACTCCGGCGGTGCTGACCCGGCGCAGGGCGGCCAGCACGATGCTGCGGCCGACGGGGTGCTCGAGCACCAGGGCGGAGCGGCGGCGGTCCTCCGGCACGAAGCCGACGCCGGCGCGCAGGGCGGCGCGGGGGCCGCGCGGGGCGTACGGGCGGCCGGCCAGCCGGACCTGGCCGCTGCGGCGACCGGGCGGGCCGGCGCCGTACAGGGTCTCCAGCAGTTCGGTGCGGCCCGCCCCCATTAGGCCGGCCAGGCCGACGATCTCCCCGGCGCGGACGGTCAGGCTGACGCCGGCGGGCTCGCAGCGCCCGGGCCGGGTGCCCCGGGGCCGTACGGCGAGGTCGTCGACCTCCAGCACCGGGGGCCCCGCGGGGCGGGCGGGCCCGGCGGATCCCGCGCTGAACAGCGCCTCGGCGGGGCGACCGACCATCAGCGTGATGATCCGCTGCCGGTCGGCGCGGTCCGGGCGCAGCGTGCCGGCCACCTCGCCGTTGCGCAGGACGGTGGCCCGGTCGGCGATGTGCTCGATCTCCTCGAGGCGGTGGGAGATGTAGACGACGGCCACGCCGCGCTCGCGCAGCGCGCGGATGGTGGACATCAGCCGCCGCACCTCGGCGTCGGCGAGCGCGGCGGTCGGCTCGTCCATGACGAGGACGCGGGCGTCGAGGGAGAGCGCCTTGGCGATCTCGACGAGTTGCTGCTCGCCGACGCGCAGCGAACCGACGGGCCGGCGCGGGTCGATCTGGGCGCCGAGCGGGCCCAGCCACTCCCGGGCGGCGCGGGTCATCGCCCGCCGGTCGAGCGTCCGCAGCCGGGTGCGCGGTTCCCGGCCGAGCACCAGGTTCTCGGCCACGGAGAGCGCTGGCACCAGGTCGAGTTCCTGGTGGATCGTGGCGATGCCGGCGGCCTGGGCGGCGGCCGGGCCGGTGAAGCGCGCGGGCCGGCCGCCGATCGAGATCTCCCCGTCGTGGTCGGTGACGACGCCGGAGAGGACGTTGATCAGGGTGGACTTCCCGGCCCCGTTCTCCCCCAGCAGGGCGTGGACCTCGCCGGCGCGCAGGGTGAGGTCCACGCCGCGCAGGGCGTGGACGCCGCCGAAGCGCTTGGTGATGCCGGACATGGCGACGATCACCTGGTCGCTCACGCGGGCCTCCGGGAGAGATCGGAAATCGATTTCTGGCAACATAGGCGGGCATCGAAGTGATGTCAACGCCCCCGGTGCGGGCCGGGCCGTCACCCCACCGCCCGGCCCGCACCGGCGGCCCCTCAGGGCACCGCGTTGACCGCCGCGTGCACGGTCTCGGCGAACGCGGTGTCCCGCCCCACCCCGCTGGCGGCGAACCGCCACGTCCCGCCCGGGTACGCCCCCGGCGGCCACGCGGTGCCCCCGTTGCGCCACAGCGGCTGCCAGGCCGCCATCGCGTGGCCGGCGTCGTACCAGGTGTTGTCGCCGCGCCACGCCGAGGCCCAGCGGTGGGCGGTCACGAGGGACAGACTCGCCCCGGAGGTCATCGACCAGGTCGGCATCCCCGACACGTCCCCCGTCGACCGGGCCGCGACGGCGGGATCCCCGACCGCCGGCAGGGCGCCGTCGACGTTGAACGCCACCTCCCACACCGGCGCCGTCGTCGGGCCGGTCACCGACCAGGTGACGTCGCTCTGCAGCGCCGGCCCGGTCCAGCGGGGCGCCACGGTCAGCAGCCAGTCGGCGGTGACCGGCTCGTCGCCCATCCGCATGCCGACCAGGTTGATCCGGGAACCGTCGGCGGAGACGTCCACCCTCGCCGGCGGGCCCGCCCGGTCCGTGACGTCGAAGCGGCCGACCGCCAGGTACGGTCCGGTGCCCCGGTGCGACGAGTCCAACGCCGGCCGGTACGCCCCCGCGCCGGCCGGGTCGACCGCCAGGGACGCGATCCGGGTGTGCGGCCAGGTGCGCACGTCGGCGCGCAGGAAGCCGGTGCTCACCTGGTAGCCCCGGGCGACGACCCCGGTCGACCAGGTTAGCGGGGCGAGCCACAGCCCGCCCTGGCCCCAGCCGGCGTGGCTCAGGTACCAGTTCTCCCCGTCGACCACGACCTCGGCGGCGTGCGCGTCGAGCACGGTCACCTTCTCCGCCCCCTCGAAACGCAGGGGGTCGCGGCTGCGGTAGACGGCGGTGCGCCGGTACGCCGCGCCGTAGTCGGTGCCGTCGCAGCAGACGAAGAGGTACCACCAGTCCCCCCGGCGCACCACGAACGGCGACTCCGTCTGCCCGGCGGCCCGGCCGGTGTGCGGCGACGCGTACGCCACGCCCCGGCCGCTCCACGTCCGCAGGTCGGTGCTGGTGCGGTACGCGACCACGTGGTTGCCGCCCTGCGGGTTCGAGGTCGCCGTGTAGTACATGACCCAGCGGTCGCCGACCCGGGTCACCATCGGGTCGCGTGCCTCCCAGCCGTCGGTGAACAGCGGGTTTGCCGGGCTGCGGGTCCAGGTGAACAGGTCGGTCGAGGTGGCCAGGTGCATCCGGTAGTTCGCGTAGTCGGGGCTGCCGGCCGCGTAGAACATGTAGTAGGTGCCCTGGTCGTGGACGACGTGAGGCGCCCAGATCCACTGTTCGCCCCTCGACGGGTCGGCCGTCAACGCCGGTCGTTGCTTCGTCCACGGGCCCGTGGGGGTGGGCGCCGTGGCGTGGCCGAAGCTCTTCTCGTCCTGCGGCGCGCCGGGCTCGGCGTGGGCGATGGCGAAGGCGTGCCACAGCCCGGTCCGCTGGTCGCGCACGATCGTGTGGTCGTTGTAGTACCACGCCGTCGGCTCCCCCACGCCCGGGTCGTAGACCCGGGTCAGCGGCCCCCGCGCCGGCGTCTCGGCCACCGTCTCGTACGCCGTCGTGGTGACCGCCGCCAGCGGGCCGACGCGGCGCAGGGTGAGCGTGTCCAGGCCCGCGAAGAACCCCGTCGAGGAGGCGGAGCGGCCGGTCACCGTCACCGTCAGCCGGTGGCTGCCGGCGGCGAGCGAGGCCGATCCCAGCGGTACGGCCTCGACGCGCCGCACGGTCGGGGCGTAGCCGTCGAAGAGCTGGCCGACGGCCACCCCGTCGACGGCGAAGCGCAGCGTGCCGTAGTCGGCGGCGCGGGTGAGCACGGCGCCGATGTCGTACTGCCCGGCCGGCACCGGCGGCAGCGCCACGGTGACCGAGTCCCCCGCCCGGGCGGCACGCAGCCAGAGCTGGCGGCCGGCCGACCAGGCGACCCCGCAGCAGTTGGCCTGCGCCTCGACCGGGGCGGTCGAGGAGGTCACCGTCAGCGACTCCGCCTCCGCTCGGACGACGTCCTCGGCGGCGGCCGGCGCGGCCGGGACGGCCAGCAGGGCGGCGCCGAGCAGGAGCACCGCGAGCATCCTGGGCGCGCGCATCACGACACGCTCGGGCGGGGCAGGTCGGTGCCGGGCGCGAACTGGTCGTGCCACCTGACGCCCGCGCCGAATCCGCCGCCGGTCGACAGCGCCACGTACGCGTCCGCACTGGTTCCCCGCGTGTACGTCACGAGGTCCGCCCTTCCGTCGCCGTTGAAGTCGCCGATGCCGGGCAGCTCGTCGCCCACCGCGAACCAGTCGTGCCACCTGCCGGCCTGCGCGACGAAGCGCGTGCCGTCGGAGAGCGCCACGAACACGTCGCCGGCGGTGCCCCGGGTGAACGTCACCACGTCGTCGCGCCCGTCGCCGTCGACGTCGCCCAGCGCCGGCAGCTGGTCGCCGAGCGCGAGCGAGTCGTGCCACTTCCAGCCGTCCTCGACGAACCGCGTCCCGTCGGAGCGGGAGACGAACACGTCGCCGGTGGCGCCCCGGGTGAACGTCACGATGTCGTCGCGCCCGTCGCCGTCGACGTCGCCCACCGCCGGCAACTCGTCGCCGAGCGCGAAGTGGTCGTGCCACTTGACGCCGGGGCCGAAGCCGCTGCCGGTCGACAGCGCCACGTACACGTCGGCGGCGGCGCCCCGGGTGAAGGTGATGATGTCGGTGCGCCCGTCGCCGTTGACGTCGCCGACGGCGGGAATCTCCGCACCCGTGGCGAAGAAGTCGTGCCACCTGACCCCGGCGGCGTACGTCGTGCCGGTGGAGAGCCCCACGTAGACGTCGGCGCTGTCGCCCCGCGTGAAGGTGATGACGTCGGCCCGCCCGTCGCCGTCGACGTCGCCGGTGAACGGGATCTCCTCGCCGACGGCGAAGAAGTCGTTCCACCTCCGGCCGTCCGGCACGAACCGGGTGCCGTCCGACACCGACGTGGTCACGTCGGCGGTGGCGCCCCGGGTGAACGCGACGGCGTCGTCGCGACGGTCGCCGTTGGCGTCGCTGGTGTTGCGGGTGCGGGTGGTGGCCGACACCTCGGCCGAGGGCGCGGAGGCGTTGCCGGCGCCGTCGACCGCGACGATGCGGTAGTGGCGGGTCTGTCCGGCCGGCAGCGGGCCGTGCCGGAAGGTGGTCGTCCGGGTCGTGCCGACCAGGTTGGCGGGGGTGGTCGCGACGTTGGGGTTGCGCGAGGCGTAGACCCGGTAGCCGGCGACGCCCACGTCGTCCGGCGACGCCGACCAGGACAGGCCGAGGGCGTGCACCCGACCGCCGGCCAGACCGAGCCCGGCGACCGCGCCCGGCGACGTGACGTCGAGGAACGGGGGAACCATGCTGTCGGCCTCGTAGCGGGCCGCCGTCCAGGCCGGTGCGCCGGCCGCCGGGGTGAGGGTGAGGGTGACCGCCGAGCGGCCGGCGGTCAGCGCGGCCGGGAGGACGAACTCGTCGGCCAGCCAGCGCTGCCGGTCGTTGCCCAGCGGCTGCCGCCACACGCCGGCCGGGCGGCCGTCGACCGACACGGCGACCTGCTGGTACGCGCCCGTCTGGTCGCCGTGCCGGCGCAGCCGTACGCCCTGGTTGGCGGGGTCCACGGCGAGCCGGAAGCTGGCGGCGCCGCCGGTGGCGCGTACCTGGCCGGCGACGGGAGCGTTGTCGTCGTCGCCCTCGTACGCGGTGGTCAGCGGATACTGGGTCCCGGAGTCGGTGTAGGCGTGCCCGGCGCGGCTGGCGGCGTCGCCGGTGACCAGCGTGTCGGTGCGGCGCAGGGCGACGGTCGGCTGGGTGTAGAGGAAGGCGGTCGAGGCGTAGTTCGCCGGCATGTCGTTGGCGGGGCCGTGCTCGATGCCGAAACGCAGCGCCGTGGCGTAGGGCACCGCGTCGCCGATCATCAGCCGGTACATGGCGTCGCACTCGTCGACGCAGCCGCCGGAGCGGAACTGGTGGGCGGTGTTGCCGGTGAAGACGCCGCTGTACTCCCCCCGGTTGAAGTACCACCCGGACTCGTAGAAGTCCTCGGTGCCGGTGCCGTAGATCTGCGGCGTGGGCGAGCCGTCGACGTGGACGCGCTCGTCGCCCTCCAGGTAGTTGCGGGTGTTGCCGCCGACGATGTGGCCGCGGGCGGTCTGGGACACTCCGACGAACCGTCCCCGGCCGGACTGCTCGGCGACGATCCAGTCGTCGCCCCCGGCCGTCTCCGCGCGGCGGGACTGGGTGGTGAAGTAGCCGGCGGCGCCGTCGTGGGCGAGGGCGCGGGTCCAGGCGGCGCCCGGCGCGGTGGTCACCTCCGCCTGGACGCCGGCGACGGGGGCGCCGGTGGTGTTGGCGACCGAGATCGTCACGGTGGAGCGGAAGGGCATCGGCCACCAGGCGCTGTACCAGCCGCCGGGTGCGGAGTCCATGGCGAACATCAGCGAGCGTACGGAGCGCTCGCCGAGCCCGGCGCCGAAGAACTCGCCCACGGGGCTGTCGACGGTGGCGCGCCCGTCGAAGGTGATCCGCAGCCGCAGGCCCGACAGCGTCGGCGCGGTGGCGGCGGCGTCGGGCAGCCGCAGCCGCAGCGCCGTGACCGCGGCGGGGCCGGTGAGCGTGGCGAGTGTCGACTGCCCACCCGCCGGGACGTCGACCCGGGCGGCCCTGGTGCTCGCGCCCGGCTGGCTCGGCTTCGGGTCGCGCTGGCCGGCGGCGCGCAGCTTCTCGACCACGTCGGCGGCGGGGTCGGCGGGGTCGAACCTGGACACTCCGACCGCGTCGGCGAACGTGCGGTAGGTGACGTGGTGGAACAGCGGGTTGAACTGGGTGGTGATCCGCATGGACTCGCGGTACGGCATGGGAACCTTGACGGTGACCCCGCCGGAGGTCTGGTCGGCGTTGGTGACCAGCGGCCACACGAACGGGGCGCCGAGACCGCCGTCGACGAGGCGTTGGAGGCTGGTGTCGACCACCGTGACGCCGTCGAGCTCGACGCGGATCCAGCCGGTGGCGCTGACGTTGCCGTCGTCGCGGGTGAACCAGATCGACTGCACCTCGCCGGCTCCGTGGTCCTCGGCGATGACGCAGCCGCCGGCCTGGCGCAGGCACGAGTAGGTGCCGACGAAGCCGTCGTCGTTGGAGCCGTCCCGGGCGAAGCTGGAGAACTGCCGGGTGCGGCTGCCGGCCGCCAGCTCGGGCAGCCGGTCGAGGCGGCGGTAGACGTCCCAGCCGACCGGGCCCTTGTCGTCGGCGACGGCGAGCGCCGCGACACCGCGCGGGGCCGGGGCGGGCTCGGCGGCGTGCGCCGCCGTCGGGGGGATCATGGTCGCCAGCGCCGCGGCCAGAGCCAGCCAGCGGCGGAGGTGGGGCTTCATGGATGTCCCTCCAGGTTGACCGTCGGAGCCGCGAGAAATCGATTGCTCGGGAGTTAACCGGGGGGCATCGCGAGATGTCAATACTTTACCGGCACCGCTCAGTTGCCGAAGGAAGATTCCAGGGCGCATTGACAGCCGTCGGGGTCCTGGCGATACTCCTCGGCAATCGATTTCCCACCGACGGGGAGGTGTCGACGCGGCGACGCACCCGTCAGCCCCGGCGGCCCTCCTGGCGGCGGCGCGCCTTTGTGGCGGAACCGCTCGCCGCGCCGCTGACACCCCTCAGAGGAGCATCGTGAGACGTACTCCCCTCGCCCTGCTGGTCGGCCTCTGCACCGCGCTGGCGTCGGTCGTGGCGACCGCGCCGGCGCAGGCCGACGCCCCGATCGGCACGCTGGCCTGCACCTCCATCCCCGCCAACCACGACCCCGCGATCAGCGTGATCGTCTACCGGGTCGCCCGCGCCCACAACGTCAACGACAAGGTCATGCTGTCCGCGTTCGAGGCCGGCTGGGTCGAGTCGCACATGAACAACCTGCCGTGCGGCGACAAGTCCTCGCTCGGGGTGTTCCAGCAGCGGTGGGACTACGGCTGGGGCACGCCGGAGCAGATCATGGACCCGGTCTACGCCACCACCCAGTACGTCACCCGCGCGATCGTCTGCGACCGCAACAACCCCCGCTACAGCGCCGGCCAGGTCGCCCAGTGCGTGCAGCGCTCCGGCTTCCCCGACCGCTACGACCAGGTGGCGGCGAAGGCGCGGACCCTGCTCGACGAGGCGGCACGGACCCACGCCATCGCCGGCGGGTCCGCCACCGACGTCAGCGGCGACGGGCGCGACGACATCGTCAGCTTCACCCAGAACGCCCTCGCCGACGTCTACGTGAGCACCTCCACGGGCGCCGGCTTCGCCGGGACCTCGGTGAAGTGGAACGACTTCTTCTCCATCGGCGGCGAGACCGCCTCGACCGGCGACGTCAACGGCGACGGCCGCGACGACGTCGTCACCTTCGCGCACGGCAACACCGGCGACGTGTACGTGGCGCTGTCGAACGGCACCAGCTTCGGCGGCGGCCAGAAGTGGCACGACTGGTTCGCCCCCGGCGCGGAGATCGGCGCGGTCGGCGACGTCAACGGCGACGGACGCGCCGACATCGTCGCCTTCACCCACAACGCGGCCGGCGACGTCTACGTGGCGCTGTCCACCGGGTCATCGTTCGCCGGCACCGCCGTGAAGTGGCACGAGTACTTCTCCATCGCCGGCGAGTACCCGGCCCTGGGCGACGTCAACGGCGACGGACGCGACGACATCATCACCTTCACCCAGGGCCCCGCCACCGCCTCCGACGTCATCGTCGCCCTCTCCACCGGCAGCGCCTTCGGCGCGCCCCAGAAGTGGCACGACCTGTTCGCCGTCGGCACCGAACTCCCCCGCGTCGGCGACATCAACGGCGACGGACGCGACGACATCGTCACCTTCACCTGCAACACCAACGCCGACGTCTACGCCGCCACCTCCACCGGCACATCATTCGCCGGCACCACCGTCAAATGGCACGACTTCTTCTGCCTCGCCGGCGAATTCCCCTACCTCGCCGACGCCAACGGCGACGGCAAGGACGACATCGTCGTCTTCACCAAGGGCACCACCAACGACGTCCACGTCGCGCTCTCCACCGGCACCACCTTCAACCCCAGCGCCAAGTGGCACGACTTCTTCGGCCTCAACGGCGAGACCACCCTGTGACCCGCGGACGGGAGACCACCATGAGACCCGACAGACTCTCCTGGCGCGGGGGTGCCGCCGTCGTCCTCGCGGCGGCGCTGCTGAGCCCCGTCGCGCCGGCCGCCGCTTCGCCGGCCGGGTCGGCCGGTCCGCTGGAGGCGGCCTTCACCCGGGCGGCCGGCGAGTTCGACGTACCCAGGGACCTGCTGGTCGCCGTCGGCTACGGCGAGACCCGGCTCGACGGACACGAGGGGCAGCCCAGCCAGGCCAACGGCTACGGCGTCATGCACCTGGTCAGCAACCCCCGCCAGCGCACGCTGGAACGGGCGGCCGAACTGACCGGGCAACCGGTGGCCGCCCTGAAGTCGGTGACCTCGGCCAACATCAGGGGCGGCGCGGCCCTCCTGCGGGACATCGCCGACGCCGAGCGGCTCACGGCCGCCGACCGGGACCGGATCTCCGCCTGGTACCCGGTGGTCGCGCGGTACGCGCACGCCGCCGACGACGCGACGGCCCGCCTGTACGCCGACCACGTCTACGACCTCCTCCGGGCCGGCATCGGCGCGCCCTCCGTGCGGGTCACGCCCCAGCGGGTGCAGCCGGAACTCGGCCGGTACGCCCGCGTCGTCCCCGCCGGGGCGGCGGCACCGGGCACCCTCGCCGCGGCGGTGCCCGAGTACGCGCCGGCCCGGTGGATCTCGGCGTACGGCGGCAACTACGCGGTGGGTCGCTCCTCGCGGATCACCACTGTCGTGGTGCACGTGACCCAGGGCTCGTACGCCGGCACGGTGAGCTGGTTCCAGAACCCGTCGGCGGGAGTGAGCGCCCACTACGTGGTGAAGTCGAGCAACGGCGAGATCACCCAGATGGTGCGCGAGGGCGACACCGCCTACCACGCGCGGTCGGCCAACCCGTACTCGGTGGGCATCGAGCACGAGGGCTTCGTCGACAACCCGAGCTGGTTCACCGAGTCCATGTACCGCTCGTCGGCCGCACTGACCCGCTACCTCTGCGACAAGTACGGCCTGCCGAAGAACCGTACCGCGATCAAGGGGCACCACGAGCTGCCGGGCAACGACCACACCGACCCGGGCCCGCACTGGAACTGGAACCACTACATCTCCCTGGTCAACGCGGGTGGCGGGTCCGGTGGCCGGTATCTGGCGGGTTCGCCCACGGACTTCACCGGCGACGGACGCGACGACATCGTCACCTTCACCCACGGCACCCTCAACGACGTCTA
>NZ_SLVT01000011.1:0-262725 GCF_004345505.1 Micromonospora sp. CNZ303 | reverse complement strand
AGCTTCTTCGCTCCCTGCGGCCGGCGATCTCCACGGATCTCGAACACTGCAACCCCTGATCAGGTCAGGCGTTGCAACGATCCCTAGAACCCAAGTCCCCCCCGGGGCCTTCCTGCGTTCACCGCGCACCCCCGCGTTCACCGCGCGCCTTCCCCGCCCGGCCGGACCGCCCTCCGCCCGACCGGCTCCGCGATCGCGGCCGGTGGAACACCACGGGTGCCACGGGAAGGCTTTGACACCCGTGGTGTTCCACTCGACGCGCGATCCGCGCCCCTACCTCGCCCGCCGAGGCGGCCGGGCGGCGCCCCAGCCATGTAACGGGCCACTGAATACCTTCGCGTCCGTTATATTGCTGGCGTGGACACACCGCTGCGCGAACCCACCTTCCTGATCCTCACCGCGCTGGCCGGCGAGCCGATGCACGGCTACGGCCTGATCGGCGAGGTCGCCGCCCTCTCCGACGGGCGCGTGTCGCTGCGGCCCGGCACCCTCTACGGCGCGCTCGACCGGCTGACCGACGCCGGCCTGGTCGAGGTCGACCGCGAGGAGGTGGTGGACGGCCGACTGCGCCGCTACTACCGCCTCTCCCCCGCCGGCGACGCCACGCTGAGCGCCGAGACCGAGCGCCT
The DNA here is from genome assembly GCF_004345505.1 of Micromonospora sp. CNZ303. Taxonomy (NCBI): domain Bacteria; kingdom Bacillati; phylum Actinomycetota; class Actinomycetes; order Micromonosporales; family Micromonosporaceae; genus Micromonospora; species Micromonospora sp. CNZ303. Next base: position 262,096 of record NZ_SLVT01000011.1, on the reverse strand, counting down.
GCGCCGCAACGTCGAGGCGGCCACCGCCCGCCTGCGCGCCCGCGCGGCCCGACCGCTCGCGCCGCGTACCGCCGGGGGGTTGGCATGAGCGAGTTGGAGCGGCGCTACCACCGCCTGTTGCGGGCGTACCCGGCCAAATACCGGCGGGCACGCGGCGCGGAGATCGTCGGCACCTACCTCGACCTGGCCGGGCCGGGGCAACGCTGGCCCTCGCCCGCGGACGCCGCGGACCTCGTGCGCGGCGGCCTGCGCCAGCGGCTGCGGGCCGCCGGGGCCGCCGACCTGATCCCGGGCGTACGCCTCGCCGCCGTCCTCGCCTTCCTCACCGCGACGGCGCTGGCGGGGGCCTGGTCGGGGCTGGAGCTGCACCCGCCGATGGCGCAGTGGGGCGTGCCGCACGCCGGACCGTTCGTCTCGCTCGGGATCGGGGTGTGGGCGGCCTGGCTGCTCGCCGCAGCCGTGCACGCGGCGGCACCAGGTGTTTGGACCCGCCGCGCGGTGGCCCTGGCCCTGCTGCTCACGGTCGCGGTCGTACCGGTTGCGGCCCTCGCCGGCCTGCCCCGGCCACCGCTGTTCGTGCTGCTGCCACAGGTTGGGCTGGGGCTGGTGGCGCTGGCCCTGCCCGGACGGCTGCCGGCGCTGATCCGGGCGGCGCCCCTGCTCGCGATGGCCGCCGCCGGCCTCACGAGTGTCAACCTGCTGCCCCGCTACGACTCCTACGTCAGCTACTACGGCTGGACGGCGAGTGGGATACTGCCCGGCGCCGCCGTGACGCTGCTCGTCGTGGTGCTGCTGCTCGGCGCGGGGCTGGCCCTGCGGGCCGACCCCCGGGGCGGCTGGGCGCTGCTGGTGCTGCTGACCCCGGTCGGCTTGCTCTTCCTTCAGCCGCTGGCCGGCGCGCTCGACGGCAACATGCGCGGCGCGCCCAACCCCGGCTGGGACGCCCTCGCCGCGACGGCCGTCCTCATCGGCGTCGCCGGCCCCGCGCTGCTGCCGTTGGCGATCGCCCTGCGCAAGCGCCTACGCGGACCCTGGCCGGTCGGCACCGGCGACCGATGCCCGTCCTGCGGGCGTACCACCGAGCGGGTCCCGTAGACCAGGGGCAGCGGCACCCGGGCGGCGAGTGGAACACCACGGCTGTCAACCGAGGGTTTTGACAGCCACAGCGTTCCACTCGCCGCAGGACGGTCAGCGCAGGGCCGCCTCCCATTCCCGCGTGTGGGCGGCGAGGTGGTCGGCGGTGGCCAGCCAGTACGGGCCGTCCTCGGTCCAGATCCGGGCCCACGGCTCGCGCCGCTGCTCCGCGCCCTCGCGCAGCAGGTCGTACATCGCCCGGGCGCGGCGGCCGAGCATTCCGGCCAGGGCCGGGCGGGACGCCTCGTCGAGGCGGTAGCCGTCGGCGAAGGCGCGCAGCCGGGCCGCCGACTCGGCCACCGGCCGGTCCGGGCGCAGGCCGGCCATGCTCTGCGCGGCGTACGCGACGTCCCACAGCCGGGAGCCCGGCGCGGCGGCGTCCCAGTCGATGAGCACCCAGCCCCGGTCCGCCCTGATCAGGTTCCAGGGGGCCACGTCGTTGTGGCAGAAGAGTTCCTCCCGGTCGGGCGGGATGAGCCGCTGCCACGCCGCGCCTGTCGGCGGGGTGAAGCCGGCCAACGCCTCGTGCAGCCCGGCCAGCATCCGGCCGATCGCGAACAGGTCCGCCACCGGGTACGTGCCCGACGCCGCGCCGACCTCGCCGGGGACGTACTCCAGCACCTGCCGGCCCTGCGCGTCCCGGCCCAGGGGTCGGGGCGCGCCGGAGAACCCCACCGCGTGCAGGTGTCCCAGCAGGGCGTCCACCGCGTCGGTCCAGGGGCCGGACGGACGGCGCACGGTGTCGCCGACGCGCACCACACCGGCGGTGGCGTTGCCCGGCAACGGCTCCTCGGCTGCGCTCATCCCACGATCATGGACCCGCCAGCCGCAGCGCGCCACGGACGGGCGCGCGGCACGGGCGCGACGCCCCGGGGACGCGGCGCGAGCCCCGCCGGCCCGAACGCGCGGCACGGCCCCTCAGCCCGAACGCGCGGCACGGCCCCTCAGCCCGAACGCGCGGCACGGCCCCTCAGCCCGAACGCGCGGTACGGCCCCTCAGCCCGAACATGCGGCACGGCCCCTCAGCCCGAACGCGCGGCACGGCCCCTCAGTCCGGGCGCGCGGCACCGGCCCGGCGGAGTCGGAGCAGGCCCCACACCGCCAGCCCGGCCGCCAGCGCGGTCATCGCCAGCGCGCCCGGGGCCTTGCTGAACCGGGCCAGGTTGGTGCCGTCGGGCAGGGCGAGGAAGGCCGCCGCCGCACAGGGCGCCACGAACCAGGTCGTACGCGTCGCGGCGACCGCGAGCAACGCCAGCGGCCAGGTGGCGTACCAGGGGTGGAAGACCGGGGCCAGCGCGACCGTGGCGGCCAGCGCCAGCCCGGCCCCGAGCAACGCGGCCCGGGGGCGGGCGGCCTCCGGGCGAGCCACCCGCTGCCCGACGCCGCTCGCCCGGCGCAGCCCCGTCCAGGCCCGCCACCACAGCGCCGCCACCAGCACGGCGAGCAGCAGCAGCGCCGCCGCGCGGGTGACCGGCACCGCGCCCGGCTCCCGGCCGGCGAGCCCGCCCGCGTAGTCGACGACGAAGCCGACCGCCGTGGGCGGGGACGTCCACTGCTCCGAGTCGCCGCTGCGGGTCAGCCCGCCCACCCAGCCGAGGCCGAGCCCGGAGAGCAGCGAGGTGACGGCCACCGCGCCGAGCACCCCGCCGGCCAGCCAGCCGCCGTCGCGCAGCAGCGCCCGTACGGTGTGACGGCCGTGCACGGCGGCCAGCGCCGCGAACGGGAGCACCACCACGGCGGTCGCCTTCACGGTCACCGCCAGCCCGAGCAGCGCCCCGGCCAGCAGCAGCGGCCCCGGCCTGCCGGGCCGGCGGACCAGCACGAGCAGGCCCAGCGTCAGCAGCCCGAGCATCACCGCGTCGTTGTGCGCTCCGGCGATCAGGTGCACCCCCACCAGCGGGCCGGCCAGCGCCAGCCAGGCCGCCCGGCGGGTGGGTACGCCGGCGGCCCGGGCCAGCCCGACCAGGCATCCGGCGGTCAGCAGCACGCCCGCGACCGCGAGCAGCCGGAACGCCACGATCGCGCCCACCAGGCCGCCGCCGAGGGTCACCGCGAGCGCGGCGAGCAGCACGAAGAACGGCCCGTACGGCGCGGGCGTGTCCCGCCAGATCGGCGCGACCGCGTCCACCCAGGGACAGCCGGCCCCGGCCACACCGACGGCGTACGGGTCGACGCCGTGCGCGTACGCCCAGCCCTGGCAGGCGTACGAGTAGACGTCCCGGCTGCCCAGCGGCGGCGCGGCCAGCAGCGGCAGCGCCCACAGCCCGGCGGTCCGGTACGCCCACCGCGTCGACGGCGCGCCCCGGCGCAGCGCCCACCAGGCGCCGACCATCAGCCCGGTGCCGACGAGCCACAGCGCGACGGGCCACGGCTCGTCGCCGAGGCCCCGAGCAGGGGTGGCTGCCCCGGGCAGCGCGCCGCCGAGCCAGCCGGCGACGGTCAGCAGCACCGCCCCGACCAGGCCGGCGTAGCGAGCGGACCGGGCGGCACCGGGTGACGGCGGAACAGGTCCGGGCGACGGCGGAGGCCCGGGTGGCGGGCCGGGCGGGGGCGGGGTGCCGGGCGGGACCGGCACAGCGCCGGGAGCGGTCACCGGCGTCCCTCTCCTCAGTCCACGGCGGCCGGTCGACGGGCCGCCCGGGCCGACCGTACCAAGCGGACCACCACCACGATCACGAACAGCGCCATCAGCGGCGCCCCTACGGTCTTGGTGTACCGGGGCAGCCCCGTGCCGTCGGCGAGCACCAGGAACGACGAGACGATCGCGACGACCGCGAACCACCCGGAGCGCCGGGCCGTGGCCGCGAGCACCGCGAGCGGCCACGTCCAGTACCAGGGGTGGTAGAGCGGGGCGAGCGCGACGGTGGCGGCCAGCGCCAGGCCGGCGTGCCAGATCGGCTCCCGGGTGCGCGCCCGCCACCACAGCCAGAGCAGCACCAGCGCCAGCGCCGCCATGCCGATCCCCCGGGTGGCCGGCAGCGGGTCGCCGTGCCAGCCGAACGGCGCGGCGAGGTAACCGACGGTCTGCCCCACCGCCGTCGACGGCGAGGTCCAGGCCACCACCAGGCCGCCCTGCTCCAGCCCGGTCACCCAGCCGAAGCCCAGGCCGGTGGCGAGGGTCGCGCCGATCACGGCAGCGACCGCCCCGCCGACCACCCACCCGCCGTCGCGCACCAGCGCCCTGATCGAGTACGCCCCGACGATCGCGGCCAGCGCCGCGAACGGCACCACGACCAGCGCGGTCACCTTGATCGCGGCGGCGAGCCCGAGCAGCGCTCCCCCGCCGAGCAGCGGCCCGGGGCGGCCCGGCCGGGACACCACCACGGCCAGTCCGGCGACGAGCAGTCCCACCATCAGCGCGTCGTTGTGCGCCCCCGAGACCAGGTGCACCCCGATCACCGGCGAGCCCAGCGCCAGCCAGACCGCCCGCCCGGCCGGTACGCCGCAGCGGCGGGCCAGCGCCGGCAGGCTGGCCGCCGTCAGCCCCACTCCGACGACGGCGAGCAGCCGGAACAGCACGATGCTGCCGACCAGCGACCCGGTCGCCTCGACCACCGCCCCGGCGAGCAGCACGAACAGCGGGCCGTACGGCGCCGCGGTGTCCCGCCAGATGTAGGAGATGCTGTCCAGCCACGGGCACGGCAGCGCGGAGACGCCCTGCTCGTACGGGTTGAGCCCGGCGGCGTAGCTGGCGCCCTGGCAGGCGTACGCGTACACGTCCCGGCTGCCCAGCGGCGGCGTGAGCAGCAGCGGCAGCAGCCAGAGCCCGATGGTGACCAGTGCCCAGCGGGTCGACGGCACCCGGTCGCGCAGCGTCCACCAGGCGTACGCCATCGCGCCGGTGCCGACCGCCCAGGTCGCGATGATCAGCGGGCCGTACGGGCCCTGCCAGATGCTGACCGGGGTGGGGCGCAGGTCGCCGTCGGGGAACGCTCCGCCGAGGAACGCGGCCACGGCGAGCAGCGTCGAGCCGGCGAGGCCGATCCAGCGCGCGAGGTGGTGAGGCACGCGGGACATGCTGCCAGTACGGCGGCCGGGCGCAGACGGGTGGGCACTGGCGGCCGATCTCCCCGGTGGCCCCGGGCGGGCGTCACGAGCCGGTCGGGCCGCAGTGCTCCGCCGGCGAGAGGCTGCTGGTGATCCGGTACGTGCCGGCGGCCCGGGCGCGGACGGTCGTCCACTCGTCGGGACCGGGGCGCAGGCAACCGTCGGCGCCCGGCAGCGACAGCCAGCGGGACCAGCGCACACGCACCAGGACGTCGGCGGGGGCGTCGACGGTGAACCGCACGCCGGCGGCGGTGGACTCGACGAGCCTGGCCGGCGGGGAGACCAGTGGTGCCGGGTCCACCACCTCGTAGAGCCGCCACCTGCCGGGCCGCGCCACCTCACGCAGGTACGGCTGCCCGGCGAGCACGAGTGCCGCCTCGCTGCGCGCGTACCGGTCGGGGACATCGTCGGGCGCCACCGCCACGAAGCTGACCGCGTTGCGCCGCAGCCAGTCGCCGTACTCGGCCGCGTCGGGTCCCGAGCCGTAGAACAGCGGGTTGCGGTCCACGTCGACCTGCCGCTCCCAGCCGCGCGCCAACGGCACCGCCTCCGCCACGTACGCGCTCTCCCAGTGGTCGCGCAGCGGCACCACCTCGACCCGGCCGACGGGCGCCCGCCGGCGCAGCTCGTCCAGCAACGGTTCGTGGAACGCGGCGTGCACGGGTGCGGAACCCATCCGGGCCAGGTCGCTGGTCATCACCGGCGACTGCCACCAGAGCAGGGCGGCCAGCAGGGCGGCCAGCCACCGCGAGCCGAGCGTGGCGAACGCGGCGACGACCGGCAGTGCGAAGAGCATCGGCAGGCGCAGCGCGTTCGACCCGATCGGGGTGGGCAGGTAGTAGGCCGCCACGAGCAGCAGCGCGCTGAGCGCGGCACCGACGCGCAGGACCCGGACCGGCACGAACGCGAGCACCGCGACGGCGAGCGCGACGTTGATCCGCATGGACTCGGCGGTGAAGGGTTGCCGGCCGCCGTTGCCGAACAGCAGCGCCATCGGTCCGATCGCGGCCAGCGGGGCCAGGCACAGCACCAGGCCCTCCGCCCGCAGTCCGCGCAGCGACCGCGCCCGCCACACGTCGGTGACCAGCAGGGCTCCCCCGGCCAGCCCGGTGAACAGGCCGGCGACCGGGCTGCCCCAGGTCGCGAGGGCTCCCAACGCCGCAGCCAGCACCAGCCGCCCCCGGCGGGGGCCGCGGCGGGTGGCGACGGCGCAGAGGGCCAGCAGGCCCAGCATCAGGCCGACCGCGAAGGTGATCCGGCCGCTGGCCAGGTTTCCCACGAGCACGACGGCGCCGAGCACCCCGCCGAGCAGTGGCCGGCGGGCCCGCGCCCGGATCAGCAGCCAGGCCAGCGCCACGGCGGAGACGACCGCCGCGATCGCGCCGACCACCCGTGTCCCGACCGCCGCGCCGAGCGTCTGGGTGTAGAGGCTGTAGCCGAACTGGTTGACCCCGCCGTACCAGGAGAAGTCGACGGGGGCGGGGCCGTGCCGTGCGGCGAAGCCGGCGCGGGCGGCCTGCGCGGCCAGGTCGGTGCCCATGGGGGGCGCGAGCAGGAACGCGCCGGCCAGCACCGCCGCCGCCAGGAGCGTGCCGAGCAGGCTGCGACGGACGGCGCGCGTCGCGTCCACGTCTCCCCGCCGTGGAGCGGTGGATGGTTCGGCGGTGTTCGTCGGCACCGAGCAGTCCTACCACGTCAGCCGGCCCGTCGCCGGGTCGGGGCGGCGGCTCGCCGACGGGTCCGGATTTGCCGTTCCGGCAACGTTGCTTGCTCAATCCTCGTCGGGCGCGCACGATCGGCGGGTCAGGTCACGCAGGCAGCACAGCAGGAGGACGAGACGTGCACCACGACACGACGGCCGGGCAGCACCGGCACGACCACACCCCGCCGGTCACCGGTCCCGACGGGCGGCACCCGGACGTGGACGAGGAGACCGCGCGGTTCTGGGAGGAGCACTACGGGCGGCACGAGCGGGTCTGGAGCGGCCGGGCGAACCCGATCCTGGTCGACGTCGCCGGTTCGCTGCCGGCCGGCACCGTGCTGGACCTCGGCTGCGGGGAGGGCGGCGACGCGCTCTGGCTGGCCGGGCGGGGCTGGCGGGTGACCGCCGTCGACGTCTCCGAGACCGCCCTGGCCCGCGCGGCCGAGGAGGCGGCCGCCGCCGGGGTCACATCCCGCATCGAGTTCCGCCGGCACGACCTCACCCGCACCTTCCCGCCCGGCGAGTACGACCTGGTCTCCGCGCAGTTCCTCCAGTCGCCGCTGGAGTTTCCCCGGGCGGAGCTGCTGCGCTCGGCGGCCCGGGCCGTGGCCCCCGGCGGCCGGCTGCTGATCGTCGAGCACGGCGAGGCCCCACCGTGGGGGCGGCACGACCACGCGCACGCCCGCTTCTCCACCCCGCAGGAGACCCTGGCCGCGCTCGACCTCGACCCCGACCGCTGGGACACCGATCGGCTCGGCGCCCCGCGCCGGCAGGCCACCGGCCCGAACGGCGAGACCGGCGAGCTGGTCGACCACGTGGTGCTGGTGCACCGCCGCCGCTGAGTTCCGCAGCGACGACCCCGGCCGGGCGGCGGGTTCAGGAGTCGAGCACCCGTTCCATCGCCGCCCGGGAGCGGCGGCAGGTGCGCAGGTACTCGTCGAGGAACTCGCCGGGGTCGTCGCGGCCGAGCAGCCGGACCACCCCGGCCAGCTCGACGCCGTGCCGGGGCAGTTGGTCGCCCTCCCGGCCGCGGACCAGCATCAGCGCGTTGCGGACCTGGGCGGCCAGCGTCCAGCCGGCCGCCATCTCCGTGGCGTCCGTCGGGTCGACCAGGCCCGCGTCCCGGGCCGCCGCGAGGGCGTCGAGCGTACGCGTGCCGCGCAGCGCCGGGATCGCCCCCGCGTGCCGGAGCTGGAGCAGCTGCACCGCCCACTCGACGTCGGCGAGGCCACCCCGCCCCAGCTTGGTGTGGGTGGCCGGGTCGGCGCCCCGGGGCAGCCGCTCGTGCTCCACCCGCGCCTTGATCCGGCGGATCTCGACCACCTGCTCGCGGCTCAGCCCGTCGGCCGGGTAGCGCACTGGGTCGACCATCGCCACGAACTCGGTGCCGAGGTCGGCGTCGCCGCAGACGAACCGGGCCCGCAGCAGCGCCTGCGCCTCCCACACCTTCGACCAGCGGGCGTAGTACTGCGCGTACGCGGCGAGGCTGCGCACCAGCGGGCCCTGCCGGCCCTCGGGGCGCAGGTCGGCGTCGACGCCCAGCGGCGGGTCGGGCGCGGGCATGCCGAGCAGCCGGCGCAGCTCCTCGGCGATCGCGCGGGCGGCGGCACCCGCCGCGCCGTCGCCCGCGCCGGAGGGCGCGTCGTAGACGAAGAGCACGTCGGCGTCCGAGAGGTAGTTCGACTCGTATCCGCCGAGGCGGCCCACGCCGATGACGGCGAAGCGCAGCCCCGGCACGGGCGGTTGGGCCGCGCGGGCGGCCCGCAGGGCGGCGGCCAGGGTGGCGTCGGTGACGTCCGCCAGGGCGGTGCCGACGGCGGTCACGTCGGCCAGGCCCAGCGCCGCGCGCCCGCCGTCGGGCCGGGGCGGCGACGGGGCCAGCGAGCCGGCCCGGCTCAGCAGGTCGGCGCAGGCGATCCGGACCAGTTCCCGGCGGCGCAGCGCGCGGATCGCCCGGGTGGCCTCGACCGGATCGGAGTGCCGGGCCGCGGCGGCGGCGAAGCCCTCGCAGAGGACCGTGCGGGGCCGGGGCGCCAGCTCGCTCTCCTCGGCCAGCAGCCGCAGCGCCTCCGGCTCGCGGGCCAGCAGGTCGGCGGCGTACCGGGAGGAGGAGAGCACCCGGGCCAGCCGGCGGGCCACCGGCCCGGAATCGCGCAGCAGGCGCAGGTACCAGGGGGTGCTGCCGAGCTTGTCGGAGACCTGCCGGTAGTTGAGCAGGCCGCGGTCCGGCTCGGGGGCGTCGGCGAACTCGCTGAGCAGCACCGGCAGCAGGGTGCGCTGGATGGCGGCGGTGCGGCTCACCCCGCCGGTGAGGGCCTGGAGGTGACGCAGCGCCCCGGCGGGGTCGGCGAAGCCGAGGATCTCCAGCCGGTGCCGGGCCGCCTCGGGGGTCAGCCGCAGCCCGTCGGCCGGCACCCGGGCCACCGACTCCAGCAGCGGCCGGTAGAGCAGCTTGGCGTGCAGTCGGCGTACCTCGGCGGCGTGGGTGACCCACTCGGCGCGGAACTCCTCGACGGCGCTGCGGCCCGGCGTGGCGGTGTGGCCCAGCGCGGCGGCCAGCCAGCGCAGCGCGGCCGGCTCGGTCGGCACGGTGTGGGTGCGGCGCAGCCCCTGGAGCTGGAGGCGGTGCTCGACGCCGCGCAGGAAGCGGTAGCCGCGCAGCAGCGCCTCGCCGTCGGCCCGGCCGACGTAGCCGCCGGCGACCAGCGCGCGCAGCGCCGGGATGGTGCCGGGCACCCGCAGCGACTCGTCGCCCCGACCGTGCACCAGTTGCAGCAGTTGCACGGCGAACTCGATGTCGCGCAGCCCGCCCGGCCCCCGCTTGATCTCGCGCTCCAGCTCCTTCGGCGGGATGTTGTCGATGATCCTGCGCCGCATGGCGCGGACGTCCTCGACCGCCTCGGGCCGCTCGGCGGCCCGCCACACCAGCGGGGCGAGCTGGTCGATCCACTCCCGGCCCAGCGCCAGGTCGCCGGCCGCCGGCCGCGCCTTGAGCAGCGCCTGGAACTCCCAGGTGCGCGCCCACCGCCGGTAGTAGGCGAGGTGACTGGCCAGCGTCCGCACCAGCGGCCCCCGGTTGCCCTCCGGGCGCAGGGCCGCGTCGACCGGCCAGGCGACCAGCCCGCAGACGTGGATGAGCCGGGTGGCGACCGTGGTGGCCGCCGCGAGGTCGTCGTCCTCGGCGGCCACGAAGATCACGTCGACGTCGGAGACGTAGTTCAGCTCGTCGCCGCCGCACTTGCCCATCGCCACGACGGCCAGCCGGGGCCGGGGGGTGCCCGCCGGCAGCTCGCCGACCGCGATCTCGTACGCCGCCGCCAGGGTCGCGTCCGCCAGCGCGGAGAGCGCGGCCATGGTCTGCTCCAGGCCCCGGCCGCCGGTCAGGTCGGCCGCCGCGATCCGCAACAGCGCCAGCCGGTACGCCCTGCGCAGCACCGCCACCGGCTGCCCGTCGCCGGACAGGTCGAGCCGCCCCTCGGCGGTCGGCGCCAGCCCGTCCGGGGCGGTGCGCAGCGCCGGCCACTGGTCCGGGTTGGCGACCAGGTGGTCGCCGAGCGCCGACGAGGCGCCGAGGACGGCGATCAGCCGGCGGCGCAGGCCGGGGTCGTCGGCGAGCCCCGCCAGCAGCGCCGACGGCGCCTGCTCCGGGGTCGCCCGACGCTCGGCCGCGACCGGCGTCCCGGGGTGGGCCTTCCCCCCGGAACGGCCCGTGGCGCGGCCGGCGCCGTTCGCGGCCGTCCGGCGCTCGGCCTCGACGATGCGGTGCAGCTGACGCAGCGCCAGGTCCGGGTCGGCGGCCCGGGAGAGCTCGGCGAGCAGCTCCGCCGCGCGGTCGTCGGTGGGCTCCTGCACGTCCGGCCGCCACAGCCCCAGCCCGTCCGGGCCGAGCAGGTCGGCCGCGCGGGTGGCGCCGGCCCCGCCGTCGGTGCCGAAGCCGTAGCGGGCGAGCCGTCCCGCGGCCCTGGCCGGCCGGCTCATCACTGCCCGAGCAGGGGCAGGCTGCGGCGGGGCGTGGCGTCCTCCAGCTCACCGAGGGCCAGCGCGGCGAACCTGGCGGCGAACGGCTGCCAGACCTCCTCGACGTCGACCATCACGTCGTGGCAGGCCGCCACCACCAGGTCGGGGTCGTAGCCCAGCTCGGCCAGCAGCCTCGAGTCGGCTGCCCAGTCGGCGATCATGGCGGTGTCGCACTCGATGTGGAACTGCAACCCCCAGGCCCGGTCGCCGAGGCGGAACGCCTGGTGGGGGTAGCGGGTGGAGGCCGCCAGCAGGGTGGCGCCGCGGGGCAGCTCGGTGATCTCGTCGGCGTGCCACTGGAACACGTCGGGGATCAGCGGAACGTAACGGAACAGCGGGTCGGTGTCGGCGGCGTCCCGCTTGCCGACCACGCAGGGGCCGACCTCCGGGCCGCTCGGGCTGCGTACGACCTCACCGGCGTGCGAGGTGGCCAGCAGCTGCGCGCCGAGGCAGATGCCGAGGGTCGGCACCCGGTGCCGGACGGCCTTGCGCAGCAGCCCCTCCAGCGCCGGCAGCCAGGGCGCGGCGGGCGACCCGTCCGGCAGCGGGTACGGCGCCATCGCGCCGCCGAGCACGACCAGCGCCGAGTATCCCTCCAGGTCGGCGGGGATCTCGTCACCGGCGTGGGCGCGGACCACCCACAGGTCGAGGCCGGCCTCGGTCAGCCACTCGCCCAGCCGGCGGACGTCGTCGGTCGGGTCGTTCTCGATCACCAGCGCGGTAGCCACGACGTCGAGGCTAGCCGGTGGCCCGGACCGACCCCGGAACGCCTCCACCGGCGCGGCGGCGACGGGTGACCCGGTGCGCGCCCGGCGCCGCGCGTACGCGACTAGGCTCTGCCGCTGTGTCAGACCTCGCCCGCACGAGTCCCGCCACCGCCGTACGACCGCCGGCGCTGCGCCCCGGCGACACGGTGATGCTGGTGTCGCCGTCCGGGCCGACCCGGCCGGAACGGGTGGCCCGGGGTGTCGAGCTGCTCACCGGCTGGGGACTGCGGCCGGTGCTGGCGCCGAACGCGTACGCCCGGCAGGGCTACCTCGCCGGCGCGGACGACCTGCGCGCCGCCGACCTGAACGCGGCGTTCGCCGATCCCGAGGTGCGCGGGGTGATCTGCACCCGGGGCGGCTACGGCGCGCAGCGGATCGTCGACGCGATCGACATGGCCGCCGTACGCCGCGACCCGAAGGTGGTCGCCGGCTTCTCCGACATCACGGCGTTGCAGTTCGCGCTCTGGCGGGGCGCCCGGCTGGCCGGCGTGCACGGCCCGGGGGCGGCCTGGCTGGACGAGCGCACGCCGCTGCGCTCGGCCGAGTCGCTGCACGCCGCCCTGATGACCACCGAACCGGTCGCGGTCAGCGCCGTCGCCGAGGAGGAGACCTTCGCGGTACGCGTACCCGGCCGGGCCACCGGCCCGCTGCTGGGCGGCAACCTCTGCCTGGTCGTGGCGTCGCTGGGCACCCCGGACATGCCGGACCTGACCGGCGCGGTCCTGCTCGTCGAGGACGTCCAGGAGCCGCCCTACAAGGTGGACCGGATGCTCACCCAGCTCCGCCGCGCCGGGGTCCTGGACTCACTGGCCGGGGTCGCGGTGGGCCAGTTCACCGACTGCGCGGACGGCTGGTCGGTCGGCGTGGCCGACGTGCTCTCCGAGCGCCTCGGCGACCTCGGCGTACCCGTCCTCGGCGGCCTGCCGATCGGTCACGGCCCCGGCCAGCTCACCGTCCCCGTGGGCACCGAGGCCACCCTCGACACGGAAACCGGCACCCTGACGGTCACCCCCGCCGTCCGCTGACCCCACCCACCCCGTGCGGCCCGCCGCGCCCCGCCCCGCCCTGCCCTGCCCTGCGCGTTGATCATGAAGTTAATTGCGGCAATACGGGCGTCTGGCGGCAACAACTTCATGATCAACGCGCCGAGGGGCGGGGGTGGGTGGGCCAGGGGTCAGGGGGTCAGGTGGGCCAGGGCGCCCGTTTCCAGGGCGGCCCAGACCGTGGCGTCCGGGGCGACCGTGAGGCCGTGGGGTTCGGAGGCCGGGGTGGGGAGGTCGTAGGTGTCGATCGCGCCGCCCGGGGCGACGTGGCCGATGCGGTTGCCGCCCCACTCGGTGTACCAGCAGCCGCCGGCCGGGTCGGCGACGATCGCGTGCGGCCGGGCGGACCGGTCCGGCAGCGGGTACTCGGTGATCCGCCCGTCCGGGGTGATCCGGCCGAGCTGACCGGCGCCGATCTCGACGAACCAGAGCGCCCCGTCGACGCCGGCGGTGATGCCGACCGGCGCGGCCCCCTCGGTCGGCAACGCGTGCAGGGTCACGGCGCCGTCCATGCCGATCCGGCCCACCGCGTTCGCCTGGTTGAGCGTGAACCAGACGGCCTCGTCCGGCCCGGCGGCGACCATCGAGGCGAAGCCGCCACTCACCGGCAGCGGGAACCGCGTCTGCTCCCCGTCGACGGTGACCCGGCCGATCGCGTCGGCGCTCATGGCCGCGTACCAGAGGGCGCCGTCGGGACCCGCGGCGATGCCGCAGGGGCCGGTCCCGGCCGGAAGCGCGACGGCGCTCAGCTCGCCGTCGGTGGTGAGCCGGCCGATCCGGTCGTCGCCGGATCGGGTGAACCACAGGGCACCGTCGGGGCCCGGCGTGATGATCAACGGTCGGCTGTCGGGCGACACCGGCCAGGTGCGCAGCTCACCGTCCGCGCCCACCCGGGCGATCTCGCCCGCGTGGACCAGCGTCAGCCACAGCGCGCCGTCGGGGCCGACCGTGATGGCGTACGGACCGGTGCCGGCCCCCGTCAGCGGGACCTCCCGGATCTTCGCGGACATCGTCAAGAAGATCACCTTCCGTCATCTGCCTGCCTGGGGCGCCGCCCTGCGGGTGCCCACGGACGTCACGCCCCGGCCGGCGCCCTACCGACCGCACACCCTTACCGCTCTCGCGCGCGGGGGCAAACCGTTTGTCCGGTCGCACCGCCGGGATTGCCAGCTGGCTGACAGGGTCGCCATGGTTCCCGTCCAGCCCGGCCGGTCACTGTCGGTGACGTCATCGCACCGTGCACCGACGAGTTGGAGGACGACATGTCCCGCACCATGAGGAAGAGGCACGTGCTGGCCGGGCTGGCCGCAGCCGGCGTACTCGGCGTGGGCCTCACCGCCCCGGCGGTCGCGTTCGCCGCGGACGGCGCCACCCCGACGCCGAGCGCCAGCAGCAGCGCCAGTCAGGACGGCGACCGGCAGCAGCAGCGGACCGACCGGCAGGCGGAGTTCGCCGGGAAGCTGGCCGAGGAGTTGGGCGTCGACACCGACAAGGTGACAGCCGCGCTGGAGAAGCTGCGCGCGGACCACGAGCCGGCCGACCGGCCCGGGAAGGGCGAGAAGGGCGACCGGCCCGAGAAGGGCGGCTCCGCCGAGCGGCAGGCCGCGCTGAAGGAGCGCCTGGCGCAGGCCGTCGAGGACGGCAAGCTCACCCAGGAGCAGGCCGACGCCGTCACCGCCGCCGTCGAGGCGGGCGTCCTGCCCGGCCCGGGCGGTCGCGGCGGGCACGGCGGACCGGCCGGCAGGTGACGTACGCCGTCCGTCCCGGCGATCCGACCGGGGCGGACGGCGATCCGGCCGGGTCTGCTCAGACCTGCGGCGGCGGGGCGTAGACGCCGAAGTGGTTGCCGACCGGATCGGCCAGGTGGGCGAAGGTGAGCCCGTTGTCATTGGACCTCGGCGGCACCAGCACCTTGCCGCCCGCCGCCTCCGCCCGCCGGGCGGCGTCGGCCACGTCGGCCACCTGCACGTAGAAGATGGCGTAGTTCGGGCTCGTCCCGCCGGTGTCCCGGACCGCGCCCTGGATGGATCCCTCCGGTCCCGGCTCCGCCACCCGGTACGACGCCTCCGGCGTCCCCTGCTCGCCGTACGCCCAGCCGAACAGGTCGGTGTAGAAGCGTCCGGTCTCCTCCGGCCGGTCCGTGCCGACCTCGAACCAGTTGACCCCGCCGGTGATCGTGGACATGTGTCGCCTCCCGTTCGCGCGCCGGCCGCTCGGCCGGTGCCGTCAGGAGAGAGCCTCCGCCCCGTCCGCGACACCGTCCTGTCGGTGTTTGCGACCAGATCGCTGATCGGACGGGTCGGTGAGCGGAATCAACCGGTCGACCAGGTCAGGACGACGGGCCCCGTGCCGGGCGCGGAAGCTCGCCGCTTCGGCCACCGACACCGGATGCCGCCGCACGCCTGCCTCGTACGTGCGGACCAGCAGTTCCGCGGTGTCGATGTCCACCCAGTCGAGCCGACGAGCGCCCATGGCGGCGAACTCCCGCGCGCCGGCGATCAGGTCCTCGGCCAGCTCCCCGAGGCTGAGGTCGGTCTGCCGGCCGCGACCGAGGAAGGCAAGGACGCAGCGGGCGGCCGACGTCAGGAGAGAGCCGACGACCATCCGGTCCTGTTGGATGTGGCGCAGCACGTCGACGACGAATTCGGCGGACAACCCGTGGTCGGTCGAGATCCGGTCCAGCACGAACCCCGGAATCGGCAGCCCATGCGGGGCGTCCGGATCTTCCACGGCCAGCAGGCGTTGGTAGGCCCGCTCCCGCTCGGCGGCCTCCGTGCCGAGGATCGGGAGTAGCGACACGTCGAGCAGGAGCCGGGCCTCCGACCGGTCGCCGTCCGCGAACGTCCAGAAGCCGTCGAGCGCGTCGAGCGGACGGCCCAGCGGTCCCAGCGCGTGCAGCGCCGTGTCGAGGTTCGGGTCGCACTCGAAGTGCGCGGCCCGAGCGAGCAGGGCGAAGTCGCTTCCGGCCCGTGAGTAGTAATCCGCCGCGTCCTCCTCCGAAGGGCTGTCGTCCCTGGAGCCGGTGACGAACCAGCGGGGTTCGCCCGCCGGCGGCTGCGGCTCGTCCCGACCTTCGCCGATGGAGAGGAGCAGATCCCGTCGCGTCGCCGTCCACGCCCGCTCGACGCGCACGACGCCCAACAGCCCGGCGTACTCGCTGTCGCTGAGCTGGGAACGCCAGAAGAGAGCCTGTCGGTTCCACTCGGCCACCGCGTCGCCGCGGTCAGGGTGGAGTTCGCTTGCCCGCAGTTGCCCGCTCGCGGCGAGCAGCAGCAGCACGAGCAGGTTCACGCCGTACACCGCGTGGCGCTTCGGAACCGACAACTGCCGAGGCTCGTACGACTCGAAGTGGCGGGCCGGTCGCCGGCCGGTCGCCGCCCGGAACAGGCGCAGCAGCATGTCGACGACGGCGTCCCGCCGGCTTCCGCCCCACGTCGTCAGGATCTCGGTGAGGAAGGTGACGATCGGGGTGCGTCCGGTCAGTGTCGCGAAGGACAGCAGGGCGTGGAGCGGATCATCGTCCGTCGGCGTGGCCCCCAGCAGGGCGCTCGCCTCCCGGGTCGCCAGGTCGTCCAGCACCAGCGCGGTCGTCCGGGCGACCAGGAACTCACCGAAGGTGGCGTGCAGGAACTCGTAGGTGCTGGACCGGGTCTCGTCTCGCATCGCCTGTGAACGGTGCACGAAGAAGAAGCGGCCCAGGACGATCTCGGCAGGTCGCAGCGGGGTACGCAGGTGTCCGTCGGTCGCGACGGCCGCCGGACGGCTGCCCAGGAACGGCAGCGCGGCGAGATCCGACTCGAAGTCGTTCTCGGTGATCCACTGCACGCCCCGGCTGAACATGCCGAACGCCACGATCGACAACCTGCGCAGCTCGTCCTCCGTCGCCCGGGCCAGGTCCCGCTCGGACAGGCCCGGCCGGTGCTTCAGGACCTCGCGGCGGGCGAAGCTGCGCAGCAGGCGCTCGTAGAGTTCGCCCCGGGGCAGCTCGCCGGCCGATCGCAGGTCGTTGCCCTCGGCGTCGTAGAGCGCCAGCATCAGCAGCAACAGCGGCTGTTCGGCCAGCTCACGGTGGGCCAGCACCGCCGTCGGCTCCAGCGGCTGCACGCCGAGCGCGCGGAACGCCGTGTCGTTCACCCGGTTCCAGGTGGCGGTCCAGGCGCGTACCCGCTCGCCGTCGAACGGCTCCAGCCGCACCGCCACCGTGCCGGGCGGCGGCTGCGCCCGGTCGGCGACGCTGGTACGGCTGGTCACCAGCACCGCCACCGGCCGCCCCTGGTCGGCCTCGCGCCGTTGGAAGGCCGCCACCCGGCGCAGGTAGTCGGTCTGGCTGACCCCGGTGGCCTGGAGCAACTCGTCGAAGCCGTCGAGCAGCACGACCGGCAGGGCGTCGCCGGCCGACCTGGACAGGCCGGGCCACTCCACCCGCTCTCCGGTGTCGTCACGGACCGCCTGCTCGATCTGGTCCTGGAGCTCACCGGCGGCGTGGACGGCCCGCAGCGCCACCCGCACCACCATGAAGTCGGCAGCCGGCAGCTGCGCGGCGAGGACCCGGGTCAGCACGGACTTGCCGGAGCCCGGCTGGCCGAGCACCAGCAGCGGGGCGCGGGTGGCGTTCGGCGAGGTGAGGTGCACGACCAGGGACTGCCACAGGTCGTCACGCAACGGCCGCCCGTCCCACCACGCCTCGTCGCTCGGTCGCGCGTGGGCGGGCAGCTCCTCGATCCGGCACAGCGGCGGCACGTACGCCTCGCCGAGCGTCGGCACCGTCAGCCCGGTCGGCGCGTCCCCGGACGAGATGATCGGCCGGCCCAGCTCCGCGGTGTACGCCAGGGCGAGCGCCGCCCGCCGGCCGTCGGGCGGGCGTCCCGCGGAGAGGGCGACCAGAGCCTGCCGCATCTCGTCCAGCCCCGCCGAGAGGGCACGCACCTGCGTCCGGGTCGCCTCGTGCTCGTGCAGGCCGATCCAGAACGACACCTCGACGTAGTCCACCGCGAGCTGGGTCAGCAGGTCGCGGTGCCGGTCGGCGGCGATCTTGGGCAGCCGGAGCAGCACCTCCTCCGTCGCCTGTCGCCGCCATTCTTCGACGGACTCCCACGCGGCCAGGCCGCGTAGGAGGTGCAGCAGCCGGCCGACGAGCCCGCCGTAGTAGGCGACCAGGGCATGGCGGAACGCGGGATAGGGCAGTTGCGGACCGGGCAGCGGCGCCGCGGTGGCGAAGAACGCGTCGGTGAGGGCCGCCCCGTGCACCGCCCCTGCGCCGGCCAACGACAACTGCTCGGCCTTGCTGATCCGGGCGCTCGCCACGTCGAAGGGCAGGTCGATCTCGCTCAGCACCTCGAAGAGGGCGGTCACCGCGATGACGGCGTGCGCCGCCTCCAGGCGCTGCGTGCGGTCGTACCGGGACAGCCCGGAGCGCTTCTCGGACACGCCGCGTACCAGTTCGTGGCCGAGCCGGACGAACTCCGCCTTCGCGTCGAAGATCCCCAGCAGCGCCGGCACCGGTGCCGAGGCGGCCAGCAGGGCTCCTCCGGTCAGCTTGTCGAACCAGTCGACGACCCTGCTCTTCTCCCCGCCGAGCAGACGAACGGCGTCGGCGTAGCTGAGCGCGTCGGGCACGTTGCGACCTCCTGCGGGAACATGCGGAAGGGACAGCATGCCGTGCGCGGGAGGGCCGCGCTGCCCCGGCTCAGACCAGGCTGAGCCGGCGGACCCGCTCCTGGGGGATGTCGATGTCGTCGGCGGACAGCTCGCGCTCCCGCACCCGCTCGGCGAGGGTCGTGACCGAGGTGATCCGGTCGACGCGGAAGGCGCGGATGCCGCCCCGCAGCCGGCACCAGCCCAGCAGGTACCAGTGTCGGGGGTTGCCGAGGTAGCCCAGCGGCTCCACGTCGCGCAGCGAGCCGGCACCGGAGCGGTCGGCGTAGCGCAGGCGCAGCACGCGTCGCGCGCGCACCGCGTCGGCGACGGCGGCCGGGACGGGCGTCACCGGGCCGTCGCCGATCAGGTGCACCCGGGCGGCGAGCCGGTGCGCCTCGGCGGCGTCGGCGGCCGGCATCACGGAGATCAGCTTGCGCAGGGCGGTGCCGGCCGCGGCGGCGAACGGCGTGCCGCGCATCCGGTGCAACGCCACCGCCATGGCGACCGCCTCGACGGGGGTGAGGTTGACCGGCGGCAGGGTGCGCGCCCGGTCGAGCGCGTAGCCACCGGTGCGGCCCGGCTCGGCCCAGATCGGCACGCCCGACTCCTGGAGGGCGCCGATGTCGCGTTCGATGGTGCGGCTGCTCACCTCGAAGCGGGCGGCGAGCCAGCGGGCGCTGCGCGGCCGTGGCGACACGGCGCGCAGCTCCTCGACCAGGGCGTAGAGACGGTCCGTCCGGTTCACCCCCGCAACCTACGACGGGGGTGTGACGGGACAGGTCAGGCGATGCAGGCGCAGACGATCAGCGCGGCGCCGAAGTGCGTGGCGGCGCTGACCCGCGCCGCCGGGTGCGGCTCGTCCGAGCAGATGATCTCGCCAAGCTTGCCGGGGGTGAGCAGGTCCAGCACGAAGAACGCCAGCGCCATGATGACCAGCCCGACCAGGCCGAAGACGAGGGTCGAGGCGAGCCCCTTGGCGAAGTCGCTGTAGCTGGTCAGGATCGCGGTGAACACGATCCCGGCGATGCCGAGCTGGTTCGCGGCGAGCAGCAGCGCGGCGTTGCCGTTGCGCCGTACCCAGATCAGCTCCCGCAGCCTGCCGGGGGTGAGCATGTCGACCAGCCCGAACCCGGCCGCCATCAGGGCCACCCCGACGACCCCGAACACGACGCTCTGCCAGGCTCCGCTGAGCAGGTCTTCCAGCACCGACTGCCTCCCGAACTCTGCGCCCGGCGGGGATGCCGGCGCGGTGACCGAGACGATAGCGGCACCGCGCCAGCAGCGGGAGCCCGCTCCGGCCCCGGGAGGCGGGCCTACAGCGACAGGTATCGCTGCCGCTCGTAGGGGGTGACCTCGCGGCGGTACTGCTCCCACTCGGCCCGCTTGTTGCGCAGGAAGAAGTCGAAGACGTGCTCGCCGAGCACCTCGGCGACCAGTTCGGAGCCGGCCATCACGTCGATCGCCTCGGCCAGGTTCTCCGGCAGCGGTTCGTAGCCCATCGCCCGCCGCTCGGCGCTGGTCAACGACCACACGTCGTCCTCGGCGCCCGGCGGCAGCTCGTAGCCCTCCTCGATGCCCTTCATCCCGGCGCCGAGCAGCACCGCGAAGGCCAGGTAGGGGTTGGCCGCCGAGTCCGGCGAGCGGACCTCCACCCGGGCGGAGTTCGGCTTGCCGTAGGCGGGGACCCGGACCAGCGCGGACCGGTTCAGGTGACCCCAGCAGACGTACGCGGGGCTCTCGGTCACCCGGTCCGGCAAGGCCTGCGGGAACAGCCGCTTGTACGAGTTGACCCACTGGTTGGTGACCGCCGTGTACTCCCGGGCGTGCACCAGCAGCCCGGCGATGAACGCCCGGGCCACCTTGGACAGCTTCATCGGGTCGCTGGCGTCGTGGAACGCGTTGCGCTCCCCCTCGAACAGCGACAGGTGGGTGTGCATGCCGCTGCCCGGCTGGTCGGTGAACGGCTTCGGCATGAAGGTGGCCTGCACGCCGGTGGAGAGCGCCACCTCCTTGACCACGTGCCGGAAGGTCATGATGTTGTCGGCCGTGGTGAGCGCGTCGGCGTAGCGCAGGTCGATCTCCTGCTGGCCGGGGGCCACCTCGTGGTGGCTGAACTCCACGGAGATGCCGATGCGCTCCAGCGCCAGCACCCCCTGCCGGCGGAAGTCGCGGGCCACCGCGTGGGTGGTGTGCTCGAAGTAGCCGCCGGTGTCGACCGGGACGGGCACCGAGCCGTCCAGCGGGCCGTTCTCCAGCAGGAAGAACTCGATCTCGGGGTGGGTGTAGAAGGTGAACCCCTTCTCGGCGGCCTTGGACAGCGCCCGGCGCAGCACGTGCCGCGGGTCGGCCCAGGACGGGCCGCCGTCGGGCAGCAGGATGTCGCAGAACATCCGGGCGCTCTCGCCGCTGACCCCGCCCTCGAACGGGAAGACCTGGAAGGTCGTCGGGTCGGGCATGGCCACCATGTCGGACTCGAAGACCCGGGCGAAGCCCTCGATCGCCGAGCCGTCGAACCCGATGCCCTCCTCGAAGGCTGCCTCCAGCTCGGCGGGGGCCACCGACACGCTCTTGAGCGTGCCCAGCACGTCGGTGAACCACAGCCGGACGAACCGGATGTCCCGCTCTTCCAGCGTACGGAGGACGAACTCCTGCTGACGGTCCACTTCCACCCCTCGCGACACCGTTGCGCACCTGCGACCGGGGTCGACCCGGCCTGACCGACCAGTCTCCACCGGCCTCGTTACGCCGACGTTACGCGACCGGCCGGCCGGCGTCCCGCCCTGTCCCGCGGCTCCCGTCGTCCCGCCCCGCCCCGCGTGTCGGGTCCGCACGGCTGGGGCAAGATGAGGACATGCCCACCCTGCGTCTCGCCCTGTGCCAGGTCAACCCGACCGTCGGCGACCTCGCCGGCAACTCCGGCCTGGTCCGTGACTGGACCCGTCGGGCCGCCGACACCGGCGCCCAGATCGTCGCGTTCCCGGAGATGATGCTGACCGGCTACCCGGTCGAGGACCTGGTCTTCCGCCGGTCCTTCGTCGCCGCGTCGAAGGCCGCGCTGGAACGCCTCGCCGCCGATCTCGACGCCGACGGGCTGGGCGCCCTGCCGGTGCTGGTCGGCTATCTGGACGCCGACGGCCCGCCGCAGGTCAGCGGCGACGCCGAGCCCGGTCACGGTGCCCGCAACGCGGCGGCCCTGCTGCACCACGGTCGGATCGTCGCCACCTACTTCAAGCACCACCTGCCCAACTACGGCGTCTTCGACGAGGACCGCTACTTCGTCTCCGGCGACGCGCTGAGCGTCGTCCGCGTCGGCGGGGTGGACGTGGCGCTGACCATCTGCGAGGACCTGTGGCAGGCCGGCGGTCCGTTCGCCGCCGCCCGCCAGGCCGGGGTCGGCCTGGTCCTCTGCGTCAACGGCTCGCCGTACGAGCTGAACAAGGACGACGTCCGGCTGCCGCTGGTCCGCCGCCGGGCCGCCGAGGCCGGGGCGACGATCGCGTACGTCAACATGGTCGGCGGCCAGGACGAGCTGGTCTTCGAGGGCGACTCGATGATCGTGGCCGCCGACGGCGACCTGCTGGCGCGGGCCCCGCAGTTCGTCGAGCACCTGCTGGTGCACGACGTGGAGCTGCCCGCCGCCGGCGAGCCGGCCGCCCCGGAGCAGGAGCTGGCGGACGGGATGCGGGTGGTGCGGACGGAGGCCGGGGACATCCCGCCGGCGCCCGCCGGCCCCGCCGCCACGGGCGGGATCATCGCACCCGTGGCCGACGAGGCCGAGGTGTGGCAGGCGCTCGTGCTGGGCCTGCGCGACTACGTCAACAAGAACCGGTTCCCCTCGGTGGTGCTGGGCCTCTCCGGCGGCATCGACTCGGCGGTGGTGGCCGCGCTGGCCGTCGACGCGCTCGGGCCCGACCGGGTGGTCGGCGTCTCGCTGCCCAGCCAGCACTCCTCCGAGCACAGCCGGGAGGACGCGGCCGACCTGGCGAAGCGCACCGGGCTGGACTACCGGGTCGAGCCGATCCAGCCGATGGTGGACACCTTCCTGGCGAACATGTCGCTCTCCGGGGTCTCCGTGGAGAACCTCCAGGCGCGCGTACGCGGGGTGATCCTGATGGCGCTGTCGAACCAGGAGGGGCACCTGGTGCTGACCACCGGCAACAAGAGCGAGCTGGCGGTCGGCTACTCCACCCTCTACGGCGACTCGGTCGGCGGCTTCAACCCGGTCAAGGACGTCTGGAAGACGCTGGTCTGGCGGCTGGCGAAGTGGCGCAACGCCGACGCCGCCCGCCGGGGCGAGACCCCGCCCATCCCGGAGAACTCCATCGGCAAGCCGCCGAGCGCCGAGCTGAGCCCGGGCCAGCTCGACAGCGACACGCTGCCCGACTACGACGTGCTGGACCCGATCCTGATCGGCTACGTCGACGGCGATCTGGGCCGCGACGGGCTGGTCGCGTCCGGCCACGACCCGGCCGTCGTCGACCGGGTGCTGCGGATGGTGGATACCGCCGAGTACAAGCGCCGCCAGTCCGCGCCGGGCGCGAAGATCTCGATGAAGGCCTTCGGGCGGGACCGGCGGCTGCCGATCACGAACCGGTGGCGCGAGGACGGCTGAGCCGGGTCGCTCCCGGGCCGGCGGCAGCCCGGGAGTGACATCCTCCACTGCGCTCTGCCGCCGGCCGGTCGTCGGGTGCGACGATCGCGGCGGAACCCGGGGACCGCGCACGCGGCCTCGAGGAAGGAGACAGTCATGGTGGAGTCCACCCCGTCCGAGGTGACCGCCCTCTACGGCGGCCCGGCCACCCGGCGGGTACGCACCCGCGACCTGATCGCCGCCAAGGAGCGCGGCGAGCGGTGGCCGATGCTCACCTCGTACGACCAGTACACCGCCTCGATCTTCGACCAGGCCGGCATCCCGGTGCTGCTGGTCGGCGACTCGGCGGCCAACAACGTCTTCGGCTACGAGACGACGGTGCCGGTGACCGCCGATGAACTGCTCCCGCTGGTCCGCGCGGTGGTCCGGGCGACCCGGCACGCGCTGGTCGTCGGCGACCTGCCGTTCGGCTCCTACGAGGAGGGCCCCACGCAGGCGCTGCGTACCGCCGTGCGGTTCATGAAGGAGGGCGGCTGCCACGCGGTGAAGCTGGAGGGCGGCCGGCGCTGCGCGGCGCAGATCGCCGCCATCACCGGCGCCGGCATCCCGGTGATGGCACACATCGGCTTCACCCCGCAGAGCGAGCACGCCATCGGCGGCTACCGGGTGCAGGGGCGCGGCGACACGGCCGACGACGTGATCGCCGACGCCCGGGCGGTGGCCGAGGCGGGAGCCTTCGCCGTGGTGCTGGAGATGGTGCCGGGGCAGGTGGCCAAGCGGATCACGGCGGAGCTGCCGATCCCGACCGTGGGCATCGGCGCGGGTGCGGACACCGACGCCCAGGTGCTGGTCTGGCAGGACATGGCCGGCCTGCGTACCGGCAGGGCGCCGCGCTTCGTGAAGCGCTACGCCGACCTGGCGGGCGCCCTGACCGACGCGACCCGACGCTTCGCCGACGAGGTCCGTGGCGGCGACTTCCCCGCCGAGGAACACACCTTCTGACACCGGCCGGCCGCCTCCCGCCCGGACGTCGCAGGACCGGCGTCCGGGCGGGAGGTGGTACGCGGCACCGGCGCCCAAGGCCCCTCCCCGCCCCGTCCGCCTCATGGCCGACAATCGTCCGGTGTTCGACTTTGGCATCCCCGGCTACCGGCCGACCTGGTTGCACGGGCGGCCCGACCTCGAGACGGCGCACGGCGCCCGGCTCGCCGCGCTGGCCGGCCGTACGCTCACTCGCGTCTGGCTGGTCTGGGATCTGGACGAGGACGAGTGGTTCGCGGACTGTCCGGTGCTGCTGGACTTCGCCGGCGAGCAGGTGGAGGTCAACCACCAGAAGTTCGACGATCTCTCGATCACCTGGAACTCGGTCTCCCCGGGCGGCACGCTCGCCTGGCCCACCTCCGACGGCTTCCGGCTGGCCTGGCGTGCCGAGCCGCTGCCTGGGTTGGCCGCCCTGCCGGGCCGCCGGTTGCGCGAGGTCGCGCTGTTGGAGTGGTGGGGCGGGACGGGCGACCTGGCCAACGGCAGCATCGCACTCGGCTTCGCGTTCGCCGACACCGATTTGGTCGTCTACAACGGCCTCGACGAGAACGCCCTCACCGTCGGTCCTCCGCACCCCCACTACCGCCGCCACCCGCTCGGACGCGGGTAGAGATCTTGGTAGGAGCAGGCCCCTGGAGGGGCCGTTTCCTACCAAGGTCTGAAGCGGCGGACGCGGCCGGCCGTCAGAGGTCGGTGACGCGGATGCCGGCGTGCGCCTTGTAGCGCTTGTTGATGGCGATCAGGTTGGCGGTGAACGCCTCGATCTGGTGGGCGTTGCGTAGCCGGCCGGCGTAGATGCCGCGCATGCCGGGGATCCGGGCGGCCAGCGCGGCGACCACGCCGACCAGCTCGCGGTCCTCGGTGCAGATCAGCACGTCGAGGTCGATCCGCTCGATCTCCGGGTCCGCCAGCAGCGGGGCGCTGACGTGGTTGAACGCGGCGCAGACCCGGGAGTCGGGCAGCAGTGCGGCGGCCTGCTGCACGGCGCTGCCCTCGGCGACCGTGAGGGCGTACGGGCCCTGCTTGTCGAAGCCCAGCGGGTTCACGCAGTCGACGACGATCTTGCCGGCGAGCGGCTCGGCGAGCGCGGCGACGGTGGCGGCGTGCCCGTCCCACGGCACCGCGATGATGACCACGTCGCTGCGCCGGGCCACCTCCTCGTTGCCGCCGCCGGCCACCGGTGCCCCGGCGGGCACGCCGGACAGGGCAGCGATCTCCTCGGCGGACTGGACGGCCCGCTCGGCGGTACGGGACCCGATCAGCACGGACTGGCCGGCCCGGGCGAACCGGTAGGCGAGACCCCTCCCCTGGTCGCCCGTGCCGCCGATGATGCCGACGGTCAGCCCGGACACGTCGGGCAGCGTGCTCGCGTCGTAAGCCATGCCGCCATCCTCGCAAACCCGCAGGCCGGCGGCACCGGCGGGCGCTGTGACAATCCCCGCTGCCGCCGACGGTGCCGGGGCATCCGCCGGCGGGACCCGACCGGCCCGGCGTCACCGCGCGGGGCGACCGAGCCAGCGGATCGAGACGGCCGGCGGGCGGGCCGGCGGATCAGGCCAGTTCGAAGGCCACCGCGCGGGTGGCGGGGTCGGCGGTGACCAGGCGGACCCGCACCCGCTCGCCGAGCGGCAGCTCGCCGAGGCAACGGGCGCGCACCGGCGGTTCGTCCAGCGCCACGGTGCCGCCGGGCCGACGGCCCGGGCGGGCCTTGCCGTCCGGGGCCGCGTCGACGTCCAGCACCGCCGCGTCGAAGGTCTCCCCCACCCGGTGCTCCAGCAGCACCGCCTCGGCCAGCTCGATCGCGCCCCGGGTGGCCGCCGAGGCGGTCCGGTCGGTCGTGGCCATCACCTCGGGCAGCCGGGGCAGCGCCGCGCGGGCCCAGTCGGGCACCGCACGGCCCTCGTGCAGGGCCAGGCAGACCTCCGTGGCGTACCTGTCGGCCAGTCGCCGCAGCGGCGCCGTGACGTGGGCGTACGCGGCCGCGACCCCGCCGTGCTCCCGCTGCTCGGGCGGCGCGCCGTCGAACGCCGTGTACGCCGCGCCCCGCATCAGCTCGGCGGCCTGGTCAATGAAGGCGGCGGCCCGGGGCTGCGACGGGTCCAGCCCGGCGATCACCTCGCCGGGGCCGGCGCCGTCCGGCCAGTGCACGCCCAGCGGGGCGGCGGCGGCCCGCAGCCGCGCCACCGCCTCGGGCTTCGGCGCCGGCATCGTACGCAGCAGGCCGATGCCACCGGCGAGCATGATGTCGGCGGCGGCCATCCCGGTCAGCAGCGAGATCTGGGCGTTGTGCTCCTCCATCGGCACCGGCCCGCGCAGCACCAGCCGCCAGCCGTCGCCGTCGGCCTCCACGTCCTGCTCGGGCAGCGGCAGGTTGATCGCTCCCCGGCGCAGCCCGCGCGCGGTGAGCAGGGTTCCGATCTCGGGCAGCAGGGCGATGGCATCGGCTAGCCGGCCGGCGTCGGCGTCCGCCTGGACGCCGACGTAGTCCAGCTTGGCCCGGCTGCGCACCAGCGCGCGTTCGAGCGTGACCCCGACGGTGCCGCCGTCGGCGTCCAGGTCGATCGTCCACAGCACGGCGGCCCGGTCGACGTCCGGCAGGAGGCTGGCCGCGCCCTCGCTGAGGGCCTCGGGGTGCAACGGCACGGTGCCGTCGGGCAGGTAGACGGTCTGCCCGCGCCGCCAGGTCTCCTCCTCCAGCGCCCCACCGGGGCGGACGTGCGCGGCGACGTCGGCGATCGCGTACGACACCCGGTAGCCGCCACCGGGGCGGCGGGCGAGGTGCATAGCCTGGTCCAGGTCGCGCGAACCGGCGGGGTCCACGGTGACGAACGGGACGTCGGTGCGGTCGGCGGCGGGCCGGGGCGGCGCGGCCGCCGCGGCGTCGGCCTCGCGCTGTGCCTCGGCCGGGAACCCCTCGGGCAGCCCCAGTTCGCGGCGCAGCGCGCCGAAGTCGATGCGGGGTGCGAGTACGCGTCGGATCACCACGGGGTCAATCCTGACAGTGTGGCGGATGATCCGCTTCCCGGCGAGCGCCGATCGTCCGCGTCGCGGTCAGCCGGTCGCCCTGCGCGCGCTCGCCCGTACGCCCCGGGGAGCGGTGGCCCGGGCCGCCGCCGTCGGGGCAGGCGCCTTGCGGGCGGTGACCTTCTTGGCCGGCGCCTTGGCGACGGTCGTCTTCTTCGCCGGCGCCTTGGCGACGGTCGTCTTCTTCGCTGGCGCCCGGGCGACGGTCGTCCTCTTCGCCGCCGCCTTGCGGGTGGTGGCCGAGGACGTCGCGGTGGCCTTGTTGGCGGGGGCCTTCGTCGCGGCGGCCTTGCGGGCGCCGCCGGTGGGCCGGGTCGCGGCCGTCTTCCTCGCCGCCGTCGTCTTCGTGGCCGGCACCGTCTTCTTCGCCGCCGTCGTCTTCCTGGCCGGCGTCGTCTTTCTGGCGGTGGCCTTCTTCGCCGGGGCCTTCGCCGCCGTCGTGGTCTTCTTCGCCGCCGAGGTGGTGCTCTTCCTCGCCGCCGTCGTGGTCTTCTTCGCCGCCGAGGTGACCTTGCGGGCGGGGGCGGTGCCGCTGGCGGTGGTCTTCTTCGCCGGCGCGGTGGCCTTCCTCGCCGTGGTGGCGGCCTTCGTCGCCGCCTGCCGGGCTGGCGTCTTCGCCGAGGTCGTCTTCTTCGCCGCCGTGCTCCTGGCCGCCGCCGTCCGCTTCGCCGCGGCGGGCGCCTTCTTCGCGGCGGTGACGGTCGTCTTCTTCGCCGCGGCCGTCGTTCTCTTCGCCGCGGTGGCGACCCTGGACGCCGCCTTCCTCGCGGGAGCCTTCGCGGCGGGGGCCTTCTTCGCGGCGGAGGCCTTCGCGGCGGTGGTCTTCTTCGCCGGGGCCCGTCCCGCGCCGCCGGTCGCCTTGCTGGCCGGTGCCCTCTTCGCCGCCGTGGACGTGGCCGACGGGCGCGCGGTCCGCGCCGTGCCCGCGGTCCGTTCCGCCGCGGCGGTCTTCCTGGCGGTCGTACGTCTGGCGGCCGGGCGGGTGGTGGCCTGCTCTGCTTCGGCCATCTCGGTTCCCTTCCTGGGGACGTGCTCTCGCCCTCGCGGAGCACCACGTGCCTCGGCGCGGGCCGTCCCGCGCCGTCTATCTGTCCTCCCCGGCCCAGCGGGCGTCCTCGGCCTCCCACGCGTCGTTGCGCTCCCGCACCGTCTGCAGGGCGTTCTCCGCGTCGGCGGCTGAGGCGTACGGCCCCAGAACGTGCCTGGCGGGGCACACGTCGGCGTCGGTCTCGACCCGGTGGTGCCGGGTGCACCAGTAGAAGTGCCCACCGCTTCCGCTGTCGCTCATGGGATCACTGTGCACCGCGAACCACCCGGCCGCCACCGGAACACCACAAGTCGCCGACGTTCTCCACAGTAGACGTGCTCCCGCCGGCAAGGGCTGGAACTGCGAAAACAGGGCCACTCGGGGGTACGGCGCCCACCCCGTCGGCCCGCCACGGGGCAGCCGCAGGGCGGGCCCGTGGCGCACAATCGCCCCGTGCGACACGGGGGTGGGACATCGGTGTGGCCGCGGCGCGTACTGGCGGTGGCGGCGCCGGCGATCGTGCTGGCGGTGGTCGGGGCGGCCACCGGGCTGCCGCTGCTGCGGGACCGGTCACAGCAGCGGCTGGAGCGACGGGCCGAGCGGGAGGTGACCGCCACCGCGCAGCTCGCCCGCGCGCGGTTGCTCGCCGAACCGGCGGCCGGGGAGTCGACGCTGCGGCGGGCCGCCGACGCGGTGGACGGGGTCGAGGTGCTGACCGTACGCAGCGACGGGCCCCGCGCGGAGGCGACCGTACGGCTGGTCTTCCGCGTCCGGGTCACCAAGACGGCGGCCTCCGTCTTCGGCTGGCAGCGGGCCGACTCGGCCGCGTGCTTCGCGCTGGCCGTGCCCTCCGACGCCGGTCCCGTCGCCCTCGAACGGCTGTCGTGCCCCGACTGACGGGACGGCAGGCGGGTTAGGGTCGCCGCATGGGCGTTCCGGACCACATCCTGCGGCTGCGCGAGCGCGTCGGCCACGACCTGCTCCTGCTGCCGAGCGTGAGCGCGGTGGTGCGCAACGACGCCGGCGAGCTGCTGCTCGGCAGGCGCGCCGACGACGGGCGTTGGTCAGTGGTCAGCGGCATCGTCGAGCCGGGCGAGCAGCCGGCCACGGCGGTGGTCCGCGAGGTGCGGGAGGAGACGGGCCTGGAGGTCGAGCTGGTCCGCCTGAGCAGCGTCGTGTCGCACCCGCACACCTACCCCAACGGCGACCGCTGCGAGTTCTTCAACCTCGGCTTCCACTGCCGGCTGGTCGCCGGCACCGCCCGGGTCAACGACGACGAGTCGGTGGCCGTGGAGTGGTTCCCGCCGGACCGGCTGCCCGCGCTCGACCGGCACGCCCGGCTGACCGTCGCGCACGCCCTCGGCCCCGAGGCGGGCGCGTGGTTCCTGCCCGCCGGGACGGCCTGGGCCGAGTCCGGTGACTGAGCTCGACCCGCCCCTGCGCCGCTACCTCGCCGACCTGGTCGCCGCCGCCCGCGACGTGCTCGGCGACGACCTCGTCGGGGCGTACGCGGCCGGCTCGGTCGGGCTGGGCGCGTACCAGCCGGGGCGCAGCGACGTCGATGTCGCGCTGGTCTGCGCCGACGCCCTCGACCTCGGGCGCCGGCAGGAGCTGGTGGCGCGGCTGCGGCACGAGGCGCTGCCGTGCCCCGCGCGCGGGCTGGAGCTGGTCGTGTACCGCCGCGCGGTCGCCCGCTCCGGCACGCCGGAACCCGGGTTCGAGGTCGAGCTGAACACCGGGGCGCGGATGCCGTTCCGGGCGACGTGGGCCGCCGCCGACCGCCCCGCCGGGGACGGCCTGTTCTGGTACGGCCTGGACCGCAGCATCCTGCACCAGTGCGGGTACGCCCTGCTCGGGCCGCCGGCCGCCGAGGCCTTCGCCGACCTCTCCCCCGCCGACCTGCGCCGCCTGCTGACCGACGCGCTGCGCTGGTGGCTGGCCCTGCCGACCCCGCCCGGCGACGGTCCCACCCCGGGGGCCGAGGACGCGGTGCTCGGCGCCTGCCGCTCCCTGGTCAAGGTCCGGCACGGCGTCTGGCTGTCGAAGGTCGACGCCGGCCGCCGGCTGGCCGCCGACGGCCGGCGGGCCGACCCGACCGACGACGGCGCGGCTGCCCGCCGCCTGATCGGCGGTGGGGCCGCCGGCCACGCGACCGGCGGCGCGGCTGCCGACCTGATCGAACGGTCGATCGCGGCGCGGGCCGGCGGGCCGCCGCCGAGCGGTCCCGAGGCCCGCGCCTTCCAGCATGGTGTGCTGGACGAGATCAGCCGGTGACGGGCTCCACCGGGATCCAGGGTTCGGCTGCGGCTCAGGCAGGGCCCGGGTCGGATCCGCCGCCGTTGGCTCGCGGCCGGTCGAAGCGGTGCCGGGCGAACGCGTCCACCCTGCCCCAGCGGCCCGGGATGTCCAGCAGTGCGAGCCGGTCGAAGCCGGGAGGCAGTGCCGGGTCCACGGCGAGATGGTCCTCGTGCGGTTCGATGCCGAGCATGATCCGGATGAGCAGCAGGGACGCTCCGCTGGACCATGCCTGTGGGCTGCCGGCGGTGGGGTACCGGACCGGGTACCGCGTGGTGTGCCGGTCGAACCCGCCGAAGGCTTCGGGAAGCCGGCCCTGGAAGTAGGTGGCCGCGTCGATGATGCCCTCGGCGATGCGTCCCGCCTCGGCGGCGAATCCGTAGCGGCGCAGGCCCCAGGCGATGAACGAGTTGTCGAAGGGCCAGACGGTGCCACGGTGGTATCCGAGCGGGTTGTAGCGGCCCTGCCCCTCGGCGAGGGTCCGCACTCCCCAGCCGGAGAAGAGCGCCGGTCCCAGCAGGTGCTCGGCGACCCGCGCGGCCCGTTCCGGGGGCACGATCCCGCTCCACAGCAGGTGCCCGATGTTGGAGGAGAGGCTGTCGACGGGAGTGCCGTCGCCGTCGAGGGCGAGCGCGTAGTAACCCCGGTCGTCGAGCCAGAAGTCCCGGTTGAAGCGCTCGTACAGCGCCGCCGCCTCGCTTTCCAGCCGGTCCGCGTAGGCCGGGTCGTTCCAGAACGTACGGGCCAGCCGCGCCGCCCGGATCTTGGCGTCGTAGGCGTAGCCCTGGGCCTCGCAGGTGGCCCTGGGGAAGCCCGGCAGCCGGCCGTCGGCGTAGGAGATGCTGTCCCAGGAGTCCTTCCAGCACTGGTTCTCCAGCCCGGTGACCCGGTTGCGTCGCTCATACCAGAGGTAGCCGGTGGACGTCAGGTCGGCGTACTGGTCGATCCACGCCAGGGCCGCCCGGGCCTCCTGCTCCAGCTCCATCACCAGCGCCGTGTCGCCGCTCCACCGTTCGTACTCGTCGAGCAGCACCACGAACAGCGGCGAGGCGTCCACGGTGCCGTAGTACGGCGAGTGCGGCTGCTCCTCGAACGCGGCCGACTCGCCGTAGCGCAGCTCGTGCAGGATCCGACCGGGGTCCTCCTCCAGGACGTTGTCGGTCCGGGCGCCCTGCAACGACGCCAGGATCCGCAGCGTCGGCGGGGTCAGCGACGGGGTGAAGGGCAGGGTCTGCAGGCAGGTCAGCAGGCTGTCCCGACCGAACAGGGTCATGAACCAGGGCAACCCGGCCGCCGGCACGGTCGCGCCGCTGAGCGAGAGCGGAGCGAAGCGCAGCGCCGCCAGGTCCACCAGGCTGCGGTGGTACACCTCTTGCAGTGCGTCGCTGTCGGTGTCGAGCTTCGGGGCCTCCGCGACCCACTCCCGTACGCTCGTCGGCAGCGTGGCGGCGTCCGGACGCAGCGCGCGCACGGGGGCGCGGAGGTCGACACCGTCCGGACGCAGCGCCCGCATGACCACCCGCAGTTCCGTCGACCACCGGGCGCCGGGCGGCAGCCGCAGCGTGAAGCGGAGCCCGTCCCGGTCGAAGTCGGCGGGCTCACTCGCCGATACGGACACCTCGCGCTGGAACGTGCCGCGCCGGTAGCCCAGGCGCAACTCGTCCGGACCGACGTGGGTGTAGTGACTGCCGGCCTTCTGGCGGATGTCGAACTTGATGTCGAAGATGTCGGCGAAGTCGGCCGCCACCTCCAGTCGCACGTCGAGGTCCATCTCCTTCTCGCCGTAGTTGAACACCGTCAGCGACTCGGTGAGATCCGGCCCGATCCGCCGCCGCCGGATCGCCGACACGTCGGCCTCCACGTAGTCGGTCTGCCCGCCCGGCACCACGAAGAACGCGGCCTCGTAGTACTGGCTGTCGTCCACCGACAGCGCGGTCAGCCGCTCGCCGTTGACGGTGAGCACCCATCGGGACAGGAAACGCGAGTCGGCGGCGAACAGGCCGACCGGGGTCGCGGGTGAGGACTCCACGTCACCGCTGGAATCCGAGACGATGAAGGTGCTGCCGTCGATGCACGACACGGTGCCCGGGATGTCCTTCATCGGGTCACTCCCCGCGGCCGGAGGCGGCCTGCTGCCGAGCGGCGGGGGGCACCGGGAACAGCCGCCCGACCCGCATCGCCAACGCGAGGTTCCCGTCGACCATGATCTCGCCCCGGGCGATCCCGGCCAGGCCGTTCATCTCACCCCGCGTCATCGCCTCCGCGACATCGGCGGAGACCGTGATGACCGTGTCCGCCGGGCTGTCGCCCTGCGTCACCTTCATGCTTCCGTGGTCGATGTCCAGCAGCCACTGCTCCACCCGGTCCCCCTCCCGGATGTCGAACCGGACGGTGCCGCGGACCTTGCACAACCGTGGATCGTGACCGACGTCGGCCAACTGCTCGAAGAAGGTGCTGGTCGTCGTCATACGACCTCCCCGCCGCTTGTCAGGAGCCCTCGCCGACTACCCGTCGGACGGGGGCGCTAACGCTCCCAGCGGCGCCTTGGTCGGCGACGCGGCCACGCCGCCGGCGGGCGCCCGCCGGCACGGGCGCCCGCGCCGGACGGGATGAGGGGCTCAGCGGTCGCCGCACCAGGCGCGGGCCGACGCGGTACGGACCAGGAGCCCGCTGACCGACAGCGCCAGCACCGCCAGCAGCCCGCCCGCCGCCGTCGCGATGAGGGCCGGGTCGACCGGGGTCGTGATCAGGGATCCGAGGCGCGGCCCGAAGAGCAGCATGATGCCGGCTGCGACCAGGAACGCGACGGCGACCGGCGCGGCGAAGCCGCGTACCACCCGCCACGCCGTCGGGCCGCCGTGCCAGAGCCCCCGGAGCACGGCTGCGGTCGCCGCAGGCCAGAGCGAGCCAGTTGCCCGCGCCGCCGACCTCGCCGAGCAGCGCCACACCCACGGTGGGGGTGTACGCCCACCAGGACGCGAGCAGCAACATGCTGACGACCATCGAGGTAGCGGTCTGCTGGCAGCGGTCCGGGAATTGGCAGCGCCTCGTCACCCCCGGCTGCAGGCCGGGCGGACGCAGTCGGGCTGACGTGTCCGCATCTGGCTTGGCCGAGCATTCGCGCACTAGAACGATGCGCACACGGCCAGGCCGACGCAGGAGGTCGAGCCATCTGACCCGGACGTTGTGGCCTTCGACCTGACCCGGGCTGCACGGCAGGGTCAGGCCGGCGGTGACGACGTCGTGGTACTGGGGCAGTCCTTCGGCGAGCTAGCGGAGTCGGGGCAGATCGCCGGATCGAAGCTGCGTCGGCGCGCTGCACCGACTCCGGTGGACGACCGTACCGTCAAGGTCATGGCGGAACTCGACGTGGTGATACGCGGCCTGCTGCATGACATCGGCGTGACCTTGCATCCACGGGGCTTTCGCAGCTCCGGTGCGGTGTGGCGACTGACTACGCCCGAGGGTGTCGCCGTCATTCACAAACAGCCGTCGGAGCGGTCCCGGCCCACCGCGAAAATGTTCTACATCGATACCGCAGCGGCCCCGAAGGAGTGGTGGGAGTGGATGGCGTGGAGGACCGGGCAGACCCGACCGATGAACAAAGCGAGCGAGATCTACAGCATCGGCCTCATGGAACGCCGGGTGCCGTGCCCCCACCCCGCCGCCAGTGACCGCGAGCGCTGGCAGGTGACAGCCGACACCGATGTGGATCGGCTGCGCGCCGATCTCCTCACAGGCGTGACGCGGGCAGCGGATCGGCTGGTCGAACTGCTGCAGCCAGGCCGCTACCTGGCCGAGCTGAGCGCACTGCCCAACAAGCAGATCGGCCATTGGCCACCACTGGTCATCCTGCTCTCCGGGCGAGGACCGTCACCGGAACTGGATGCTGCCTGCGCCGGATTACGCGAGGCTTTCGCCGAGCGGCCCCGGGCGGCCGGATACGTCGACGAACTCATCGGCTGGGCGCATGCCCGCGCCTCGCGCTGAGCGCTGGGGCGCGGCTCCAAGATGGGACGGGCCCACAGCCGCGCAACGCGGCCGTGGACCCGTGTTCCCCGCCACCGTCGCTGGCCCGGCAGACCCTGCGTGAGCAGCCGCAGCACCTCCTCGTAGCCGTGACCGTCACGATCCGAGCGATCGCTCTTCCCGGCAGTGCCGGGCGCCTGCCGGGGTGTCACCCGCGATCACGTGACGTGACACGCGGATCGCGGCCTGTGCGGACAGGGGCCTGCGCGTCAGGCGGCTGCGCGGTCGGCAACCGGGCGACGGCGCAGCGCCGGGTCGGTCAGCGCCGGCGGACGCCAGGCCCCGTCGGCCTGGTACAGGTTGGTGCCCGGCGGGATGATCTCGTCGATCCGGTCCAGCACGGCGTCGTCCAGGGTGAGCTCGGCGCCCTTCAGCGCGGCGTCGAGCTGTTCCATGGTGCGTGGCCCGATGATCACCGAGGTGACCCCGGGATGCGCCGCCGGGAAGGCCAGCGCCAGCTCCGGCAGCGTACAGCCGATCTCCGACGCCAGCTCGACGAGCCGCTCCACCACGTCCAGCTTGCGCACGTTCTCCTCGATCGCGGGATCGAACCGGGCCGGGGTGAGCGCGGCCCGGCCTGTGGACAGGTCCACCGGTCGCCCCTTGCGGTAGCGGCCGGTCAGGAAACCGGAGGCAAGCGGGCTCCAGGTCAGCACGCCCATGCCGTAGCGCTGGGTGACCGGAAGCAGGTCAGTCTCGATTCCCCGGGCGAGCAGCGAGTACGGCGGTTGCTCGGTCCGGAACCGGTGCAGTCCGCGTCGCTCCGCGACGTGGTGCGCCTCGACGATCTGCTCGGCCGGGAAGGTCGAGCAGCCGAAGGCGCGGATCTTTCCCTGGCGTACCAGATCGGTCAGCGCCGATAGTGTCTCTTCGATGTCGGTGGTGGAGTCCGGCCGATGCACCTGGTAAAGGTCGATCCAGTCGGTGCTCAGCCGGCGCAGGCTCTCCTCGACCTCCCGGACGATCCAGCGCCGCGAGTTGCCGCCCCGGTTGCGTCCCTCGCCCATCGGGAAGTGCACCTTGGTGGCGAGCACCACGTCGTCCCGGTGGCCTTGCAGCGCCTTGCCGACGATCGTCTCGGACTCGCCGGCGGAGTACATGTCCGCGGTGTCCACGAAGTTGATCCCCTGGTCAAGAGCGGCGTGGATGATCCGCGCACAATCGTCGTGGTCGGTATTGCCCACGGAGCCGAACATCATGGTGCCGAGGCAGTGGACGCTCACCTCGATGCCGGTACGGCCCAGGACGCGGTAACGCATGGTGGGGCTCCTTTGTGGTCGTCGCGCGCCGGGCGGTCGGCCAGCCGGCTACCCGTGCGAGCACCCTAGGAGCTGGAGCCGACTCTAGGTCAACCCGTTACGCTGGACGGCATGTCCGAAGTCGGCCCGGGCCTGAGCATCGGCGAGGTCGCCGAGCGCACCGGGCTGAGCGTGCACACGCTGCGGTTCTACGAGCGGGAAGGCATCCTGGCCAACCCGGTCCGGCGCGATGCCGGCGGGCGCCGCGTCTACCACAAGGGCGATGTGGACTGGCTCGCCGTCTGCGTCATCCTGCGCGGCTCCGGCATGTCGCTGCCGGAGATCCGGCGCTACACCGAGCTGGTCCGTGCGGGCGGCGGCACCGAGGCGGAGCGGCTGGTGCTGCTGCGGGAGCACCGAGAGCGGGTCCTGGACCAGATGAACCAGCTCCGGAAGTGTCTGGACCTGGTCAACTTCAAGGTCGGGGTGTACGAGGACGCGCTGGACCAACTCGCCGTCCCGTCCGGCACCGGCACCGACGCCGGCCGGTAACCGAACGGCCCGGCCGTGACCGGAACTGTCACGATGGAGATGGCTCATCCCATGTTCGCGACGCCCGTACTCCCCTGACGGACCGGAGCGCCTGGGCGCATTCCGTTGGGGCCCGCTCTTCTGGAGCCACGAGCGGCCGCAGGCTACGCAAATCGGTGCTCTTGACGCCCGAGGGGCTGGGAATCGAGCCGGTGCTCGGGTACGACGTGGAGGCCCGACCGGGTTGTGCTCGTGACCGACGGCTGAGTTTCGGTTGCGCGAGCCGTCTTCCGAACGGCGAGTTCAGCGGGTTGGACGCCCAGGAGCATGGAAACCGGCTTCGCGGTACGGGCGCGGTTGTCGGCAGGTCTGTGCATGCGAGGACCATAGGCTCCCACTATGGCGAGCCGCTTCATCCGCCGGCGCTGGGACGAGTCACGAGGCGACGAATTCGACGATTGGGGACCCTCGGTCTGGTACTTCGAGGTCGCCGAGGACGGCGGGCCCGTACGGCAGATCGAGGCGTACGACAACGGTCCGGTCCTCCGCTACGGGCCCGGACAGGAGGAAGACCAGCACGGCGGCTTGGGGCAGGCGAGCCTTGATGACGCGGACGAGGACTGGAGCCCCTACATGATCACGCGAGACGCGTTCGAGCGTGTCTGGGACTCCGCCGGCGAGTAGGAGCGGGTCTATCGACACCATGGGGCGCTTCGCGGCAGATCCGGATGGCGGGTGCGGTAGGCGATGGTGTCGTTGCGGTTGCCGGGTTGCGGGTCACCGAGGGCACGCATCGCCACCATGGCGCCAAGGAGTCCTGGCATGGTGGTGAACCGACCCTCGGTGTGGCGTGACCGATGATTCTTCCGTGCCGTGCTGGTCTGTACGCCGAGTATCGGCTCACGGGAGGCTGACTACCATGCGAAGACTGACCTTCGGCATGAACCTGAGCCTGGACGGATACATCGCCGCGCCCGGCGACGACCTCGGCTGGAGTGTGCCGAGCGACGAGTTGTTCCAGTGGTGGTCCGACCGGGTGAAGGCGACAGGCACGGCGCTGTACGGGCGCAGACTGTGGGAGACGATGAGTTCCCACTGGCCGACCGTCGACCAGCAGCCGGGTGCCACACCGGCGGAGATCGAGTTC
Organism: Micromonospora sp. CNZ303; assembly: GCF_004345505.1. NCBI lineage: Bacteria > Bacillati > Actinomycetota > Actinomycetes > Micromonosporales > Micromonosporaceae > Micromonospora > Micromonospora sp. CNZ303. The sequence goes on along the minus strand of NZ_SLVT01000011.1, from coordinate 224,826 downwards.
GCCCGCCGCTGGCGGGACATGCCGAAGGTGGTGTTCTCCTCGACGACCAGCACGGTCGACTGGAACACCCGCCTGGTCACCGGCGACGCGGTCACCGAGATCACCCGGCTCAAGGCCGAGGACGGCGGCCCCATGGACATCGCTGGCGCCACACTCGCCGCAGTGGCCATGCGGGACGGGCTGATCGACGAGTACGCGATCGTCACCCATCCGGTCCTGGTAGGTGGCGGCACGCCGTTCTTCGCGGCCCTGGACAAGTGGGTGAACCTGACCCTGGTGGAGACCCGGACGTTCCCTGGCGGCGTGATCCTGACCAGGTACGAGACCAGGCGCTGAGTACCCCAACCTCGGATCGGCCTCGCGATTCTCGTAGCGAATATCCTGGAAGCCGAAGTGGCCCACGTGGAAAGCGCACCGGAGGAGGATCCCTCCTAGCTCTCCTGGACACGGCACACCGAGACGCTGCTGAACCGGTGCCCAGGCCGTGGCCGACCGTCTCAGGCCGTGGCCGACCGTCAAACGCCGCCCAACGCTGACCAAGGTCGACCGACGGCACCAGACAAAAGACCAGCTCAGAGCCTTGATCGTGGCTCTGAGCTGGTGGGCGACGGACGAGTCGACCTGTACGCCGGATTCTGTGACCGGCGCGCGCCCCGAGGGGCTCGCGTCGGCGGCGGCCATCCATCTAGGCCTGCCGTCGCCGGCAGGCTCGAGCGGCCTACCCGCAGACATCGGGCGGGCAGCCCTCAAGCGTCTGCGCCGGGTCGTCATCATGTCTGGTGACGGCCCTTGCTTGGCCTTGCTCCGGGTGGGGTTTACCGAGCCACCCCGGTCACCCGGGGTGCTGGTGGGCTCTTACCCCACCGTTTCACCCTTACCGTCCCCGATGGGGTCGGCGGTCTGTTTTCTGTGGCACTGTCCCGCGGGTCGCCCCGGGTTGCCGTTAGCAACCACCCTGCCCTGTGGAGTCCGGACGTTCCTCGGCGGCGGGCCGGAGCCCGCCGACGCGACCGCCCGGTCGACTCGTCCGTCGCGCATCCATCCTAACGACGCCACGGCCGCGCCTATTGCCGCCCCGGGGCTGTCCGGCACCCGTCCTGGCGGACGCGGGTACTAGCCTCTGGTGACCATGGATGTCTCCGACGCCGCGCTGCTGCTCGCCGCCGGCCTCGCCGCGGGCACGGTCAACGCGGTGGCCGGCGGGGGCTCGCTCATCACCTTTCCGGCGATGATCGCGGTGGGCCTGCCGCCGGTGCCGGCCAACGTGAGCAATTCGGTCGCGGTCTTTCCGGGGTACGTGGCGAGCGTGGCCGGCAGCCGGCAGGACCTGCCGCCCCGGCGGGTGCTGGCCACGCTGGTGCCCACCACGATCGTCGGCACGATCGCCGGCGCCCTGCTGCTGCTGGCCACCCCGGCCCGGGCGTTCGAGCTGGTGGTGCCCTTCCTGGTGCTCGGGGCGACGGCGGTGCTGGCGTTCCAGGATCCGCTGCGCCGGCTCGTCGGGCATCCGCGCGACCTGGCGCCGCGCCGCCGTACGGTCACCGTGCAGGCCATGGTCGCCGTCGGCGCGGTGTACGGCGGCTACTTCGGCGCGGCCCTCGGGGTGATGCTGGTCGCGGGCCTGGCCCTGGTGCTGGACGCCACGCTGGCGCGGGTGAGCGCGCTGAAGAACCTGCTCTCCGCCCTGGTCGGGTTGACCACGCTCGTGGTGTTCGCGCTGTTCGGGCCGGTGAACTGGGCGGCCGTGGCGGTGGTCGCGCCGGCGACGCTGGTCGGCGGGTACGCCGGTGCGCGGCTGGTGCGCCGGCTGCCGCCGGTGGTGCTCAAGGTGCTGATCGTGGTCTTCGGCACGTCGATCGGGCTCTACCTGCTCTGGCGCGCGCTGCGCTGAGCCTCGGCGACAGGTGCCCGACCGGGAGGCTGGACAGGTGACCGGTCGGCCGGGCGAAGGACGCACGCCCGGGCGGCTAGTGGTCGTGGAGCGTGAAGAAGAGCGTCCGGTGCTCGACGTCCAGGAAGGCGGTCCGCCACCGCGTGGCCGGGGTCGCCTCGTCGTACGCCCGGCTGTGCAGCCACCGGGGCGCGGCCGGCAGGAACGGCGCGAGAGCGGGCCACGCGTCCGCCGGGCTGCCGGAGTGGGGAGCCGGGACAGCGGGTGCGTACGGCACGAAGTCGTACCGCTGCGCCAGCGTCCGCGCGTCCGCCGGACGCAGCCGGACCACGCCCTGGTACGCCCAGTCCACCGGGCCCGGCGCGCGGCCGCACGGGTCGCCCGACGAGCGCAACTGCCAGCGGATCTCCGGGTAGTCGCCGAGGTCGGGCAGTTGCTCGGGCGGAGCCCACCGGTCGGTGCGCACCTTCGCCTCCTCGGCGCGCACCGACTCCCGGCACTCGGGCGTGTCGCCCGGGTCGTTGTCGACGGCCCGGATCGCGGCCCCCACGCACCCGACGACCGCCAGCAGCAGCGCGGCGGAGCCGCCGAGGACGGCCACCAGCGCGCGTCTCGTCATGGTCGTCAGCGTACGAAGGGCGTCCACCCCGCCGCGTCGCCCCCGGCCGCAGGGGGCCGGGGGCGACGCGGTCCCGGGAGTGGCTCAGGCGACCGGTTCCGGGGCGGCGTCGGCGTCCCGGTGCGGGCCGGGCACGACGCGCGGGTCGCCCTCGTCGGCGAAGTAGTCGTCCGACGTGGTGCCGTCGCCGCCGTCGCGCACCTTCGCCGCCCGCAGCACCACCGTGAGCAGCGCCGCGACCGCGAGGTTGACCAGTACCGCCACGATCCCGACGTAGATCGTCTTCGGGGTGTCGAAGCCGAAGTCGGCCAGCGGGAACGCCGAGCCGCCGAAGTGCTTGCGGCCGGTCGCGGCGTTCGGGATCTGGTAGAGCATCCACATGCCCAGTCCCATGCCCGCGATCCAGCCGCCGATCAGCGCCCCCCGGTGGAACCAGCGGGTGTAGAGGCCCAGCGCCACCGCCGGCAGCGTCTGGAGGATGATCACGCCGCCGATGAGCTGGAGGTCGATGGAGAACTGCGGGTCGAGGAAGACGATGCAGGCCACCGCGCCGACCTTCACCACCAGCGAGGTGATCTTGGAAACGTTCGCCTCCTGCGCGGGGCTGGCGTCCCGCTTCAGGTACTCCTTGTAGATGTTGCGGGTGAACAGGTTCGCCGCCGCGATCGACATGATCGCCGCCGGCACCAGCGCGCCGATGCCGATGGCCGCGTACGCGACGCCGGCGAACCAGTCGGGGAACTGCTGGTCGAACAGGACCGGCACCACCGTGTTGCTGTCGACGGTGCCCTCCTTCGAGCCGGGCAGCGGCTTCACCCCGGCCGCGATGGCCATGAAGCCGAGCAGCGCGATCAGCCCGAGCAGCAGGCTGTACGCGGGCAGCGCCGACATGTTCCGCTTGATCACGTCGCGGTTCCGGCTGGCCAGCACGCCCGTGATGCTGTGCGGGTAGAGGAACAGCGCCAGCGCCGAGCCGAACGCCAGCGTGACGTACTGGAGCTGGTTGTTGGCGTTGAGCAGCACTCCGTCGTTGGGGTTCGGCGACGCGTCGAACTTCGCGTCGGCGGCGTCGAAGATCTCGCCCCAGCCGCCCAGCTTGTACGGCAGGTAGAGCACCGCCACCAGGATCACGATGTAGATCAGCGTGTCCTTGACGAACGCGATCAGCGCCGGCGCGCGCAGCCCCGACTGGTAGGTGTACGCGGCCAGGATCGCGAAGGCGACGATGATCGGCAGGTGCCGGGCCAGCGTGCTCTCGCCGGTCACCCCCATGGTCTTGAGCACCGCCTCGATGCCGACCAGTTGCAGCGCGATGTACGGCATCGTCGCCACGATGCCGGTGATCGCGATGAGCAGCGCCAGCACCGGCGAGTCGAACCGCTTGCGGACGAAGTCCGCCGGGGTGACGAAGCCGTGCCGGTGCGAGACCGACCAGAGCCGGCACAGCACCAGGAACACCAGCGGGTAGATGACGATGGTGTAGGGGACGGCGAAGAAGCCGGCCGCGCCGGCACCGAACATCAGCGCCGGCACCGCCACGAAGGTGTACGCGGTGTACAGGTCACCGCCCACCAGGAACCAGGTGATCCAGCCGCCGAAGTTGCGCCCGCCCAGCCCCCACTCGTCGAGGTGGGCCATGTCCTTCGGGGCCCGCCACCGGGCCGCCACGAATCCCATTCCGCTGACCAGCAGGAAGAGCACCGAGAAGACGATGATCTCGGTGAGGTGGTCGCGCCACATCAGCGATCACCCGCCGCCGTGTCGCCGGGCGCGTCCGACGGCGTGCCGGCCCGCTTCTTCGTCATCTGGTACACCAGCGTGGTGGTGGCCACGCCGAGCAGGATGTAGACGAGCTGGAGCCAGTAGAAGCGCGGGAAGCCGAGGAACCGGGGCGAGTCGGCGTTGAAGAAGACCGGGATCAGGGGCACCACGATGGGGATGAAGAGCAACCAGTTCCAGGGGCTGTGGTCCTTCGCCCTGGAGCGCGCCGCTGTCGGCGCCTCCGGTTCGGGTGCGGCCATTACGACAAACCTCCGCGAGTCGTAGATCGACACTGATGACGGCCGGAGGCTACGACTCTGTGACCGGGGTCACGTTCTACAGGAGGAGATTGCTGCGCCGAACGGCGGACGGCGTGCGCCGAACGGCGAACCGGAGCGGCCGGACGACCGGCCGCCCGGCTCAGATCCCGGCGAGGTGCGCGGTGTCGTTGACCGTACGGACGGCGACGCCGCCGTCGGGCCACGTGTCGAGCACCGAGATGCCGGCCGCGTCCAGGAAGAGCCGGTGCAGGAAGCCGTCGCCGGCCGCGAGGGCGTCGCGCAGCACCAGCTTGATCGGCGAGACGTGCGAGACCACCACCACGGTCTCCCCCGGGTACGCCCGGCACAGCCCGTCGACCACGCGACGGCAGCGCTCGGCGACGTCGACGAACGACTCGCCGCCCGGCGGGGCCACCCGGGTCGAGGCCAGCCAGGCGTCCATCTCGCCCGGCCACTCCTGGCGGACCTCGGCGAACGTGCGCCCCTCCCAGGCCCCGAAGTCGCACTCGATCAGGTCGTCCTCGCGGCGCACCGGCACGCCGCCGAGCGCACCGGCGATCGCCTCGGCGGTCGCCGTACACCGGGACAGGGGTGAGCTGACCACGGCCGCGACGGTCGGGGCCAGCGCGGCCACCCGGGCGGCCGTGGCCCGGACCTGGGCCCGGCCGCGCTCGGAGAGCGGCACGTCGCCACGGCCGGAGTAGCGGCGCTGTTCGGTGAAGGCCGTCTCGCCGTGCCGGACGAGGATGAGCCGGGTGGCGGTGAAGCTCGGCCGCGGCTCCCAGGAGGCGGGCGCGGTGGCCGGGTCGGTGCCGGTGCTCGTCGCCGACGCGGCGCGGGCGGCCACCTCCCGGGCCTTCGCGCGGGCCGGCGAGTCGGGACCGGCGACCTCGCGCGGCGGCTCCACGACGCGCGGCGGCGCGACGGCGGCCCGGGTCGGCGCCTTGCCGGCGGCGGCGTCCATGGCGGCGTTGGCGAGGGCGTCGGCGTGCCGGTTGCGTTCCCGGGGAATCCAGTGGAACCGCACGGCGGCGAAGCGGTTGACCAGCCCGGCGGCCTGCGCGGCGAGCGGACGCAGCCCGGGGTGCTTGATCTGCCAGCGGCCGCACATCTGCTCGACCACCAGCTTCGAGTCCATCCTGGCCTCGACCTCGGCGGCGCCCAGCTCGGCGGCGGCCTCCAGCCCAGCGATCAGCCCCCGGTACTCGGCGACGTTGTTGGTGGCGACGCCGATCGACTCGCCCCGCTCGGCCAGCACCTCACCGGTGTCCGCGTCGCGGACCACCGCGCCGTAGCCGGCCGGGCCGGGGTTGCCCCGGGATCCGCCGTCGGCCTCGACGACGACCACGCGCGGCGCCACGGGCTACAGGCCGGACTCGTTGGTACGGACCATGATCCGTCGGCAGTCCTCGCAGCGGACGACCTCGTCCGGGTCGGTCCTGCGGATCCGGGCCACGTCGGCGCCGGAGAGCGTCAGACGGCAGCCGCCGCACCGGCCGGCGGTCAGCAGCGCCGCGCCCAGCCCGGTGTCCTCGCGGATCTTGTCGTAGAGCTGCACCAGGTCGGCCGGGAGGTCGCCCGCCAGCGGCTGGCGGGCGCCGCGCTTGAACTCCTCCTCCTTGGCGATCTCGGCCAGGCTCTGGTCGCGGCGCCGCTCGGCGTCGTCGCGCTTCTCCCGCACCTCCGCGAGCCGCTGCTCGACGCCGTCCAGCACGCCCTGGGCCGTCTCCCGCTGCTCCATCAGCTCCAGCTCGGCGTCCTCCAGGTCGCCTTGGCGGCGGTTGAGCGAGACCAGCTCGTGCTGGAGGGCCTCCAGCTCCCTGGCCGGGCCGGTGCCGGCGGCGAGCCGGGCCTCGTTCTTGGCCTTGCGGGCCCGCACCTGGTCGACGTCCTTCTCCATGCGGGCGATGTCCCGGTCCAGGTCGTCGACCGCGACCTGGGCGCGGACCCGCTCGTCCTCCAGCGCGGACAGCTCCCGGGCCAGCGCGTCCAGCTCGGCCCGCTCCGGCAGTGAACGGCGCCGGTGGGCGAGCTGGGCGAGGGTGGTGTCGATCGCCTGGAGGTCGAGCAGGCGGCGCTGGACCTGGGGGTCAGCCTTCACGGTCGGGGCTCCTTGTCGTCCACCGCGGGTGGGGCGGCGTGTACGGTCCACGGGTCGGTGGCCAGGTCGGACACCAGCGTCTCGACACCCGTCGCCTCCCGCAGGAGGACGGCCAGGTCGTCCAGCCACGGTCGTTCCGTCGCCCAGTGGGCGGCGTCGAGCAGGGCCGGGCCGTCGGCGGCCAGGTGCTCGCCGGCCGGGTGGTGGCGCAGGTCGGCGGTGAGGAACGCGTCCACCCCGGCCGCGGTCGCGTCGGCGAGGAAGCCGTCCCCCGCGCCGCCGCTGACCGCGAGGGTACGAACCATACGCCCGGGATCCCCGGCGGCGCGAACTCCCCAGGCGGTGGCGGGCAGCACGGCGGCGGCGTGCCGGGTCAGCTCCGCCAGCGTCATCGGCTCCGGCAGCTCGCCGATCCGACCGATCCCCCGGCCGTCGCCGTGCGCGGGCGAGCCGGGTGCGGGCCGGTGCAGCGGGCGCAGCCCGGTCAGCCCGAACCGGGCGGCGAGGGCGTCGGAGACCCCCGGGGCGGCCACGTCGGCGTTGGTGTGCGCGACGTACAGCGCCACGTCGGACTTGATCAGCCGGTGCACGATCCGGCCCTTGAAGGTCGTGGGGGCCACCGAGGAGACGCCGCGCAGCAGCAGCGGATGGTGGGCGACGATCATGTCGACGCCGGCGTCGAGCGCCTCGGCGACCGTCTCCGGCACCACGTCGACGACGCAGAGGACCCGGCGTACCGGGGCGCACGGCTCACCGAGCACGAGCCCGACGCGGTCCCAGTCCTCGGCCCAGGCCGGCGGATAGCGCCGCTCCAGCTCGGCGACCACGTCGGCGACGGTCGGCGGGACTGCGTTGGTGCTCACGGCGGGCCAGCTTACCGGCGCGGACCCCGGCCGGGGCCCTCGCCCACCGACGCGACGGCGTGTCCCGGGTGTGAGGAAGGGCCCCTGGCAATCGCGTACGCGATTGCCAGGGGCCCTTCCTCACACGTCATGCGACGGGGCAGAGCCGGTCGCGTACGGCGGCCAGGCCCAGGTCCCACGGGAAGGCGTGCACGTGCCGCTCGCCGGTGCCCGGCGGGTGCAACGGGAAGACGTCATCGCCGAAGAGCACCGTGACCCCCCACTCCGCGAGCCGGGCGATGCCCGCCCGGAAGGCCGGGTGGGCCGCCATCGCCGCGTTCGTGTACGGCACCGCCACCACCGGCACGCCCAGGCCCTGCGCCTCCACCAGCAGCCCGAGGGCCAGTGTGTCGGTGATCCCGGCCGCCCACTTGTTGACGGTGTTGACCGTCGCCGGGCAGACGATCATCGCGTCGGCCTGCGGCAGCACGTCGAGATCGCCCGGATTCTTGTAGTGGGTGCGGACCGGATGGCCGGTCTGCCGGGCCAGCGCGGCCCGGTCGACGAACTTGGCGCCGTCCGGCGTGGTGACCACGCAGACGTCCCAACCGTCCTGGTGGGCCAGCTCGACGAGCCGGCCGACGTGGCGGGCCAGCGGCGAACCGCAGGCGATGACGTAGAGCACCTCACGGCGCTCGCTGCTCGGGCGCGGGCCGGTCATCAGGCCGGCTCCGCGCTCATACCCCAACTCCCATGTGCTCAGCCAACTCCGCAATCGGAGAAGGCGGCGCACCACGTGTGCGACGCAGGACGTCCGACATCACCTCGTGGGCGATCGGCCGGCAGCGGATCTCCGACGGGGCGAGGCGGTCGCCGCGCAGCAGCATCTCGCCGGCATTGGCCACGTCGCCGATCTGGGCGAAGCCCCGGGCGATGTCGAGCAGGTGGTGGGCCCGGCGCTCCGGCAGCAGGGCGCCGAAGGCCGGCTCCTGGATGCGCTGCTGGTGCACCTCGACCGCCCGGCCCCCGTCGCCGAGCTCGACCGCCGCCGCCGCCCGGTGCAGCTCCACGTTGGTCGGCCCGAACGAGGTCCAGTAGTGGTTGTGGTCACCGCCCAGCAGGACGGCGGCCTCCTGGGCCCCGTTGATCAGGTCGCCGACCGTGGCGGAGTCGCCGATCCGGGCGGCGGCCATCGCCCCCTGGAGCAGCAGCATCCCGTAGACCGAGAGCAGGGCCGGGTCGGCGGCGTTGCCGGAGCCGGGGGCGAGCCGGTTGGCGATGGTGACGTTGAGTTCGAGCGCGGGCCGGGGGCGGCCCATCGCCACCAGCGCGTTGCAGACCCGGGTGGTGGCGATGCCGGCCAGCAGCGGGTCGTCGGCGCGCTGGGCCACCGCCATCGAGCGGTCGGCGGCCAGCCAGGCCAGGTCGCACTCGCCCAGCTTGCGCAGCACCGACGAGGCGATCTGGTAGACCTGCCCGAGCAGGTGGGCCGCCTCGACCGCCTGGTCGCCGCCGTGGCCGGCGTCGGCGGCCTGGGCGTCGCGCAGCAGCTTCGGCAGCGCCCGGGTGAGCATCCCGTAGCGGCCGTACTGGTAGGTGAGCCAGGCGTGGTTGACGGCCTTGCGCATGTCGGCCAGGGGGGGTGGGCACGGCGCGGCGTCGAAGTACGCGCTCATCGAGTCGTACCGCTCCAGGGCCGCCCGGATCTCCTGCACCTCCACCTGGTCGATGCAGTTCAGCGCGTCCGTACGCCGCTCCGGGTCCTTGCCGAGCAGCAGCTGCACGTCGACCTGGAGGATGTCGGCGATCTCGTAGAGGACGGAGAACTTGTCCAGCCGGCGCACCCCGCGCTCGATCTTGTCCACCCAGCTCTTCGACTTGCCCAGCCGGTCGGCGAAGACCTGCTGCGACATCTTGCGCCGCCCCCGCCAGTAGGCCACCCGCCGCCCGATGGGCAACTCGTCCATCCACTCGTTCCTTCCCCTGTGCCTGCTCGAGCGGGCGTGCCGGCCGGTCCTGCCGGGTGCGGCGATCGATCCGTACGTCTCAGGTTTTCGCTGGTCGCACAGCGTGTGCGTCAGCCATACAGCCAGTTCTCGTAGTTTTCGTGCAAGTTGCACGAGCCGTTCGTCAGCTCAACGATCGCGGGTTACGGCAGTGACGGTGCTCGACATGCGACCTGGGCACCGGCCGGGTCCGGCGAGGGGAGATGGCACATGTGGGGGAATGTCGCGCCGCGCGTCGTTCAACTGTCCCCGTTGGAACGGGTGCGGCTGCGCCGGGTGGCCGTACGGTACGCCCTGCACGGCTGGGACGTCACCCCCGGCGCCTGCCTCGCCCGCAGCCGCTTCGTCTGCGGGCGGGCCGGCTGCCCGACGGTCGGCTGCCACCCCGCCCTGGAGAACTGGGAGCACGCGGCGAGCGCCGACCCGGCCCGGGTCGCGACCTGGTGGCGCACCCGGCCGCACGGGGTGCTGCTGCCCACCGGGCGGGCGTTCGACGTGCTGGAGGTCCCCACGCACCTCGGCCGGCACGTGCTGGACGCGGTCCGGACGCACCCGGCCGGCGTCGGCGTACGCGGGCCGGTGCTGGTGACCCCGACCGGCCGCTGGATGTTCCTGGTCCGCCCCGGCGACCCGCTCCGCCCCGAGCTTGACCACTGCTTCCACGTGGTCCGGCACGGTCCCGGCTCCTGGATCCCGGCCCCACCGACCCGGCTGCCGGAGGGCACCGTCCGGTGGGCGGTCGCGCCCGAACAGGCCCGCTGGCAACTGCCCGACTCCTACCTGGTGCAGAACGCGCTGATCGAGGCCCTGCGGGCCACCGGGGTCAGGGTCACCTCCGACCTGCTCCCCGGGCACCTGCCGCTGCCGCGTCGGGGCATGTGACGGCGGCACGGCAGCGACGCCGGAGGGCCGGCGCTCGTTGAGCACGACGACGGCGCACCCGCGCCGGGAGCGGGGGTTGCATGTCCACCGACGACACCGCGCGACAGCCGGACGGCGCGGAGCCGCCACCCCGGCACCGGCCGCGCCGCCGCTGGCCGGTCACCCGTCCCGTCGGCTCCCGCCCGGGCCGCCCCCGCCCCCTCGGCTCCCGCCCCGCCACCACCCGCCCTTTCCGCTGACCCTCAACTGGCCAGGGGCAGGGCGGTGGAGTGCAGGAGGCGGGCGTCGTCGGTGACGACCGCGTGCTGGTGCCCGGGCAGGCCCTCCAGCCAGCCGATGCCGGCCGGGCCCATCGCGACGGCCGCGGTGGCGTACGCGTCGGCCAGCCCCAGGTCCGGCCCGACCACGGTGACCGAGCGCAGCCCCCGGGCCGGCACGCCCCGGCGCGGGTCGAGCACGTGGTGGCCGCGCTCGTAGACGCCGGACGTGGCCACGGCCAGGTCGGTGCCGGTGAGCACGAGGCAGGTGGACATCGCGTCCCACGGGTGGCGGACGCCGATCCGCCACGGTCGCCCGGTCGAGGAGTGGCCGCGTACCCGCACGTCGCCGCCGGCGTTCAGGCAGTGGTTCGCCGCCCCGGCGGCGAGCAGCCGGTCCGAGGCGACCTGCACCGACCAGCCCTTGACGTAGCCGGACGGGTCGAGCCGCCCGGTGGCGTACGCGTCGAAGCAGCCGTCGGTGACCTTCCACAGGTCGGCGCAGCGCGCCAGCACCTCCCGCAGGTCGGCGCCCGCCCCGGAGAGCGGCAGCTCGCCCCGGTCGACGCGGCACACCTCGCTGTCGGCCCGGTACGTGCTGAACCGGGCGTCCACCTCGCGCAGCCAGGCGAACACGTCCCCGGCCAGCCCGGCCAGCTCGGCGGGGGGCAGGTCGTCGGCGAGGTCGAGGCTGATCGCGGTGCCCATGACCTGCTCGACCCGGCGCAGCCCCGGCCTGGTCGCCGGCGGACACCCGCCCGGCTCGCGCCGTCCCACCGCCGGCACGTCACCTCGCCCGGTCGATCGCGGCCTGCAACGACTGCTTGTACGAGGTGCTGGTGGCGGTCGCCCCGGAGACGGTGTCCACATCGGCGCTCTGCCGCTGCACCACCAGCCCGGAGCCGCCGCTGTAGCGGCCGTCGACCTGCTCGCTGCGCTGGTCGGACTGGGCGGTCTCCTCGGGCAGTTCCAGGGCCACCACGTCGACGATCCGCGTCCCGGAGAGGGTGATCTGCACCTGCACGTTGCCGTACTCGTTCTCCACCACCGGCCCCGTGACGGTGCGGGTCGTCGGCGCGGGCGGCGGCTTCGTGGTGGTGCGCGGCGCGGACGGCGCCCGGCTGGTGGCGCTGGGCCGGCTCGCCGGCGCCCGGGTGGCGGTGCGACCGGGCCGGGGGGACGCGCTGGTGCGGGCCGGCGACGCCGGGGCGGAGACCTCCCCGCCGCCCGGGGTCGGACCGGCCGGCGCGGGGGCCACCGGTGGGGGCGCCGCCGGCAGGTCCTGGGCGACGGGGCTGGTGCCCGGCGAGCCCTTCAGCACCACCATGGCGGTGGTGCCGGCCGCCAGGCCGGTGATCGCGAGCAGGGCGCGACGCATGGAAGCCTTCCTACAGCTCGAACGTGGCCAGGTGGATCTGCCGGCGGGGCACGCCGGCCTCGCGGAGCACCCGCAGCGACTGCTCGACCAGGCCGGGCGGCCCGCAGAGGTAGACGTCGCGCCGGGCGAGGTCGGGCACCAGCCGGCGCAGCCCGTCCGGGCTCATCACCTGGCGGGGGCCGGGATCGTCGCGGGAGCCGACGACGTACCAGATCGCGGTGTCGCGGGCCTCGGCGAGCCAGTCCAGCTCGCGGTGCAGCAGCACGTCGCCCGGGGTGCGGGCGCGGTAGATCAGCGCGGCGCCGGGCGGCAGCTCCTCCAGCATGGCCCGGATGGGGGTGATCCCGCTGCCGCCGGCGATCAGCAGGGCCCGCTCACGGGTGCGGTGGGCGGCGGTGAAGGTGCCCGACGGGCCCTCCGCCCAGACGCGGGTGCCCGCTTCGAGGTCGCGCAGGTCGGCGGTGTGCCTGCCGACCACCTTGACGGTGAGCCGCAGCCAGCGGCCGTTGGCGGCGGCCGAGACCGAGAACGGGTGCGCCTGCCACCAGCAGCCCCGGGCGAGGAACCGCCAGCGGAAGAACTGCCCGCCGAGCATCTCCAGCCGCTCCAGCCGGTCGCCGGTCAGGTAGATCGAGATCGTGTCCGGGCTCTCCGCGACCACGTCGGCGACCCGCAGCCGGTGCCGCAGGTTGAACGCCAGCGGCGCGACGACCCGGCCCCAGAGCAGTGCGGCGAGCACCACCACGTACATCGCGATCCAGAAGGTACGCACCGGGCCGGGCCGGAACAGCTGCGCACCGTTGCTGAACTGGTGGGCGAAGCCCAGCAGCAGCACCGCGTAGCTCGACAGGTGCAGGGCGTGCCACAGCTCGTACGGCAGCGCGGTCCGGATCGCCCGGACGCTGGTGAGGCCGACCAGCACCAGGATGCCGGCGGCGGCGAACGCGGAGACCATGTCCTCGTAGTCGCGCAGCAGCACGCCGGCCTCGGTGAGCACCGGGTTGTCCTCCAGGTCGGCGTAGCCGACCAGGATCAGCGACGCGTGCGCGAGCACGGCCACCAGCAGGGTGGCCCCGACGTCGCGGTGCCAGCGGGCGATCCGCTCGCCGCCGGCCCACCGCTCCAGGATCGGCAGCCGGCTCATCATCAGCACCTGCACGAGCAGCAGGTAGCCGGCGACCAGCCCGGTGATCCGGCCGGCGGCGGTCACGGTGGCGGCCGTCGTCCGCAGCGATCCGGGCGGGGTGTCCAGCCACCAGGGCAGCACGCTGGCGAGCAGGCCGACGACGAGCAGCGCGGCCAGCAGCCGCCGGCCGCCGGGTCCGCGTCGCGGCGGCACCAGGGGGCGTACGTCCGCAGCCGGCCGGCCGCCGCGCCGGGACGGGGTCGTCCCGGTGCGGCGGCCGGCGGCGTGGGTGCGCGGGTACGTCACGCGTACAGCTTCATCGGGCGGTACTTCTGCCGGGGGAAGATCTTGTCCACCTCCGCGTTGGTGAGCCCGAAGCGGCCCTGCGCGACGGCCCCGTAGACGTTGAACATGTTGTTGTACTCGGGCACGTCGCCGGAGTCCAGGTCGGCCAGCCCGTTCCAGTTGCCCAGCAGCGAGCCGGTGAGCTTGCGGCCGGAGAGCACGGTGACCACCCCGCCGTGGCCGTGGTCGGTGCCGCCGCCGTTGGAGGCGACCCGCCGGCCGAACTCGCTGGAGACCATGATGGTCACGTCGGCCGACTTCTCCCCCAGGTCGGTGAAGAACGCCGCCATGGCGTTGGCCAGCTCGTTGAGCCGCCGGTGCAGCTGACCGCCGTCGCGGGTGCCCTGGTTCTCGTGGGTGTCGTAGCCGCCCATCCCGACGGTGGCGACCCGGACGTTCGCCCCGCCCTTGATGAGCTGGGCGAGCTGCTGGAACGCGTAGCCGACGCCCTTGTACTCGACGCCCTCGGCCGGCTGGTACGGCTTCGCGGCGAGGCGCTGCGCGGTGGCCAGCGCGCCCAGGCCGTCCTGCACGGCCTCCTGCACCGGGTGGTTGATCCCGGTGAAGAGACCCTTGATCGCCTTCTCGGTCGCGGCCCGGTACCGGTCGTCGCCGTTGAGTCGCAGCGAACCGACGCTGTTGAGGGACAGCGCGCCGTTGTTGCCGACCAGCGACCGGGGCAGCGTGCTGCCGATGCCGACGCTGCGGAACGCGGTGCCCGTGCCGAGCGCGTCGACCAGGCTGTCCAGCCAGCCCCGGCCGCCGGTCTCGCTGGGCAGGCCGCCGAGGTTGCAGGCGTCCGCCGCCTGGAAGTGGCTGCGGGACAACCGCTCGTCGGAGACCGCCGGGACGAAGCCCAGGTTGCCGCTCTTCAGCCACTTCTCCAGCGGCTTGAACGCGCTGGTCAGCTTGAAGCCGCGGCCGACGGCCAGGGAGTCGTCGCCGAGCAGCAGGTCGGGGCGGGCCTTGGCGAGCACCGGGTCGTCCGCCGGGGCGACCAGGCTCAGCCCGTCCAGTCCGCCGTAGAGGAAGACGTGGATCAGGGTGCCGGTCTTGGTGGCGGCGAACGAGGCGGAGGTGGTGACGAACTGGGCGGTCGCGAGGGCGGTGGCGGTGGCGGCGGCGCCGGCCACGAACGTCCGCCGGGTCACGCCCCGACCGTCCTGCTGGGCCTCCTCGAGGTCCTCCAGCCGCCGGTAGCGGTCGGCCTCGGCGGCGTTCTCGGCGGCGACGATGTCGGCCTCCGCCCGCAGCAGCGCCTCGGCCGGGTCGTCGGCCAGCCGCCGCAGGTCGGGGCATTCGGGGTGCAGGGGGAACGTGTGCACAGTCTTCTCCATCGGGTGCCTCACCGGAGGTGGTGCTGGGGGGAAGCGAGGATCGCCCGCGCTACGGCGGTGACGGCCCCGTCGAACGTGGCGTCGACCTTGTCGCCGGCAGCCACGCCGGCCACGCCGAGGATCAGGGACCGTTCCCTGGCGCTCAGCTTCTGACCCACCAGCCGCAGGGCCAGCGCGTCCACGTACGCCCCGGCGGTGGCCGGAGGCCGGGCCACCAGCTTCTCCGGCGGGGTGTAGGTGAAGACGGTGCGTCGGCCGGCGAGCAGCTCGCCCGCCTCGTTCCAGCCGTGGACCATGGTGCCGGCGGAGGTCCAGGCCACGTAGACGTCCGGGTAGCCGTCGGGGGTGGGCTGGCCCATCGGGTACTGGCCCAGCTCGCGCATCCTGTCGTGGATCTGCCGCAGCCCCCGGGCGTACGGGGTGCGCTTGTTGTCGCCGTTGTCGTGCTTCGGCGACGCCTCCGGGGACACGCCCAGGGCCCGGTACGTGGCGACCAGGTACTCCATCGGCCGGCGCACCTTCTGGCCCACCGCCGCCCAGAACTCCGAGGAGCTGAACAGCGTCATCAGCACCGGCTTGATCATGCCCTTGTTCAGGCTGTACGACTTCGCCAGCCGCTCCACGAGGGACTTCGGCGGGGTGTCCGAGACGAACCGGGTGGCCAGGCTCTGCGCCACGTACTTCGCGGTGGACGGGTGCAGCGCGATGTACGTGATGTACGCGTCGATGGCCGCCTCGGCCTTCTTCGGGTCCTTCGAGGCGTTCGCGTGGGTGAAGCCGAGCACCTTCACCTTGCCGACGTAGTGCCGCTCGGGGCGGAACACGTACTTCCCGTCGTTGACGCCCCGGCCGGTCTGGAGCAGGGCCGCCTGCCGCACGTCCTTCTCGGTGTAGCCGCCGTCGACGCCGACCGAGTACAGCTCCAGGTTCTCGCGGGCCAGGTTCTCGTTGACCGCGTCGGCCCGGGAGTCGTTCTGGTTGAGGTAGAGCAGCAGCGCCGGGTGCCGGTTCGCGGCGAGCAGCATCTCGGGGTAGCTGCCGAGGGCGTGCGCCCGCACGACGTCCCGGTCGAAGGACGCGCGGTAGACCTCGCCCCCGTCGAAGTCCGCGGCGACGTGCAGGAAGTCGTTCCAGAAGTCGACCATGACCTCGAACAGCTGCCGCTGCGACCAGATCTGCCGGGCGATGGTGGCGTCCACCAGCTCCTTCTCCGGCTGCGCGCCGCGCTCGTTGAGCTGCTCGCGCTGCTCGCGAAGCTGCGCGGTGCCCAGCTTCAGCGTCGGCAGGTCGGCGAGCTTCAGCTCGGCCTTCGTCGGGGCGATCTTGTCGGGGTCGAGCTGCCAGCGCAGCCAGCCGTCGATGCCCCGCTCCCTGATGTCGGCGAGGACCTGCCCGGTGGCGCCGAAGGTGGCCCGCCGGGCCAGGTGCAGGACCGGGTCCTTGGCGAGCACCGTCTTGACGGTCACCTTGGTCTCCGCAGCGGCGGCGGCCGGCCCGGAGAAGGTCCGGCCGCCGGCCGGCGCGTTCTTCTTCAGCGCCTCGCCGGCCCGGGAGCCCATGTAGCTCTCGTTCTGCTCGGTGTAGGTGCGCACCGTGCTCGGCTGCTGGCCGCTCGGCCGGGCAGGGGTGCCGTCGGTGACCGTGGTGCCGGTGGCGTCGCCGGCCACCGCCTCGTCGCCGAGGAGGCTGCGGATCTGCGGGGTCATCGCCAGGGCGGCGCCACCGGCGACCACGGCCGCGGTGCCGCCGAGGGCCACGAGGGCCTTGCGCCGGCCGACCTTGCGGCCCGGCTCGTCGCCGTCGTCCAGGTTGGGCAGTCCCGGGCCGGCCGACGGCGCGGCGGTCTGCCGCGCGAAGCCCTCCGGGCCGACCCACTGCGGCCCGCGCGCGGCCGGGTGCCCGGCGTGCGCGTACTGGCCCTGCGTGCCTTCGGGGTGTCCGCCCTGGTGCGGGGCGCGCGCGTCGTGGCCGTACGGGGTGGGGGCGTAGGTGTCGCGGTGACCGTCGCCGGCGGCGGGGTACTGACGCCCGTCCCATCCGCGATCGTCCCGCGGTCGCCGTGGTGGCACATTCTGGTCGGCCATGTACCAATCCGTTTCTGCTGCGCCGCGACGACTGGCACCGGGCACGGGGGCAGGTGCGGCGACTGGTGCCTGAGGGGGTTGTCACCGGAAGGTAATGAAGCGTTCAGGTGCCTTCAAGCAGCACCGGAAGCCCCCAGGACGGCACTTAAGGCGCCGCTCAGCGCGGATCGCCGACACCGGAACTCGGCGCGGTCCGGCACGGACCTCGCGAGCAGGGCGTACGCGGCACGGCACGGGCCGGACCCGGCCATCGCGGCCGGCCCGGCGCGGGAGGCCCCTTTCATCGCCACAGGCAAACTTAAGGTGCGGCTAAGCCTGCGCTGAGGCGCTCCCCCGCGCACCCGGAGGGCCGGGGCGCGGCCGGACGGGCGTGGGCCGGGCGGGGCGGGGCGGCAAAGTAGCAGCAGGACGGGAGCGTGAGCCGCCGCCGCAGCGGGTATGCCGCCGAACCGCTGAACACGTGAGGGGAAGGCACATGCTCAGCAAAGAGGATCAGCGCAGGTTCGAACAGATCACCCGTCAGCTCCGGGAGAGCGATCCGGCGTTCTTCGCCCGGCTCGACAACCGGGCCCGGGCCCGTCGCGGCCGGTGGCTGATGCTGTTGACGATCGTGCTGTGGGCCTCGCTGCCGGCGATGACCGTGCTGGCCGGGCGACTGGCCGGGGCCGTCTGCGCGGTGGTCCTGGTGGCCAACGCCGCACTCATGTGGCGGTTCCGCCGCCGCTGGCTGTGAACCGGGGCCGCGTACCGTTCCGCCGGCGGTCTCACCCGCCGAGGAGCCGGTACGCCCGCCGCAGCCGCTCCAGGAGACCGGGCCCGCCGATGGCGGGGGCCGGCGCGCCGAGCTGCCGCAGCAGCAGGTCCGGGCCGGTCGACAGGCTGGGTGGCCGGTCGGGCAACGGGACCGGCGGCAGCCAGAACCGGTCGACCGCCTCGGCCAGCGGCGCCGGCGGCAGGCCGGCGAGCGCCCGGGACGCCCCGACCGGCGGGACGGCCACGGCGTCCCGCCCGGGACCCGTTACACCGCCGTCCCGCGTGGACTCCGCGGTCGGCGCCACCGCACCGTCCAGCGTGGACGGCGCGGCCGGCGCGGCACCGTTCGACATGGACGGCACCGCCGGCGGCGTGGCACCACCCAGCGTGGCCGGCACGGCACCGTCCATTGTGGACGGCACGGCCCGCGACACGCCATCGTCCGGCAGGGACGGCACGGCCCGCGGCACGGCATCGTCCGGCAGGGACGGCGTCGCCGGTGCGGTCTCCGTCACGGCCGACTGGTCGTCGGCGCCTGCGGCGGTGGCCCGCAGGACGCGCAGCCGGTCGAGCAGCTGCGTCCGGCTCCGGCCCCGCCAGTGCAGCAACTGGAACGGGTCGGCGTCGAACGCCTCCGCGAGCAGGTAGAACGTGGCCGCGAGATGCTTGCAGGGAACGGCGAAGTCGGGGCAGTTGCACCGCTGACGCAGCTCCGCCACGCCGGTGGGGAAGAGCGGGGCGCCGGCGGCCCCGAACAGCTCCTCCAGTTCCGGGGGCAGGTCGCCGGCGAGCAGCCGGGCGCTGAAGAACGCCTGGGCGGCCAGCTCCGCCTCCACGCGGGCCCAGACCGCCTCCGGAAACGGCGGCAGCGCGATGCTCACCTCGTACGGCTGCGCGCGGGAGCCCTGCACGACGGCGCCGACGGTGCCCGGGGCGACCTCCAGGCGGACCACCTGGCCGGCCCGCGCGTACGACCGGCCACGGGTCAGCCGGGTGCCGAGGGCGAACGACTCCAGCACCTCCAGGAAGCGTTGGGACCACCAGGACCGGCCGATGGCCCCCCGGGTGCTGCGGGCCCGCAGCCCGCCGTCGACCCGGCGGGGCCGGCCGTAGTCGGCGAACCGGCCGTTGGCGCCGCCGTCGCCCTGCGCCTGCCCGCTCACTCCACCACCGCCCCGGCCTCCAGGGTGAACAGCTCGCGCAGCTGCGTCGTGGACAGCTCGGTGACCCACTGCTCGCCGGTGCCGACGACCGAGGCGGCGAGGCTGCGCTTGTCGGCGATCAGCGCCGCCACCTTCTCCTCCACCGTGCCGGCGCAGACGAACTTGCGGACCTGCACCCGGCGCCGCTGGCCGATGCGGAACGCCCGGTCGGTGGCCTGGTCCTCGACGGCGGGGTTCCACCACCGGTCGACGTGCACCACGTGGTTGGCCTCGGTGAGGGTGAGCCCGGTGCCGCCGGCCTTGAGCGACAGGACGAAGATCGCCGGTCCCCCCGGGGACTGGAACCGGGTCACCATGGCGTCCCGGTCGGCCTTGCCGACGCCGCCGTGCAGGAAGAGCACCTCCCGGCCGAAGCGGGCCGACAGGTGCCCGCGCAGCATGCCGCCGAACTCGGCGTACTGGGTGAAGAGCAGGGCCCGCTCCCCCGCCGCGAGGACCTCGTCCAGGATCTCCTCCAGGCGGGCCAGCTTGCCGGAGCGGCCGGGCAGCGCCGAGCCGTCGCGCAGCAGCTGCGCGGGGTGGTTGCAGACCTGCTTGAGCCGGGTCATGGCGGCGAGCACGAGCCCACGGCGCTCGATGCCGTCGCTGGACTCGATCCGCGCCATCATGTCGTCGACGATCGCCCGGTAGAGCGAGGCCTGCTCGGCGGTGAGGTTGCAGAGCACCTCCATCTCCAGCTTCTCCGGCAGGTCGGAGATGATCGAGGAGTCGGTCTTGAGCCGGCGCAGCACGAACGGGCCGGTGATCCGGCGCAGCCGCTCGGCCGTCTCGGCGTCGCCGTGCCGCTCGATCGGCTCGGCGTACTTCTTGCGGAAGGTCGCCGCCGGCCCGAGCAGGCCGGGGTTGGCGAACTGCATGATCGACCAGAGGTCCGCCAGCCGGTTCTCCACGGGCGTGCCGGTGACGGCGATCCGGTGCCGGGCGGGCAGCGCGCGGACCGCCTCGGCCTGCCGGGTGGCGGCGTTCTTGATGGCCTGGGCCTCGTCGACCACCACCCGCCGCCAGTCGATCCCGGCCAGCTCGACCGCGTCACGGGCCGCGACCGAGTAGGTGGTGAGGACCAGGTCCGCGTCGTGCACGGCCGCGCCGAACGCCTCGCCCCGCGCCCGCTCCGCGCCGTGGTGCACGTGTACGCGCAGCCCCGGCGTGAACCGCGCCGCCTCCCGCTGCCAGTTGCCCACCAGCGACATCGGGCAGACCAGCAGGGTCGGGCCGGCGTCCGGCGGGTCCCCGGCGAGCAGGGCGAGCAGTTGCACCGTCTTGCCCAGCCCCATGTCGTCGGCGAGCACCGCGCCGAGCCCCAGCGACTGGAGGAACGCCAGCCAGGCCAGCCCTCGCCGCTGGTACGGCCGCAGCGTGCCGTGGAACCCCGGCGGCGGGTCCAGCGGGGCGAGCCGGCGCTCCACCGCCCCGGCCAGCAGGTCGCCCAGGGCGCCGTCGGCACCGACCTCCAGCACCGGCAGCGCGTCCGGCTGCTCGGCGTCGGTCAGGCCGAGCCGGAGCAGGTCGGCGACGGTCAGCTCCCCGGAGGAACGGAGCAGCCGCAGGCCGGCGGCGAGCCGCTTCGGGTCCAGTTCCACCCACTGCCCGCGCAGCCGCACCAGCGGGGTCTTCAGCGCGGCCAGCGACGCCAGTTCCTCGGCCGTGAGTGGCTGGTCGCCGAGGGACACCTCCCAGCGGTAGTCGACGAGGGCGTCCAGCCCGACGCCCCCGACGGTGGCGGCGACGGTGCCCGGGGCGGTCCGGCTGCGGGCCTGCAACCGGGCGCCGAGCCGGGACGACGGGCGCCGCCACCAGGACGGCAGCAGCACGGCGAACCCGGCGGCGTGCAGCACCGGCGCGCCCTCGCGCAGGAACCGGTGCGCCCCCTCGACGTCCAGCTCCAGGGCCTCCGGCGTGGCCGTACGCAGGGCGGTGTCCAGCTCGGGCCAGAGCCGGCTGGCGCGCCCCAGCTCGGCGAGCAGGGTCTCCTGCGGGTCGCCGCCGCGACCGGCCAGCCCGGCGACGCTCGCCGGCGCCCGCCAGACCTGCCCGGCGTCCACGTGCAGGCTCGGCTCGTCCGCCGCCTGGAGCCCGAACTCGATGCGCCACCGCCCGGCCGGCCGCGCCGTCGCCGCCGGGTCGGCGGGCACCACGACGACCGGCTCGGTGAGCTCCTCGGCCGGCGGCTCGACCAGGCGGAAGCTGGCCCGCACCGCCCCGCCGGCCGCGTCACGCTGCCAGGCGTCCAGTTCGGCGCGGAGGGTGTCCAGCGCGGCCGGGTCGGCGGCGAACTCCCGCACCGGCCCGGTGAGCGCGGCCAGCCAGGCCGGCACCGCGCCGTTCGGGCGTACGCCCCGGGCCAGCGCTGTCTCCGCCAGGGCGGCCCGGACGGCGGCGTCGGTGAGCGCGTCGAGCGCGTCGGCGACCAGCGCGCCCGGCGCGTCGACGGCGGCCGGCGCGGGCCGGTGGCGCCCGGCGGGCGGGCCGGGTCGCGCGCGACGGGCGGCGATTGGCCCGGACAGGGTGTCCGCCCCGGCGGCGGCACCGGGGGCGCCCGGTTCGTCCGGCCCGGTGGCGGCGCGGGCGGCCGGGGGCAGGGCCAGCGCCAGCGCCCGGGCCCAGGCGGCGTCCGTGCCGGTCAGCAGCGGTCGCCAGACCGCCCGGGCGCCGGCCTCCGCCCGCTGCCCGCCCGCGCGGGTCCGGCCCGGAGCCGGAGTAGCCGCGCAGCCGCCGCTGGCCGCCCGGGAGCGAGCCGCCGGGGGTGCCTCGGCGAGGCCGGGCAGGACCCGTCCCCGGGCCGCCAGGTCGACCGCGAAGTCCGCCAGCTCGGCGAGGTGGCGCAGGGTCGCGCCCGGCACGGCGGCCACCGCGTCGACGCCGCGCAGCAGGGCCAGGGCGGCGTCGGGGGCGTACCGGAGGACGGGCACCCGCCAGCCGGCGAGGGTGACCGGCCCGCGGACCGCCCCCGCGACGTCGGCGCGGACGAGTTCCGGGGAGTCCAGCGGTGCGCCGGCCCGGGTGGGGAGGGTGAGCAGGGCGGTGCCGGGGTGGGCCGGCTCGGCCGCCGCGGCCAGCGCGGCGACGAGCGCGGCGTGGTCGGCGGCGAACGGGTGCGGCCGTTCCCGGGGCGCCCGGCCCGGGCGGCGCGGCGCGTGGGCCGGCAGCGCGCTGTCCTCGGCCCAGACGGCGAGCCCCACGCCGGAGCGCCAGACCCCGTGGACGACCAGCACGCGTCCCCCTCCTCGCGACGACCCCGGCGAGGATATCGGTCCGGACCGACGGCCCCGGCCAGCACACCGTCGGCCGTCCGGACGAGCCGACGGTGGGCGGCCCGGGCCCCGTGTCCGCCGGGCGGCGGGGATAGGGTCGGGCGCGTGTACGACCTCCTCGTGATCGGCGGTCTCGGCGTCGACGTGCGGGTACGGGTGCCCGCGATCCCGCTGCCGGCCGCCGACTCCGTCACCGTCGACCCGATCGACCTGCGGATCGGCAACACCGGCGCCGGGGTGGCGCTCGCCGCGCACGCGCTCGGGCTCCGGGTGGCGGTGGTCGACGTCATCGGTGCCGACCCGGCCGGCGACGTGGTCCGCGCCGCGCTGGCCCGCACCGGCGTGCACGCCGTGCTGGGCGACGCCCCGGCCGGCACCCGGCGGTCGGTGAACATGGTCGACCCGGCCGGCCGGCGGATGTCGCTCTACGACCCGCGCCCCTGGCACGGGCCCGCCCCGTTCCCGACGGCCGACGTGGCCGCGCTGGTCCGGCAGGCGGCCCACGTACATCTGTCGATCATGGATTGGACGCTTCCCCTGCTGCCCGCCCTGCGCGCGGGACTGGCCGGCGGGGCCGCCCTCTCCACCGACCTGCACGACTGGGACGGCGGGAACGCCTACCACTGGCCCTTCGCCGAGGTGGCCGACCTGGTCTTCGTCAGCGGGGTCCGGCTGGGCGCGGGGGCCGGCGCGCTCGCCGCCACGCTGGCGCCCCGCACGGTGCTGGTGACCCGGGGGGCGGACGGCGCCGAGCTGCACACCGGCGGGGGCGCACCGACGGCGGTGCCCGCCGCCGCGCCGCCCGCACCGGTCGTCGACACCAACGGCGCGGGGGACGCCTTCGCGGCGGGCGTGATCGCCGCCCGGCTGCGCGGCGCGGCGCTGACCGACGCGGCGGCGTACGCGGCCCGGGTCGCCGCGGCGGCCTGCACCCACGACGGCATGGAGTATCCGCCCGACCTGCTGCCGCGTCGCTGAGCCCGCCGTGCGTCGGCGGGCGGCGGGCGGCGCGCACCGGGTCAGGTCGCCGCGCCGGCCGGCGGCGGGCGGAGCGCGCCCCGGCCCGCTGCCCCGCTATCCGCTGCGGGGTCCTCCCGGGCGGGGCAGGATGGGGCGCATGGCATCAACGGCAGAGATCCCCCTGGTCGGTGGCGTGGCCGACGGCGAGACCGTCACCGTGGAGCTGGACCCGAACGGCCGACCGCCGCTGACCCATCACCACCTCGGCGCGAAGGGGCTGGCCGAGGCGGAGATCTACGAGCTGGAGTCCGTGGACGCCGAGGCCGACCGGTGGCGCTACCGCTGGCGGGGGCCGGCGGTCTGAGCCGGCGGGTCAGACCGCCGGGGCCAGGCTGCGGGCCCGCAGGCTGTCCAGCACGGCGCGGGTGACCTGGGAGGTTCCCCGGGCCTCTTCGCACACCTCGGCCACCCGTCGGGCGGTGGCCTCGGCCCGCTGCTCCCGCTCGTCCCAGAGCCGGTCGACCTCGGCCAGCAGCGGGCCCTCGACCTCCCGCTCCACGCCGCGCAGCGCCGGCACCCCGAGCCGCTGGGCGAGGTCGAAGACCTTGCCGGCGTACGGCAGGGGCAGGAACGGCGTGCCCGCCATCGCGGCGAAGATCAGGAAGTGCAGCCGCATGCCCACGGCCAGGTCGAAGTGGCGCATCAGCCCGAGCACCTGCTGGGGCGAGTAGGTGCCGTGCAGGATCCGGCCCCGCTCGGCGGCGACCATGTGCGACAGCACGCCGTGCGAGTGCCGGATGTCGTCGCGCTCCATCGGGACGAAGAGCACGTAGGCGTCGATCCGGTGCACCAGGAAGTCGCCGATCTGGGCGAGCAGGCGGTGGTAGCCGTCGACGTCGAGGCGCTCGGCGGCCCGGCCCGGCTCCCGCACGCTCATCCCGACCAGCCGCTTGCCCGCCGGCACCCCCTCCTCGCGGAGCAGCTCCGCCGGGAAGTCCTCGGGCTCGATCAGGAACGCGGGATCGGCGGTGACGGTGATCGGGTTGAGCAGCCCCGCCTCCTCCAGCACCATCCGGGACTCCTGGTCCCGTACGGTCACCTGGGTGGCGCTGGCCAGGGTCTCCCGCACCATGCCGGTGTCCACGTCCTCGCTGAGCGGCCCGACCCCCACCGCGTACGTCAGCAGCGGCAGGCCCCGCTCCTGGGCGACCCGGACCACCCGCAGGTAGCGGCGGGCCTCCCGGTCGTAGAGGATGCCGCCGCCGCCGAGGATCAGCACGTCGAGCTGGGCCAGGACCAGCGCCGAGTCGGTCCGGCTGATCCCCTCCCAGGGCACCGCCTCCACGTCGGGATGGGCGGTCCTGGTGTGCTCCGGGTTCCGGGAGAAGACGATGATCCGCCCGTTCGGCTCCTGCTCGCGCAGATCGGCGAGCAGACCGCTCAGGATCGCCTCGTCACCGAGGTTGCGACCGCCGTACGAGCCGAGCACACCGATGGTCAGTCCGCCGCCATGCCTCATCCGTCGCTCCTCCCCAGGTGCGTCCGGGGCGGGGTTCCCGCTGCGCCGGGGAACACTCCTGACGGGCTCAGCCGGCCGGGGAGATCCGCTTCGTCATCTGCTGGGCGGCCACCCGGTAGCCGAGGTCGTGGTAGAGGTGGATGGCCCCGGTGTTGGAGCCGAAGACGTTCAGCCCCAGCTCGGGCACCCCGAGGGCGGCGAGTTCCGCCTCGACGAGCTGGATCATCCGTCGCCCGTACCCCTGTCTGCGGTGTCCGGGATGCACCTCGACGTTGTTGAGCCAGGCGGTGTGGGGCCCGGCGGGGCCGCCGGGAAGGCCGACCCAGAGCCACCCCACCTCGACGTCGCCCACCCGGGCGGTGCGGAGCAGGGCGCCGGCGCTGTCGACGCCGTCGGGGAGCTGTTCGCGCAGCTGGGTGGTGGCCCGCTCCAGGGCCGCGGCCGGCGCCAGGCCGCGGTCGGTGACCATCGCCTCGGCGTACGAGCGCACGAGCGGTTCCCGCACCCGCGCGAACTCCTCGGCCGTCATCGGCACCAGTTCCACCATGCCGCCTCCCTGTGTCGCAGTCACCGGTCGACACGGCCGACCAGCCGGGACACGAACGCCACGACCACGTCGTCGGGGTCGAATCCCGCCTCGATGGACGTGCCGAGCAGATCGAGCAGCAGCCCGTCCACGGCGTAGTGCAGCAGAGCGACCTCGAACGCGCCACCCGGTAATCCGGCGGCGAGGTGGAACGCGACGTCGTCGCGGTAGCCGCGCCGCAGGGTGTCGCCGAGGATCCGGGCCAGGTCGGGGCGGCGGGCCGCCTCCAGCCGCAGCTCGATCAGCGCCCGGGTGAGGTCGGGCTGCCGCGTGGTCCGCTCGACGATGTAGCGCAGGTAGTCCGTGAACAGCTCCAGGGACGGCTCGCGGGCGCCCAGTTCGGCCAGGACCCGCTCGTCGGGGGCGAACCGCTCCATGATCCGCTCGCCGAGCGCGCCGAGCAGCGCGTCCCGGGAGCGGAAGTAGTTGGAGGCGGTGCCCGTCGGCACGCCCGCCTCGGCGTCGACCGCCCGGTGGGTGAGGCCGCGTGCCCCGGTCGCCGCCAGCACCCGCAACCCCGCGTCGGCCAGGGCCGCCCGTCGTTCCACGTTTCTCGCCACGGAAACACCGTAGCAACAACCACTACGCGTGTAGTACCTTCATCCACGACACCAGTAGTGATTGGGGATCGGTTTGCGCAAACTCGTGTACTACGTCGCCAGCACCCTCGACGGCTTCATCGCCGGCCCCGACGGGTCGTACGACTTCCTGCGGTTGGATCCCGACGTGGCGGCCCACCTGACGGCGAACTGGCCGCAGACGCTCCCCACGTTCGCCCACCCGCAGTTCGGCATCGAGGAGCCGGAGGGCCGCTTCGACGCGGTGCTGATGGGCCGGGCCACCTACGACCCGGCGCTGAAGATGGGCGTCACCAGCCCGTACGCGCACCTGAAGCAGTACGTCTTCTCCCGCACCCTGCCGCCGGCCGCCGAGCCGGAGGTGGAGATCGTCTCCACGGATCCGGTGGAGTTCGTCCGGGAGCTGAAGCGCCGCCCCGGCCGCGACATCTGGCTCTGCGGCGGCGGACAGCTCGCCGGCCAGCTCCTGCCCGACGTCGACGAGTTGGTCGTCAAGCTCAACCCGTGCGTGATCGGCAGCGGCGTTCCGCTCGTCGCCCGGGGGTTCGACCCGCGCCGCTTCGACCTGGTCGACACCCGCCCGTTCGACAGCGGAGTGGTCATCCTCCACTACGCCCGCCCCACCGAGGCGGAGTGACCGGGCGGCCCGGAACGCACCGGCCGGGGGCTCCGGCGGCGCCCGGCGTCAGCCGGGCGGCGACACCGGGTGGGTGAGGAACGGCAGGACGGCGGCAGGCAGCGCCGGCGAGACGACGATGTCGTAGTGGGTGAGCCCCGGCAGCACGGCGAGCCGGGAGGCCGGGCGGTCGGTGCCGTCCCCGCCGGCGTCCCGGTGGCCGCCGCCGAGCAGCCCGAAGAACTCCACCGCGTGCGCGGCGCTGACCGAGTCGGCGTCGGCGAAGACCAGCAGGGTGGGCACGGCGAGGGCGGCCACCTCGGCCGACCAGTCGTAGTCGCGGCGCAGCAGCTCGCCGGTCTTCGCCCAGAGCCGCGACCAGTCCCCCGGCCGGGGCGCGACGCGGGCGTAGAGCGCGTGCGGCGGCGTGCCCCGCATCCGCTCGCCCGCCTCCTCGTCGGGCTCGGGCATGCCCGCCAGCACCTCCGGATACCAGCCCGGCCGCCGGCACGGGGCGGAGACGACGACCAGCCGGCGCACCCGCGCCGGGTGCTGGATCGCCGTACGCAGCGCCACGCCGCCGCCGAGCGAGTAGCCCAGCACGTCGGCCTCGGCCAGGCCGAGGTGCTCGATCAACGCCGCGACGTCGTCGGCCATCGACTCGTAGCGCAGCGGACGGTCGACGTCGGCGGTGCGCCCGTGGCCCTGGAGGTCGACCGCGATCACCCGACGACGCGCGGCCAGCGCCGGCAGGATCGGCGCGAACGTCTCCACCGACCCGAAGCCGCCGTGCAACAACAGCAGCGGGCGGCCCGCGCCGTGCTCCTCGTACCACAGGCGCAGCCCGGCGACCTCCGCGTAGCTCATCGCCCCATCCAACCCCGGCCCGCACGACGTACGCGGCCGATCGGCCGTCCGGGCGCGCACTCCCTCAGACGGGACGGGGCGGCCGGGCTGGCCGTGAGCTACAGCCGCTTGCGCATCTGGATGGCGGTCGCCTCGAAGCCCAACTGCTCGTAGAGCCTGCGCGCGGGGAGGTTGAAGCCGAAGACGCTCAGGCCGATCGAGACGACTCCCCACTCCCGGCACCGCTGTTCGACGGCCTGGAACATGGCCCGCCCGTGACCCCTGCGCCGCAGTTCCGGTCGCACCTCGACGTCGTAGCAGAAGGCGTGCGGCCCGTCCGACTTCTCTTCGACGTGCAGCCAGAGCATGCCGACCTCGTCGTCACCGTCGCGGGCCGTCCAGAGATGGTGCCCCGGCGTGGCCAGGCCGTCGGGCAGGAGCTTCGCGTAATCCTCCTGGGCCTTCTGCTCGGCCTCCGGTGCCGGCAGCGCGCCGGACTCGGCGATGTGCTGCGCGTAGCTCGCCTCCGCCCGCAGCCGATACCGGAGGTACTGCTCGGCGGTCATCGGCTCAAGTCTCAGCGTCGCCACCCCGACACCGTATTTCAGCCGTACGGACCGGGCCGCCCGGGAAGGACAAGTAGGACAAAGGGGTCCACTTGCGCCCGGTTCCGTCCACAGTGACGCCGACGGGCCGCTGATCCCGCAGGCCGCCCGCGACCGTCCCGGCTATCCCGGCCGTACGCACGGATCGGTGACCGTGTAGGTCGGGCTGCCCGCCGTGCGGCCGTCCCCGGCAGTCGCCCGTACCGACCAGGTCAGCGTCGGTGCGCGCAGATGCCCGACGGTCGCCCGCGCGGTCGATCCGTCCACCGTCAGGGCCCGGACCGACGTCCTGCCCCCGGCGGGTGTCCAGCGCACCTCGGCGTCGCCGAGCGTGGCACTGCCGGTGGCCTGCACCACGAGGGTGTACGTGTCCGAGCCGCACCGCACGTGGGCGGTGGCGGAGACCGTGAACGGCGCCGCCACCTTCGGCGTGACGGTCGGCCGGGGCACGGCCGGAGGTCTGGTCGGTGCCGTGGTCGGCGAGGGCGCGGGGCCACCCGGCACGGCGTCGGGCGCGTCAGTCCGGGTGACCCCGTCGCCGTCCGCCGGCGTGACCACGCGGCCGGGTGTCGGACCGACGGCGCCGGCTGGCGGCGGTTCGGCGGCCCGCGTGCCGGTTACCACAGCGGTGCCCGACGGCAGCGCGGAGGCGGGCGTCACCGGATCGCCGGCCGCCGGTCCGCGCGTCTCCGACACCGGCTGGCCGGCGGCGTCCTGCGCGGCGGTCGGGCGCCCGGGTGCCAGCGCCCAGGTCCCGAGTGCGGCGAGGAGGATCAGCAGCGCCACGGACGCGGCCACCTGCCGGCGGTGCCGCTTGCGGTTCGCAGGCGAGGTCGTCCGCACGGGATGCGCCGCACCGCGCGACGCCACCGCGTCGCCCGGAGCGGCTGCCACATCGTTCGAGGACACTGCCACACCGGCCGAGGACGCTGCCGTCACACCGCCCGAGGGCCTCGCCGCCGCACCGTCCGGGGTCACCGGCCCGTTCGCCGCGGGCGTAGGCCCGTCGACCGCGCCATCCGCTGCGGGCCCCTCAGCGGCCCCCTGCGCCTGTCCGGTGTCCCCCGTCCCGGGGAGTGCCTCGGCCGGCGGCGCCGGGTCGGCGGACGCTGCCGGGCCGGACGGCGAGGCCGGATCGGCGGACGGTGCCGCATCGACCGTCGATACCGGCGCTGGCGCCGCCGGATCGGCGGGCAGCGTCGGGTCGGCCGGCGCGGCGTCGGCCGTGACCGTGCCCGCCGGATCGATCCCCGCGCCGGGTACCGGATCGGCCAGGGCGCCGGTCGCGGCCTCGGCCAGTCGCGGCCACACCGAGTCGGCGACGACCAGGAAGGCCGGAGCCGTGTACGCCGACAGCAGCGCGGCCGGGCTGAGCTGTTCGCGCCGGAGCAGCCCGCACACCGCACAGCTCTCGATGTGTCGCGACACCCGCTTGCGCAGCGTCGGGGTGAGCCGGCCCTGCCAGCCGTCGATCAGATCGGCGAGACCCGGGCAGTCCCGGGCTCCGGTGCGGGCCACCAGCAGCGCCCCCAGCGCCCGTTCGAGCTGCGAGCGGGCGCGCGAGAGACGGGCGTGCGCGTGGTTCGTGGGCACCCCGAGGGCCGCGCCGATGTCAGCGGACGACAGGTCGTGGCGGATGGCCAGGTGGACCACCTCACGGTCGCCCGGGTTCAGCGCCGCCACCGCGCTGTGCACCAGGTCGCGTACCTGATCGGCGTTGACGCCCGTGCCCGGGTCGGCGATGTCGGCCACCGGCTCGCCGGCCTCCTCCAGCGGCAGGGAGCGGGACCGCTCCCGCAGCTGCCGGAGGCACTCGTTGCGCACGATCGCGTACAGCCAGGAGCGCAGCCGGTCGGGCTCGCGGAGCTGGTCGATGCGCTGGCTGGCGGTGAGGAACGCGTCGTGGACGGCGTCCGCGGCGGCCTCCGGCTCGCGCAGCATGGTCCTGGCGTACGTGTAGAGCCGGTCGGCGTAGCGCCGGTACATGCCCTCCAGCCCGGCCCGCTCGCCGCGCCGCAGCGCCTCGACCAGGGCGATGTCGTCCGGTGCCGCCATGTCCATCCAGTCCCTCGCTCCTCGTCGTCCGGTCAATTAGAACCGCGGGAAATTTTTCTTCGAACTTTCTGTTGGCATCCCGACCCCACCTCTCTCCTACCGGTGTCATCGCAAGCGAACAGCGCCAGGGAGAGGAAGACACCATGCGAGAGGGATTCAACAGCAACCGGTGGACGCGTCGGACGGCTGCCATGGGCGGGGCCGCGTTGAGCGCGCTCGTGCTCGGCCAGATCGCCCTTGCCGGGCCGGTGGCGGCGGTGCCCGGCCTGACCTACAAGACGACGACCGGCCCCAGCAACAGCAGCGCGAAGACGCAGAACGCCACCTGCCCGGCCGGCACCAAGGTCATCGGCGGCGGCGGCGCGATCACCGGTTCCGGCCTCGGACAGGTCGGCATGGACATCATGCGGCCGCTGATCGGCGGGGACGCGTACTCGGTCACCGGCCGCGAGGACGAGAACGGCGTCGGCGGCAACTGGGCGGTCACGGCGAACGCCATCTGCGCCACGCCGCCCGCCGGTCTGGTGATGGTGTCCGGCAGCTCCGCGCCGAGCTTCGGCACGTCGAACTGGTTCGAGAAGTCCTGCCCGGCCGGCAAGCGCGCGATCGGGGTCGGCGGCGCGGTCGTCGGGGCGTCGAACAGCGAGGTCGTCCTGGAGGATCTGCGTATCCACCAGAACAGCGTCGTGGTGGCAGGCGCCGAGGACGGCACCGGCTTCGCCGGCTCGTGGTGGCTGGACGCCACCGCGATCTGCGCCGACCCGCTGCCCGGCGAGCAGCGGGTGATCGACGACAGCGTCTACAGTTCCGCCTCCATCCAGTCGGTCACCGCCACCTGCCCTACCGGCACGCGCGTGCACGGGGTGGGCGGCGAGATCCTCGGCGGCGACGGCCAGGTGCGCCTGACCGAGATGCGGGCCACGAGTTCGACCGTCGTCACCGTCCGCGCCATGGAGGACGAGGACGGCTTCAGCAGCAACTGGAAGGTGCGCGCGTACGCCGTCTGCGCGAGCTGATCGCCCACGACAGCGGGCCGCCGGTCATCCGGCGGCCCGCTCCCGTGCTGGTCAGAGTGTGGGCGCGGCAGGTTTCGAACCTGCGACCCCTCGCTTGTAAGGCGAGTGCTCTCCCACTGAGCTACGCGCCCGGAACGCCCGTACGGCGGGCCGGAGGGTGGCAAGCTTACCCTGCCCCCACCGGCCCGGTCGTATGGCGTGCCCGGTCGATCAGGCCGCGACGGCCTCGGCGAGGGCCTTGCGCCAACCCTGCTGGTCGCGCGCCTCCCCCGGCATGTTCATCTCGGCGAAGCGGACCACGCCCGCCTTGTCGATCACGAAGGTGCCCCGGTTGGCGATGCCGGCGACGTCGTTGAAGACGCCGTACGACTGGGCGACCGCGCCGTGCGGCCAGAAGTCGGCCAGCAGCGGGAACTGGTAGCCCTCCTTGTCGGCCCAGATCTTGTGGGCGTAGACCGAGTCGACGCTGACGGTCAGCACCTGGACGTCGTCGTTGACGTAGTCGTTGAGGTTGTCCCGCACCTCGCACAGCTCACCCTGGCAGATCCCGGTGAAGGCGAGCGGGTAGAAGACCAGCAGCACGGTGCGCTTGCCACGGAAGTCCGAGAGCCGGACCTCCTGGTTGTTCTGGTCCTTGAGCACGAAGTCCGGCGCCTCGGCGCCAACCTCGATCGGCATGCGAGCTCCTCAGGATGGGGTCGGATGGGCAACAGCCTGCCACACCCGGCAGCGGGCGCCGCCGGGTGATCGCCGATGCCGGCCTACTTCTTGCCCTTGGCCCCGCGGCGCAGGACGAGGCGGGCGCCGCTCCAGTCCCGGCCGGCGTTGACGGTGGAGGTCTGCTGGAGGCCGGCGGTGGGCGCGGACTCGGCGACCTCGCTCGGCTCGACGTGCCCCTCGCGCCCCGCCTTGGGCGTGAGCAGCCACACGACACCGTTGTCGGCCAGCGGGCCGAGGGCGTCGACGAGAAGCTCGAAGAGATCACCGTCGCCGTCGCGGTACCAGACCAGCACCGCGTCGACCACCTCGTCGGTGTCCTCGTCGACCAGATCTCCACAGCGGTCGGTCAGGGCGTCACGGAGATCCTGGTCGACGTCGTCGTCGTACCCCATCTCCATGACGACCATCCCCGGTTCGATCCCGAACCGGTCCGCCAGGCTGCGTACCCCGTCGGCGGCCTGACCAGCGGTCGCGCTCACTGTCGCGTGCCTCCTCATCTCATCCCTGCCCGCGGCGTCGCGTCGACGCCGTCAGGGCAAAGTCCACACAGTTGTGGCTCCCCGCGCAAGTGGCGCACCGGGTGGAACGGAATTTACCGTGCCAGAAGCGTGCGGGCACCCTGGGTAATTGCTTCCTCGGAGACCAGAACCTGACGGGCCGCCGGGCCTAATGGTACAAAAGAGTCAACTCCGGCCACCCGCCGCGCCGCTCCGACATATCCGGCATCCACCAGGGCCGCGATGACCCCCTCGCCGACCCCGCCGGAGCGGCGGGTCTCGTCCACGACCAGCACCCGGCCGGTCGCCGCCGCCTCCCGGATGATGTCGGCCACCGGCAGCGGGGAGAGCCAGCGCAGGTCCACCACCCGGGTGCCGATCCCCTCGTCGGCGAGGGTCGCCGCCGCACGCAACGACATCGGCACCCCGTTACCGAACGTGATGATCGTGACATCCTCGGCGGAGCCGACGCCGTACACGCGGGCCCGCCCGATCGGCACGTGACCGCCGGTCCACGCGCCGGGCTCGGCGTAGTGGGAAAGCCACTCACCGTCACCGTCGACGTACAGGTCGCGGGTGTGGTAGAGCGCGATCGGCTCCAGGAAGACGCAGACGCTGCCGTCCACCGCCGCGCTGGCCAGGCAGGTGCGCAGCATGGGTGCGGCGTCGTCCGGCCGTGCCGGCACCGCGATCACCAGGCCCGGCACGTCCCGGAGTACGGCCACCGAGTTGTCGTTGTGGAAGTGCCCTCCGAAGCCCTCCTGGTACGCCAGCCCGGCCACCCGCACCACCATCGGGTTGCGGAACGCACCCTGCGAGAAGAACTGCATCGTGGCGGCCTCGCCACGCAGCTGGTCCTCGGCGTTGTGCAGGTACGCCAGGTACTGGATCTCGGGCACGGGCAGCATCCCGGCCAGCCCGGCGCCGAGCCCCAGCCCGAGGATCGAGGTCTCGTCGAGCAGCGTGTCGAAGACCCGGGCCACGCCGAAGCGGTCCCGCAGCCCCTTGGTCACCCCGTACACGCCGCCCTTGGCGCCGACGTCCTCGCCGAACACCGCCAGCTGCGGATGGTCGAGCATCCCGTCGGCGAGCGCGGCGTTGATGCTCTGCGCCAGCGTCAGCGGGCCGGTCAGCTCCGGCGGCTTCCCGCCGAACGCCTCCGCCCGGGCGCCGGCGCCGGGGCCGCCGGCACGCGCCGCCGCGTCCGCCACCGCCCGGGCGAGGCGTGCCGGCCGGCGCGGGGCCAGCGGGGCGACCACGTCGGCCGGTGCGGTCAGCTTCGGCTCGTCCAGCACCTCCTCGGCGATCCGCCGCACCTGCCAGCCGATCTCGTCGTACCGGGCCAGCAGCTCCTCGCCGGTGGCGAGGCCCGCCTCCACCAGCAGCCGTGCCGTGGCGGTCAGCGGATCCCGGGCGAGGTCGGCCGCGATCTCCCCGGGGCTCCGGTACGCGGTCTCGGCATCCGCGCCGGCGTGCCCCATCAGCCGTACGGTCGACAGGTGCAGCACGGCGGGGCGTCGGTGCCGGCGCACCCAGGCCGCCGCCTCGACGGCCGCCTCGTACGCCCGCGGCAGGTCGCCGCCGTCGGCGGAGAAGTAACGGACCCCCGGCTTCGACCGCAGGGTGGTCTCCACCCACCCCTTCGGGGAGCGGACGCTGATGCCGAGGCCGTTGTCCTCGCAGACGAAGAGCACCGGGATGCGCAGGCCCGTGTGGTCGTACCAGCCGGCGGTGTTGAACGCGGCCGTGGCGCTGGCGTGGTTGACCGACGCGTCGCCGAACGAGCAGACCACGATGGCGTCCGGCGGCCAGGAGGTGTGCGCGGCGCCCTCACCGCCGCTGGTCGGCGCCCCGTCCCGCCGACCGGAGGTCTCCAGCCGGCGCAGCCGCTCCACCGCCAGCCCCATCCCGACGGCGCGGGGCAGGTGCGAGGCGATCGTGGAGGTGGTCGGGACGACGGCCAGGTCGGCCCGGCCGAAGACCTTGTGCCGACCACCGGCGAGCGGCTCACTGCTGGAGGCGACCATGCCCCGCAGCACGTCGCGGGCCGCCTCGGCGTACCCCGGGCGGAGCGGCCGGTCCACGGCGGACCCGGCGCCACCGGTCGGCTCCTCCGGGTCGGCGGCGTCCGGCGCGGAACCGTCGCCGGGGCCGTCCGGGTCGCCCGGCGCGGCCTCGACGGGCCCGTCGGCCGCCGCCGGCCGGTCGGTGCCGCCCCGCCCGGCATCGGACCGCCCGGCATCGGACCGCTCGGCGTCGAACCGCTCGGCGTCGAACCGCTCGCCCGAGGGCTGGTCAGCCTCGGGCTGGTCGGTCCCGTCCGGGTCGGCCCTGGGTCGCTCGGCCGGCGTCCACCCGGCGGCCTGGGCGGCGCGGACGCAGTAGAAGGCACCCGAGCGGTAGTGCAGCAGCGCCGGGTCGGTGGCGCGCAGCGCGGCGGCGACCGCGGCGTTGCCCTCGTGGCCGGCGGAGCCGATCGTGTAATAGCCCTCGCCGAAGCTGCGCAGCCACCGGCCGGCCAGGTCGAGCTGGCGACTGATGGCCTGCGCGTCGAAGAGGTCCAGCGCCCGCGCGCCGGTCAGCGTCGTGTCGTCGGTGACCGGCCGTGCGGGGTCACGCCGCTGCGACGGGATGGCCAGCGCGGCCAGCGTCTCCCGGAACCTGTCGTCGAGATCTTGCGGGGTGGTCACGTCGGACAGCATTACCGACGAGCGGCCTGTGCGCCCACTCGGACACGAACGACGCGGTGTGGGTCAGTCGTCGTCGCACCGCTCGGGGCAGCCGCCGTCGGAGACCTTCCAGACCAGCTCGCGCAGGGTCGCCAGTTCCTCGTCGGTGAGCCCGGCGAGCAGTCGGGAGTCCGACATGACCTGGTGCACGCGGGCCCGCACCCGCCGCCCGGGCCCGGTCACCACCAGCGTCCTCTGCCGCCGGTCGGCGGGGTCGGCGTGCCGCTCGACCAGCCCGGCCCGCTCCAGCTTGTCGACCAGGGCGGTCACGTTGGAGCGGTCGCAGCCCAGCCCTTCGGCGAGGTCGCGGGCCGGCAGCGGCAGGTCGGGGTCCAGCTCGTGCAGCGCCCGCGCGGTCGCGGGGGTCAGCCCCAGCTCGGCGATCTCCAGGTCCTGGCGGTGGCGCAGCGCGGCGGCGACGTGCGTGATGCGGCGCACCACGTCGCCCGCCAGCGCCGCGCGGGTGGGATCCGCCGGGCCGACGGGGACGGTGTGCTGCGCCATGCCGCACATCCTACTTTCGGCCGATAGTTCGGCGCCCGGGCCGTACGGGTCTGCCGGCGGCGTGACACCCCTTGCCGGGGACGCCGCCCCGCGCGTACCGTCAGTTTAGAACTTATTGAATGTTCGAAACGAGGAGTCGATGACGGAAGTGTCCGCCCAGCGTCACTACGCCGAGGAGGCCGCCGTCGTGCTGAGCGGGCTCGGCCTGCCGCCGGCGTACGGCAAACTGCTCGGCTGGCTGCTCGTCTGCGACCCGCCGTGGCAGACCAGTGCCCAGCTCGCCGAGGGTCTCGGGCTCTCCAAGGGCTCGGTCAGCACCGGCATGCGGATGCTGGAGACCAGCGGGCTGGCCCGGCGGGTGCCGGTGTCGGGCCACCGGGGGCACGCCTACGAGGTCAGGCCGGACGCGATCATCCGCATCGCCGCCGACGCCACCAAGTTCCGGGTGTTCCGCCAGCTCATGGAGCAGGGGCTGACCGTCGTCGGCGGCGAGGGCGCGCCCGGCAGCGAACGGCTGCGGGTGATGCGCGACTTCTACGCGTTCGTCGAGCGCGAGATGCCGAAGCTCGTCGAACGCTTCGAGGCCGAGTACGACAAGAGGGGAGGCAGCGATGGCTGAGCCCGCCATCGAGACCGGCGACCTGGTCAAGACCTACGGACGCAACCGGGGCCTGACCGGGCTGAACCTGCGGGTCGAGCGCGGCGAGGTGTACGGGTTCCTCGGTCCCAACGGAGCCGGCAAATCCACCACGATCCGGCTGCTGCTCGACCTGATCCGCCCGACCAGCGGCCGGATCAGCGTCCTCGGCGCGGACCCCCGCCGCGAAGGGGTCGCCCTGCGCCGCCGGATCGGCTACCTGGCCGGCGACTTCGTCGTGGACGGCCGGCAGAGCGCCCGGGAGCTGCTCACCTACCTGGGCAACCTGCGCGGCGGGGTACCCAGGGC
Organism: Micromonospora sp. CNZ303; assembly: GCF_004345505.1. Taxonomy (NCBI): domain Bacteria; kingdom Bacillati; phylum Actinomycetota; class Actinomycetes; order Micromonosporales; family Micromonosporaceae; genus Micromonospora; species Micromonospora sp. CNZ303. Next base: position 188,512 of record NZ_SLVT01000011.1, on the reverse strand, counting down.
CCGGATCGACGGGTTGGCCGCCCGGCTCGACCTGGACCTCGGCCGGCGGATCAGCGGGCTCAGCAAGGGCAACCGGCAGAAGGTCGGCGTGGTGCAGGCTTTCATGCACGACCCGGAGCTGCTGATCCTCGACGAGCCGACCAGCGGGCTGGACCCGTTCCTCCAACAGGAGTTCCTGTCGTTGGTACGGGAGGCGCGCGCCGACGGCCGGACGGTGTTCATGTCCTCGCACGTGATGAGCGAGGTGCAGCAGGCCGCCGATCGGGTGGGCATCATCCGCGAGGGTCGACTGATCACCGTGGCGCGGGTCGAGGAGCTGCGCGAGCGTGCCGTACGCCGGGTGGAGGTCACCTTCGCCGAGCCGGTCGCCGAGGCGGAGTTCGCCGCCCTGCCGGGCGTCAGCGAGGTGACGGTCGCGGGAACGACCCTGCGCTGCCGCCTCGACGGGCGGGCCGACGCGCTGGTCAAGGCGGCCGCCGGGCACACGGTGATCGGGCTGCTCTCCGAGGAGCCCGATCTCGAGGAGCTGTTCTTCGGCTACTACTCGCGGGAGGAGTCCGTCCGTGCTGCTGCGTGACCCGTTCACCAAGGCCCTCCACGACGCGCGCCGGTCGCTGCTCGGCTGGACCGTGTCGATCGTCGCGGTCGGGGCGATGTACGCCTCGTTCTGGCCGACGATGCAGACGCCGGAGATGACCAAGGCGTTGCAGGCGTACCCGGAGGGGCTGCTGGAGGCGTTCAACTACAGCGACCTCACCAGCGCAGCCGGCTACCTCGGCAGCGCCGTGTACGGCCTGCTGGTGCCGCTGCTGATCGCCGTGTTCGCCATCGCCGCCGGGGCCCGCGCGGTGGCCGGGGACGAGGAGGCCGGCACACTCGACCTGGTGCTCGCCCACCCGGTCAGCCGGACCCGGCTGGCCCTGCTCCGCCTCGCCGCGGTGGCGGTCGGCATCGTGGCGGTGGCCGTCCTGCTCGGCCTGACGATGGTGGCGCTGAGCGGGCCGGCGCAGTTCGACGGCGTCAGTGTCGGCGGCTTCGCGGCGATGACCCTGCACCTGGCCCTGTTCGGGCTGGCCTTCGCCGCGCTCGCCTTCGCCGTCGGCGCGGCCACCGGGCGCCGGGCCGCGGCGCTCGGCGTCAGCGCCGCGGTGGCCGTGCTCGGCTACCTGGCGAACTCCGTCCTGCCCCAGGTGCAGGGGCTCGCCTGGGCGCGGGAGGCGTCCCCGTTCCACTGGTACCTGGGCGGCTCGCCGCTGCTCGACGGCGTGCAGCCGGTCGGGGCGCTGCTGCTCGGCGCCGCCACCGTGGCGCTGGCCGCCGTCGGCGCGGCCACCTTCGCCCGACGCGACGTGGCGGTCTGACCGGCAGCCCGGGCACGCCCTCAGCCGGGCAGGAACGAGAAGCGGACGGTCCGGGTGGGGTTGTCGCCGTTGGGGTCGACCAGGCAGACCGACTGCCAGGTGCCCAACGCCAGCCGGCCGTCGACGACCGGCAGCGTCGCGTACGGGGGGACGAACGCCGGCAGGACGTGGTCGCGCCCGTGGCCGGGCGAGCCGTGCCGGTGCCGCCACCGGTCGTCGGTGGGAAGCAGGTCGTCGAGCGCGGCCAGCAGGTCGTCGTCGGACCCCGAGCCGGTCTCGATGATCGCCAACCCGGCGGTGGCGTGCGGCACGAAGACGTGCAGCAGGCCGTCGCCCTGCCCGGCGACGAACCGCTCGGCCTCCGCCGTGATGTCCCGGACGGTCGGCCGGGCCCCGGTCTGGACGGTGATCACCTCACTGCGCATACGGCGCATTCTGCCCGAGTGAATCGACACCCGCCGCCGGACGCCGCTCGCCCGGATGCAAGGAAGGGCACCTTCCTGACGCATAGCGTCAGGAAGGTGCCCTTCCTTGCGCGCAAGCCGGCCGGTTGCGCAAAGTTACCGGCGGGTACCTGTGTCGCGCGTCGCGTCTCCGGGCGGTGGGCGTGACGACAGGTGCCACCAGGGGGCAGGATGGCGCTAGAGACCTATCCCACACAGAACCGAGGGAACGCCTGTGGCTACGGAACGCAAGCGCCCGGTGATCACCGCTGGTCTGCCGAGCCAGCTTCCGGACATCGACCCTGAAGAGACCAGCGAATGGGTCGAGTCGCTCGACGGTGTCATCGACGAGCGCGGGACAAAGCGCGCCCGCTACGTCATGCTGCGCCTGCTGGAGCGGGCCCGCGAGCGCCAGGTCGGGGTGCCGTCGCTGACCACCACCGACTACATCAACACCATCCCGCCGGAGCGCGAGCCGTGGTTCCCGGGTGACGAGCACGTGGAACGGCGGATCCGGGCGTACGTCCGGTGGAACGCGGCCATGCTGGTGCACCGGGCGCAGCGTCCCGAGATCGGCGTCGGTGGGCACATCTCCACCTTCGCCAGCTCGGCCTCGCTCTACGAGGTGGGCTTCAACCACTTCTTCCGGGGCAAGAACCACCCGGGCGGCGGCGACCACATCTTCTACCAGGGCCACGCCTCCCCCGGCATGTACGCGCGGGCGTTCCTGGAGGGGCGGCTGACCGAGCACCAGCTCGACGGGTTCCGCCAGGAGCTGTCGCACCCGGGTGGCGGCCTGCCGTCGTACCCGCACCCGCGGCTGATGCCGGACTTCTGGGAGTTCCCCACGGTCTCGATGGGCCTGGGCGGGCTGAACGCGATCTACCAGGCGCGGTTCAACCGCTACCTGCACCACCGGGGCATCAAGGACACCTCGGACCAGCACGTGTGGGCATACCTGGGCGACGGCGAGATGGACGAGCCGGAGACGCTCGGCGCGATCGGCGTGGCCGCCCGCGAGGAGCTGGACAACCTCACCTTCGTGATCAACTGCAACCTCCAGCGGCTCGACGGGCCGGTGCGCGGCAACGGCAAGGTCATGCAGGAGCTGGAGGCGTTCTTCCGGGGCGCCGGCTGGAACGTCATCAAGGTGGTCTGGGGCCGGGAGTGGGACCCGCTGCTCGCCGCGGACACCGACGGCGCGCTGGTCAACCTGATGAACACCACCCCCGACGGTGACTACCAGACCTACAAGGCGGAGTCCGGGGCGTACGTCCGGGAGCACTTCTTCGGCCGCGACCAGCGGACCCGCAAGATGGTCGAGGACCTCAGCGACGACGAGATCTGGAACCTCAAGCGGGGCGGGCACGACTACCGCAAGCTCTACGCGGCCTACAAGGCGGCGATGGAGCACACCGGTCAGCCGACCGTCATCCTGGCCAAGACGATCAAGGGCTGGACGCTGGGCTCGCACTTCGAGGGCCGCAACGCCACCCACCAGATGAAGAAGCTGACGCTGGAGGACCTGAAGACCTTCCGCGACCGGCTCTACCTGGACATCCCGGACAAGGCGCTGGAGGACAACCCCTACCTGCCGCCGTACTACACGCCGGGCGAGAAGTCCGACGAGATCGCGTACCTCAAGGAGCGGCGCCAGCAGCTCGGCGGCTACCTGCCGTCGCGGCGCTCGGGCCAGAAGCGGCTGGCCATCCCCGGCCCGGAGCGCTTCGCCGACGTCAAGCGCGGCTCGGGCAAGCAGAAGGTGGCCACCACGATGGCCTTCGTCCGCCTGCTCAAGGACGTGATGAAGGACAAGGAGTTCGGCAAGCGCTGGGTGCCGATCATCCCGGACGAGGCCCGCACCTTCGGCATGGACTCGCTCTTCCCGACGCAGAAGATCTACTCGCCGCACGGCCAGCGCTACACCTCGGTCGACCGGGAGCTGTTCCTGTCGTACAAGGAGTCCACCGGCGGGCAGATCCTGCACGAGGGGATCAACGAGGCCGGCTCGGTCGCCTCGTTCACGGCGGCGGGCTCGGCGTACGCCACGCACGACGAGCCGATGATCCCGATGTACATCTTCTACTCGATGTTCGGGTTCCAGCGCACCGCCGACGGGCTGTGGGCCGCCGCGGACCAGATGGCCCGGGGCTTCCTGCTCGGCGCCACCGCCGGCCGGACCACGCTCAACGGCGAGGGGCTCCAGCACGAGGACGGCCACTCGCTGCTGATCGCCGCCACCAACCCGGCGGTGGTCGCGTACGACCCGGCGTTCGCGTTCGAGATCGCGCACATCGTGGAGAACGGCCTGCACCGGATGTACGGCGAGGCGCAGGAGAACGTCTTCTACTACCTGACGATCTACAACGAGCCGATCCTCCAGCCGGCGGAGCCGGAGGGCGTGGACGTGGAGGGGCTGCTCAAGGGCATCTACCGCTACTCCCCCGCCCCGTCGGTGGGCGACGACGCGCCGAAGGCCAACGTGCTCGCCTCGGGCACGGGCATGCAGTGGGCGATCAAGGCGCAGCAGTTGCTGGCCCAGGACTGGGGCGTGGCCGCCGACGTCTGGTCGGTGACCTCCTGGACGGAGCTGCGCCGGGACGCGGTGGAGTGCGAGGAGCACAACCTGCTCAACCCGGGCGCGGAGCAGCGGGTGCCGTACATCCAGCAGAAGCTGGCCGACGCCGAGGGTCCGAAGGTCGCGGTCAGCGACTGGATGCGCGCGGTGCCGGACCTGATCGCCCGCTGGGTGCCCGGCGACTACACCTCGCTCGGCACGGACGGGTTCGGCATGTCCGACACCCGGCACGCCCTGCGCCGGCACTTCCACGTCGACGCCGAGTCGGTGGTGGTCGCGACGCTGCGGCAGCTCGCCCTGCGCGGCGTGGTGCCGGCGGGCGTGCCGGCCGAGGCGGCCAAGAAGTACGCCATCGAGGACGTGAACGCGGCCCCGGTCGGCGAGACCGGCGGCGACAGCTAGGACGTACGAGACGAGGGCCCGGCGCTTCCCGCGCCGGGCCCTTCGTCGTTGGCCGACGAGCGAACCGGCGGTGGTCCGGAGTCCCTGGCGGGGACACCGGGCCACCGCCGTCGCGGGGGGCGCCAGGACGTGCCCGGCTCAGCCGACGGCGGCCAGATCGGTCAGCCGGGCGAGCGAGTCCTCCAGGTCGGCGCCGACCCGGCGCAGGCCGAGGCGGAGCAGGGCGGCCTTGACCGGACCGGCCGGCCAGCGTACGACGATGAGCCGCACGATCGTCCCGCCCTCCTCCTCGTCCGCGGTGAGCTGGACGTAGATCTCGGTGCGCGCCTCCGCCCGGGCACCGGCACCCTTGGCGCGTTCGCGCCAGCCGATCAGGGTCGGCGCCTGATAGGCGATCACCTCGGCCTCATGCGCGGCGCCACGTCCGGCCTGGACGAGTTGTCGGCGCCCGAAGCCCTCCCCCGAGAGCACCTCGGCCGCACGGACCCCCGCCAGCCAGGCCGGCAACTGCTCGGCCCGCTGCACGACGTCCCAGACCGCTTCCACCGGCGCCATCACGTGCGCACTGCGTTCCACGAGGATCATTTCCGTCTTTCCTCCAGTGAGGACATCCCACGATATCGGCACTCTATGCGCAAATTCGGACGTATACGGACGGGTTCGGAAAAGACGCGCCGAAAACTCTTGCGCTGCGGCGACGTACGACCTATGGCGCAACGGACGGCCTCGCCCTAGAGTCCCGAACACGATTCACGTACGGGAGGGCGCATGTCGACCGCAGCGATGCCCGAGTTCCCCGCCGGATTCCGCTGGGGAGTGTCCACCTCCGCCTACCAGATCGAGGGCGGCGTCAACGAGAACGGGCGGGGAGCGTCCATCTGGGACACCTTCGCCCACACCCCCGGCCGGATCGCCGACGGCAGCACCGGCGACGTGGCCTGCGACCACTACCACCGGCACGCCGAGGACGTCGCGCTGCTGGCCGGGCTGGGCGTCTCGGCGTACCGCTTCTCGATCGCCTGGCCCCGGGTGCGGCCCACCGGCGACGGCCCGGTCGACGCGCGCGGGCTGGACTTCTACGACCGGCTCGTGGACGACCTGCTCGCCCACGGCGTCGACCCGGTCGCCACGCTCTTTCACTGGGACCTGCCGCAGGCCCTCGAGGACGCGGGCGGCTGGCTGAACCGGGACACCGCCCACCGCTTCGCCGAGTACGCCGACGCGACCGCCGCCCGCCTCGGCGACCGGGTGAAGCTCTGGATCACCCTCAACGAGCCCTTCATCCACATGAGCCTCGGCCACGGCACGGGCGAGCACGCCCCCGGCCGGACGCTGCTCTTCGACGCCTTCCCGGTGGCCCACCACCAGCTGCTCGCCCACGGACTCGCCGTCGCCGCGCTGCGGGCGCGCACCACGAGCCCGGTCGCCATCGCGAACAACTACTCGCCCGTGCGGCCGGCCGGGGACACCGACGCCGACCGGGCGGCCGTCGCGGCGTACGAGGCGCTGCACAACCGCCTCTTCACGGACCCGCTGTTCAGCCGGGGCTACCCCGCCGAGCTGGGCTTCGACACCGCCGTGGTGCGCGCCGGCGACCTCGACGTGATCGCCGCGCCGATCGACGTGCTGGGGGTCAACTACTACAACCCCACCGGCGTACGCGCCCCGCAGGAGGGCTCGCCGCTGCCGTTCGAGTTCGTGCCGCTGGAGGGATACCCGCGTACCGCCTTCGACTGGCCGGTCGCCCCCGACGGGCTGCGCGAGCTGCTCGGCTGGCTGCACCGCACGTACGCCGACGACCTACCCCCGATCCAGGTCACCGAAAGCGGCTGCGCGTACGACGACGCGCCCGACGCCGACGGGCGGGTGCACGACCCGGAGCGCATCGCGTACCTCGACGGGCACCTGCGCGCGGTACGCGCGGCGATGGCCGAGGGCGTCGACGTGACCGGCTACTTCGTCTGGTCGCTGCTGGACAACTGGGAGTGGGCGGAGGGCTTCACCAAGCGCTTCGGCCTCGTGCACGTCGACTTCGACACCCAGCTCCGTACGCCCAAGTCCTCGTACGCCTGGTTCCGCGACCTGATCTCACGGCCGTGACCACCATCGATCCGACGCCCGCGTCGCTGCCGGCGGCGCTCGCCGAGCCGACCGCGCCGGTGCGGCGCGGCTGGATCGCGCTGATCTTCGCGGCGAACCTCGGGGTCTGGATGGCGTTCTTCACGCCCATCCAGGTGCTGCTGCCGCAGCAGCTGGAGCAGATCGCTCCGGCCGACAAGGAGACGGCGCTGGCCGTGGTCACCGGCCTCGGCGCGCTCGCCGCCGTGCTCGCCAACCCCCTCGCCGGGGCGCTGTCGGACCGCACCTGCCTGCGGCTGGCCGGGCGGGAGTTCGGCCGGCGGCACGTCTGGACCGCCGGCGGGGCGCTGCTCGGCGCGGCGGCCCTGGTGCTGCTGGCGCAGCAGCGCACCGTGGCCGGGGTCGCGCTCGGCTGGGTCGCCGCCCAGGTCTGCTTCAACGCGATGCTGGCCAGCCTGACCGCCGCCGTGCCGGACCGGGTGCCGGTCGCCCAGCGCGGCGGCGTCTCCGGCTGGGTCGGCATCCCCCAGGCGCTGGGGCTGGTGCTCGGGGTGGTGCTGGTCACCGCCGTGGTGAGCGGCACCGCCGCCGGCTACCTGGCGATGGCCGCGGCGGTGCTGCTGCTGGCCCTGCCGTTCGCGCTGCTCACCGCCGACGACCCGCTGCCCCGGGCGCACCGGCCGGCGCTGCGGTGGCGCGCCCTGCTCGCGTCGATGTGGATCTCGCCGCGCCGCCACCCCGACTTCGGCTGGGCCTGGATCACCCGGTTCCTGGTGCAGCTCGGCAACGCGCTCGGCACGCTCTACCTGCTCTACTTCCTCACCGACGAGGTGCGCCACCCCGACCCCGAGGGCGGCCTGCTGGTGCTGATCCTGCTCTACACGGCCGGCCTGGCGGCCACCGCCGTGGTGGCCGGCCGGTTGTCGGACCGCTCCGGGAAGCGGAAGGTCTTCGTCATCACCGCCGGCGGGATCATCGCGGTCGCCGCGCTGCTGCTCGCCGTCGCCCCGGTCTGGCCGGTGGCCGTGGCCGCCGCGCTGCTGCTCGGCGCCGGCTACGGCGTCTACCTGTCGGTGGACGCCGCGCTGATCACCCAGGTGCTGCCCGCCGCGACCGACCGGGCCAAGGACCTGGGCGTGATCAACATCGCCAACTCCGCCCCGCAGGTGCTCGGCCCGGCGCTCTCCGCCCCGCTCGTGGTGCACCTCGGCGGCTACCCGGTGCTCTACGCGGTCACCGCGGCGGTCACCGTGCTGGGCAGCGTCCTGGTCCTGAAGATCCGCTCGGTGCCCTGAGCCGCACCCCTGGCGGAATCCGGTCGCGCGCCGCCGTAGGCTGGGGGACGTGACGGTACGTGTGCGCTTCGCCCCCTCCCCGACCGGTATGTTCCACGTCGGCGGTGCCCGCTCGGCGCTGCAGAACTGGATCTACGCCAAGCAGCAGGGCGGGGTGTTCGTGCTCCGCGTCGAGGACACCGACGCGGCCCGCAACAAGCCGGAGTGGACCGAGGGCATCCTCTCCGCGCTGGACTGGATCGGCATCGAGCGCGGCGGCTACGAGGGCCCGTACTTCCAGTCGGAGTACGCCGGCGAGCACCGGGCCGCCGCCGCGCGGCTGCACGCGTCCGGCCGCGCCTACTACTGCGACTGCACCCGCGAGGCCGTGCAGGCCCGCACCGGTTCGCAGTACCAGGGCTACGACGGCTTCTGCCGGGACCGGGGGCTGTCGGCCGGCGAGGGGCGCGCCCTGCGCTTCCGTACGCCCGACGAGGGCGAGACCGTCGTCGTCGACCTGATCCGCGGCGAGCCGACCTTCGAGAACAAGCTGATCGAGGACTTCGTCATCGCCCGGGGCGACGGTTCGCCGATGTTCCTGCTCGCCAACGTGGTCGACGACATGACCATGGGCATCACCCACGTGATCCGGGCCGAGGAGCACCTGCCCAACACCCCGAAGCAGCAGCTGCTCTGGGAGGCGCTCGGGGTCAAGCCGCCGATCTGGGCGCACGTGCCGGTGGTGGTCAACGAGAAGCGGCAGAAGCTCTCCAAGCGCCGCGACAAGGTGGCCCTGGAGGCGTTCCGGGACGAGGGCTACCTGGCCGCCGCGATGCGCAACTACCTGATGCTGCTCGGCTGGGCGCCGTCGGGCGACCGGGAGATCGTCGAGTGGTCGGTTATCGAGCAGGAGTACCGGCTGGAGGACGTCAACCCCTCCCCGGCGTTCTTCGACGAGAAGAAGCTCCGCGCGTTCAACGGCGAGTACATCCGGGCGCTGCCGGTCGAGGAGTTCGTCGAGGCCTGCCGGCCGTGGCTGACGGGCACCGGCACCATCGCCCCGCCGCCGTGGCAGCCGGAGGAGTTCGACGCGGACGCCTTCGCGGCCGTGGCCCCGCTGGCGCAGACCCGGATCGCGCTGCTCAGCGAGATCGTGCCGAACGTCGACTTCCTCTTCCTCGCCTCGCCGCTGATCGACGAGGCCGCCTGGGCCAAGGCGATGAAGGAGGGCTCGGCGGAGCTGCTGGACGCCGCCACGGCGGCGTTCGAGGCGCTGGAGTCGTGGGACGCCGAGACGCTGAAGTCGACGCTGGAGGCCGTCGGCGCCGAGCGCGGGCTCAAGCTCGGCAAGGCCCAGGCGCCGGTGCGCGTCGCCGTCACCGGCCGTACCGTCGGGCTGCCGCTGTTCGAGTCGCTGGAGGTGCTCGGCCGCGAGCGCACCCTGAGCCGGCTGCGCGCCGCCCGGGTCCGCCTGTTCTGAGCCGGGCCTGTTCCGAGGGCCACGAGCGCCCTGCCGGGGACGGCCCACCCGCGCCGGAGGGCGGCCTGCGACGCCGCCGCCACGTCGGTCCGTCGGTCCGTCGGTCCGTCGCCACGTCGGTCCTCGACCTCCGGCTCCGGCTCCGGCTCGGGTTGGTGCCTGACGCCGGCGTACCGCTCAGCGCCCGGACCCGTGGGTCCGGGCGCTGAGGCGTCCCGGGCTCGGGCCGGTCAGCGGCGGGCGGAGCGGCGGCGCAGCAGCAGGCCGGCGGCGAGGGCGGCCAGGAGAAGCACGCCGCCGAGCGCCCACAGCCAGCCGCGCCCGGCCGCGTCGTCGCTCTCCTTCGCCGCGGGCACCGCGGACCCCGGCGTGCCCGCGCCCGTCGGATCGGGCACCGCCGAGGTCGGTGCGGCGCCGGACGGAAGCGGTACGGCCGACGCCGGGGCGCTCGGGCCGGCGGTGCCCGCGCCGGTGGGCGACTCGGCGGGGGTGCCGGTGGTCAGGGTGAACCGCACCTCGCCGGAGACCGGGTGCCCGTCACTGGACGCCAACTGGTAGCCGACGATGTAGAGGCCCGCCCGGCCCGGCTTGAACGGGACGCTCACCCGCGAGCCGGAGAAGGCCGGCGCGCCGCCCAGCGCGGCCACGTTGTCCGGACCGGTCACTGTGATCTTCGTCGTATTCGGGTCCGCCTTCGCCAGGAAACGCAGCTCGATCCGGGACGGTGCCTCGGCCACCCGGGCGCCGTTGCGCGGATCGCTGCCGGTCAGCGAGTTGTGGGCAGCCGCCGGCGTGGCCGGCAGCACCAACGACACACCGATCGCCACGCCGACCACCACTGGCCAGGTGCGCGCCATCCGTGGGAACCTGCCCCCCATGAACCCCTCCGTAAAGGTACGATCCGCCCGCTGATCCACGGCTACCGTTCATTGGTCGGGCCGGGATCACAGATAGTTCCAATTACTGTTCCACGAGCTGCAACCGATCGACGTTCTGCGCAGTCTTGAGGGTGGCACCCTGCACGGGTTCGGTCACCCCCGTCAGCCAACCAACGCGTGACCTGCAGCAAGCCATCCATCGAACGGGGCGAGGAGGCGGCGATGGTCCGAACGATGCGGCGGCTGGTCGCGGTGTTGGCGGGCGGGCTCGCGGCGGCGGTCCTGTCGCTCGGTTCCGCCGGGACGGCGACGGCGGCGCCGAAGACCCCACCGGCCGGAGTGGAGATCACCGGGCATGGGCTCGCGGAACCGCTGCGGCTGCGCGCGGAGGCCCAGCCCGCGCACGTGGTGGCGGTCATCGACCAGGTCAACTTCCTCGGCCGTACGGGGCAGCCCAAGGGCCCGAAGGCGGCGGACCTCGGTCCGAAGTACACGGTCGTGGTGTTCGCCGGTGACGTCGCGAAGCAGACGTACGACCTCTACCCGAAGGCGGTCGGCGGGCCGCGCGTCTTCCGCCCGGCCAAGCAGCCGGACGCCCGCAAGACCGCCGCGGGCTGGTTCCTCGGCCGGCTCAACATGTCGGAGACCCTCCGCACGGCGGGTGTGCCGCTGGAGCGGCAGTTCGACACCGTCAGCGGGGGCGTCGGCGGCGGCGAGCGGGTCATCCCGGAGGACGCCCTCAACCCGGCGAAGGACATCGACGAGGCGCTCGGCGAGTTGCAGCGGCTGCTGCTGCTCAACGTCGCGGTGGTGCTGGTCATCACGTCGGGGCTCGCCGGGATCGCGCTGCTGGTCCGCCGCCGCACCCGCTGAGTCCGCCGCCGGCGCCCGCCGGATGGCCGGCCCCGGGCGGGGGTCAGATCTCCAGGACCACCTTGCCGCGGACGTGCCCCTCCTCCACCAGGCGCTGCGCGTCCGCCGCCTGCGCCAGCGGGAACGTCCGTTCGACGTGGACGGTCAGCCGGCCGGCGTCCACCAGCCCGGCGAGCATGCCCAGGTCCACGGTCGACGGCTTGACGAACAGATAGCTGCCGCCCAGCCGGGTGACGTGCTCCGGGTCGGCCGTCGAGATCAGCCGCGCGGGACGGGTGATCAACTCGGCCGACACGTCGAGCGCGTCGCCGCCGAACAGGTCGAGCACCACGTCCACCCCGTCGGGCGCGACCGCGCGGACCCGGTCGGCCAGCCCGTCGCCGTACGCGACCGGCTCGGCGCCCAGCGACCGGACGAAGTCGTGGTTGGCCGCGCCGGCCGTGCCGATCACGCGGTCGGCGCCGAACGCGCGGGCGATCTGCACCGCCAGGTGGCCCACCCCGCCGGACGCCCCGTGCACCAGCACCGTGTCGCCGGCGCCGGTGCGGGCCGCCTGGAGCGCCTGGTACGCCGTGAGGCCCGCCAGGGGCAGGCCGCCCGCCTCGGCCCAGGACGCCCGCACCGGCTTCGCCGCCAGCGTCCGCTCGGGCGCCGGGACGAGTTCGGCGTACGTGCCGTACTGGATGTGGTCGCGTCGGACGTAGCCGACGACCTCGTCGCCGACGGCGAACCCGGTCACCGCCGGCCCGACCGCCTCGATCACCCCGGCCGCGTCCCAGCCGGGGACGAGCGGGAAGTGACCCGGGATCGCACCGGCCAGGTGCCCCTCGCGCACCTTCCAGTCGACCGGGTTCACCCCGGCCGCCCGGAGGCGTACGAGCACCGTGTCCGGGCCGACCGGCGGGTCGGGCAGATCCCGCACGGTCAGCAGGTCGGCCGGGCCGTACGTGTCGATCGCGATCGCCTTCACACCGGTCACGCTAGCGGCCGGGCGGCGTCGCCGTGGTCAGCACCAGCGGCGTGGCGGCCGCTCGCGGCGGGTGCCGCGCTGCCGGGGGCGGACCGGGCCGTGCCGGTGCGCACCGGCCCAGCCGGGCAGGTCGCTGCGGCAGCCCGGGAGCGCCGCCAACTCGGCCTCGCCGGTCGGAGTCGGTTCCGCGACGCGCTGCCGGGGCACCGTGACGTCGTCCTCGGGGCGTTCGGGCGCGCGGGCCGGGTGCTCCGGCGAGTGGGCCGGGAGCCCTCCGGGCAGCCGGCGGTGCTTTGCTGCCGCCTGCTGCTCGTGGTGGCCCGGCCGGCAGGGCTCGCCCTGGGCGCAGCCGTGCTCGGCCTCCCCGTGCGCCATCGGAGTCTCCTCACGCTCGCCCCGCCCGCCGGCCTAGCTCCGACGGGCCCTGCCACCGTACTGGCCGCCACCGACGCCCCACCCGACTCCCCCACCGCCCCCGCCCCCCTCCTCGCGATCATGCAGTCGTGGTGGGAAGTTCGTACGCCGGTGCAGCATTCGTCCCCCACCACGACTGCATGATCGGCGGAAACGGGCGGGGTGGGGGGTGTGGTGGGATCGGGGGGTGGGGCGGGTGGGTGGGCGGGTGAGGGCGGTGGGTGGGTGAAGGTGGTGGGGTGGGTGGGGGTTGGGACGGGTGGGCGGGACGTCGTGCTGGCGTGCGCCTCCCTGGTTGGCGGGGCGGTCCTGTACGGGCTGGGCACGCAGCCGCAGCTGTCCTGGCACCCGGACCTGCCGGAACCGCTGTTCCTGCTGCCGCTGGCGCTGGTCTGCACGGCCGTGGGCCTGCGCCGGGTCGCCACCCGGGCCAGCCTGGCGCTCGGCACGGTGGCGGTGCTGGCCGACCTCGCGATGGGCGGCTCGCTGGCCACCGTCCTCGTCTACACCCAGGTGCTCTACGACGCGTGCGTGTTCGGCTCGGCCCGGACCTGGCGCCGGCTGCTCCAGGTCACGATCGCGTTGAGCGTCCTCGGCACGGCGGTGGGGGTGCTGCTGAGGGGTGACTGGCGGGGCGTGGGCATCGGGGCGCCCGTGGTGCTGGCCGGGGTGATGCCGGTGCTCACCGGGATCAGCGTGCGGCAGTACCGGGACCAGGCGGTCGCCGAACGGGCCCGGGCCGAGCAGACGGCCCGGCTGGTGGAGCTGGACCGCCGGCAGGCCGTCGGCGCGGAACGGGCCCGGATGGCCCGGGAGCTGCACGACGTGATCGCCAACCACCTGAGTGCGGTGGCCATCCACGCCACGGCCGCGCTCTCCGTGCCCGGGCTCGACCGGTCGCAGGTCGAGTCGGCCCTGCGGGTGATCCGGGAGAGCAGTGTGCAGGGACTGGGCGAGATGCGGCAGATGATCGGGCTGCTGCGGGAACCGACGGAGGGCGGGGCGGCCGTCGACGCCACCGACGAGACGACCCGGGCGCGGCTCAGCGAGGTCGACGCTCTCGTGGACCGGGTACGCGCCGCCGGGCTGACCGTCCGGGCGACCCGGCGCGGCGAGCCCCGTGCGCTGCCGGTCGGAGTGGACCTGGCCGCGTACCGGATCGTGCAGGAGTCGCTGACCAACGCGCTCAAGCACGGCGCCGGCGAGGCCGACCTGCTGGTCGCGTACGAGCCGGCGGGGGTGGTGGTGGGCGTGGAGAACCCGGTCGGCGCCGGCCGGGGCGCCCTGACCGGCGCGGGCGCCGGCCTGATCGGGATGCGGGAGCGGGCGGCGCTGCTGAACGGCCGGTTCGCCGCCGGCCCGGCGGAAGGCCGCTGGCGGGTACGGGTGGAGCTGCCGACGGAGGTGGCGTCGTGAGGCGACGGGGCGGCATGGCCGAGGTGGTCCGGGTGCTGCTCGCCGACGACCAGCCGGCGGTGCGGGCCGGGCTGGCGCTGATCCTGGCCGGGGCGGCCGGCGTCGAGGTGGTGGGCGAGGCCGAGGACGGCGCCGAGGCGGTCCGGCTGTGCCGGGAGCTGCGCCCGGACGTCGCGGTGCTGGACGTGCGGATGCCCCGGCTGGACGGCATCTCGGCCACCCGGGAGATCGCCGCCGACCGGCTCGCCGACGTGCTCGTCCTCACCACCTTCGACGTCGACGAGTACGTCTTCGGGGCGCTGCGGGCCGGCGCGGCGGGCTTCGTCCTCAAGGACATCGACGCGGCGGGGCTGGTGGCGGCCGTGCGGACGGTCGCCCGGGGCGAGGGGTTCATCGCCCCGGCGGTCACCCGCCGCCTGATCACGGAGTTCGCGGCGACCGCCCCCACCGCCTCCGCCGCGACCCGGCAGGCGGTGGACGCGCTGACCCCCCGGGAGCGCGACGTGCTGGCCTGTCTCGGGCTCGGCCTGTCCAACCAGCTGGTCGCCGACCGGTTGGCGATGGCCGAGAGCACCACCAAGACCCACGTCAGCCGGATCCTCGCCAAGCTGGACCTGCGTAGCCGGGTGCAGGCCGCCATCCTGGCCCAGGAGCTGGGGCTGCCCGTCCCGCCGCCGGCCTGACCCACCACCACCCGGGGCACGCGCCCCGTCACCCGCGCCGGGCGGGGCGCGGCGGGCCGCCCGGCGCGGAGGCGCAGGTCGGGGCGTGTCAGGCTGGGGCGGTGAGCGAGCCGGGCGGGACGGAGCTGTCGGCCACGCTGCGCCGGATCGAGCGGGCGGCGGGGGCGCTGGCCAGCGCCAGCGTGGCCCGGATGGACGAGACGCTGCCCTGGTTCCGCGACCTGCCGCCCGACCACCGCTCCTGGGTGATGCTGGTGGCCCAGGCCGGCGCCCGGTCGCTGGTGCAGTGGCTGCGCGACGGCGGCGGCACGGCGGACAGCACCCAGGAGGTCTCGGACGAGGTCTTCGCCACCGCGCCGCAGGCGCTCGCCCGCTCGATCAGCCTCCAGCAGACCGTCGCGCTGGTGAAGGTGATGATCGACGTCGTCGAGGAGCAGGTCTCGCACCTGGCGGCGAAGGGCGAGGAACAGCAGTTGCGCGAGGCGGTGCTGCGGTTCTCCCGGGAGATCGCCTTCGCCGCCGCCCGGGTGTACGCCCGGGCCGCCGAGTCGCGCGGCTCCTGGGACGCCCGGTTGCAGGCGTTGCTGGTGGACGCGCTGCTGCGGGGCGACTCGCCGGACGTGTTGGCGAGCCGGGCGGCGGCGCTCGGCTGGGCGGACGCCCCGCCGGTGGCGGTGGCGGTCGGCCGCTCCCCCGGCGGGGAGGTCTCCGCCGTGCTGCACACCGTCCACCGGCAGGCCCGGCGCATCGGCACGGAGGTGATCGGCGGGGTGCACGGCGACCGGCTGGTCATCGTGCTCGGCGGCGCCGCCGATCCGGTCGCGGCCACCGGGAAGCTGCTCGGCGCCTTCGGGGACGGGCCGGTGGTGGTCGGTCCGGCCGTGCCGAGCCTGGACGAGGCGACCGAGTCGGCGCGCGCCGCGCTGGCCGGCTTCCGGGCCGCACCGGCCTGGCCGACCGCGCCCCGGCCGGTGCCGGCGGACGACCTGCTGCCGGAGCGGGCGCTGGCCGGGGACGCCGAGGCGCGCCGGCGGCTGCGGCACGATGTCTACGCCGCGCTGGTGCGGGCCGGCGGGGAACTGCTGGAAACCCTCGACGCCTTCTTCGCGGCCGGCGGCACGCTGGAGAGCGCCGCGCGCTCCCTCTTCGTGCACCCGAACACGGTGCGCTACCGGCTGCGGCGGATCTCGGACGTCACCGGCTTCTCGCCGCTCGCGGCGCGGGACGCCTTCGCGCTCCAGGTGGCCCTCACCGTCGGCCGGCTCGACCCGGTGGTCCCGGTGGCACCAACCCAGACAATGACCCTGAACGCTAGTAAAACGCCACACACAGGTGATGATCGCCGCCGATTTTTGTAGGAAACCTCCAAAGGTTCTAGTGCGGTTTGGTCGGGGGCGGCACAGCGCTACCCGCGCGTATCCGGGAGAGTCATAGGGGTGCTCGCCGTACTCTCGCCCGGCCAGGGTTCCCAGAAACCCGGCTTCCTGACTCCCTGGCTGGACCTCACCGGCGCCGAAGCACGTCTGCGCTGGTGGTCAGCGCTGGCCGGGGTCGACCTGGTGCACCTCGGCACCGCCGCCGACGCGGACGAGATCAGGGACACCGCGCGGACCCAGCCGCTGCTGGTCGCCGCCGCGCTGCTGGCCGCCGAGCACCTGCCGATGTACGACGTCACGCTCACCGTCGGCCACAGCGTCGGCGAGCTGGGCGCGGCGGCGCTCGCCGGGGTGCTCCCGGCGGAGGCGGCGATCACCCTGGCCGGCGTACGCGGGCGGGAGATGGCCGCGGCCTGCGCCCTGGAGCCGACCGGGATGGCCGCGGTGCTGGGCGGGGACCCCGAGGAGGTGCTCGCCTCGATCGTCGCGCACGGGCTGCACCCGGCCAACCGCAACGGCGCCGGCCAGTTCGTCGCCGCCGGCTCCGTCGAGGGGCTGGAGAAGCTCGCCGCCGAGCCGCCGGCGAAGGCCCGGGTGATCCGCCTGAAGGTGGCCGGCGCCTTCCACACGCCGTACATGGCCCCCGCCGAGACGGCGCTGGCCGCCGTGGCCGCCGGGATCACCCCGAGCGACCCGGCCCGGATCCTGCTGTCGAATCTCGACGGGGCCGCGGTCAACCACGGGCGCGACATGGTGCAGCGCCTGGTCCGCCAGGTCACCGCGCCGGTGCGCTGGGACCTCTGCATGCGCACCCTGGCCGACCTCGGGGTGACCGGCGTGATCGAGCTACCCCCGGCCGGCACCCTCGCGGGCCTGGTGAAGCGGGAGCTGAAGGGGGCCGGGGCCCCCGAGGTGGTCACCCTCAACACCCCCGACGACCTGCCCGCCGCCCGGGACCTGATCGCCCGGCACGGCATGGCGCCGGGCCACGAGCCGACCATGCACTTCCGCGTGGTGGTGGCCCCGTCGGCCGGCACCTTCGAGCCGGCGCGGGAGCTCACCGAGGGCGACACGCTGCGCGCCGGCCAGGTCGTCGGCCACGTGGCCACCCGGCAGGGCCCGATCGAGGTGACCGCCCACGGCAGCGGCGTGCTCACCGAGTGGCTCGCCCACCACGACGACCCGGTCGCGCCGGGCCAACCGCTCGTCCGCATCGGAGGTCACGTGTGAGCGCGAGGAATGAGCCGGTCCTGCGAGTCCCGCAGTCGCGAACGACAAGCGGCCCCGTGAGCGCGAGGAATAAGCCGGTCCTGCGAGTCTCTCAGTCGCGAACGGAAGGACAGCCCTGATGACCGGCAGTCGGATCGTCGCGCTGGGGCACTACCAGCCCTCCCGCGTGGTCACCAACGACGACATCGCCCAGCTGGTCGAGACCAGCGACGAGTGGATCCGGGACCGGGTCGGCATCGTCACCCGGCGGATCGCCGACGGCGAGACGGTCGCCGACATGGCCGCCGCCGCCGCCGGCAAGGCGCTGGCCAACTCCGGGCTCACCGCCGCCGACATCGACCTGGTCGTCGTGGCGACGTGCAGCTCCGCCGACCGCAGCCCGAACGTGGCCTGCCGGGTCGCCGCCAAGCTCGGCATCACCGCGCCCGGGGCGTTCGACCTCAACACGGCCTGCTCCGGCTTCGCGTACGCGCTGGGCACCGTCGACCACGCCATCCGGGCCGGCGCCTCGCGCAACGCCCTGGTCATCGGCGCGGAGAAGCTGTCCGACATCGTCGACTGGACGGACCGCTCCACCTGCATCATCTTCGCCGACGGCGCCGGCGCCGCCGTGGTGTCGGCCGTCGGCGAGGGCGAGCCCGCCGGCGTCGGCCCGGTGGTCTGGGGCTCGGTGCCGGAGAAGGGCGACGCGGTACGCATCGAGGGCTGGCGCCCGTCCATCCAGCAGGAGGGCCAGTCGGTCTTCCGCTGGGCCACGACGGAGCTGGCGCCGCTGGCCCGGCAGGCGTGCGAGCGCGCCGGGGTGGACCCGTCGGAGTTGGCGGCCTTCGTGCCGCACCAGGCCAACGCCCGGATCATCGACGGCATCGCCAAGCGCCTCGGCATCCCGAACGCGATCATCGCCAAGGACATCGTCGAGTCCGGCAACACCTCGGCGGCGAGCGTGCCACTGGCCCTGTCGAAGCTGGTCGAGCGGCGGGAGGTGCCCTCCGGCGCCCCGGTGCTGCTCTTCGGCTTCGGCGGTGGCCTGACCTACGCCGGTCAGGTCGTCCGCTGCCCCTGAAAAGCCCCTCCGGCCGCTGCGCCGGGGAGTGACGGCCGGCGTCGTCGGCCGTCGAATGAATAACGATGAGAGGAACCAACCGCAATGACCCGTGACGAGATCACCGCCGGCCTCGCCGAGATCCTCGAAGAGGTTGCCGGGGTGAACCCGGACGACGTGGCCGAGGGGAAGTCCTTCACCGACGACCTGGACGTCGACTCGCTCTCCATGGTGGAGGTCGTGGTGGCGGCTGAGGAGAAGTTCGGCGTCAAGATCCCGGACAACGAGGTGCAGAACCTGAAGACCGTCGGGGACGCCGTCAGCTACATCGAGGCGCAGTCCTGATCATGGCTCACACCGACGTCGTCGTCACCGGGCTCGGCGCGACCACCCCGCTGGGCGGGGACGTCGCGTCGACCTGGGACGCCATGCTCGCCGGCCGCTCCGGGGTGGGTCCGCTCACCCAGGAGTGGGCCGAGCAACTGCCGGTCCGGATCGCCGCCCGGCTCGCGGTCGAGCCGACCGGCCTGATCGACCGGGTCAAGCTCCGCCGGCTCGACCGTTCCGAGGCGATCGCGATCATCGCGGCGCAGCAGGCCTGGGCCGACTCGGGTCTGGCCGACTCCGGGCTGGACCCGGAGCGGCTGGGCGTCAGCGTCGGCTCCGGCATCGGCGGCGCGCTGACGCTGCTCGCCCAGGACGACATCCTGGAGGCGTCCGGCCCGCGGCGGGTCTCCCCGCACACGATCCCGATGCTGATGCCGAACGGCCCCGCCGCCTGGGTCGGGCTGGAGCTGGGCGCGAAGGCCGGGGTGCACTCGGTGGCCAGCGCCTGCGCGACCGGCGCCGAGGCGATCGCGCTCGGCATGGACATGATCCGTGCCGGCCGGGCCGACGTGGTGGTGGCCGGCGGCACCGAGGCGGTCATCCACCAGCTGCCGATCGCCGGGTTCAGTTCGATGCGGGCGATGTCGACCCGCAACGACGAGCCGGAGCGGGCCTCCCGGCCATGGGACAAGGGCCGCGACGGCTTCGTGCTGGGTGAGGGCGCGGGCATCGTGGTGCTGGAGCGGGCGGAACACGCCGCCGCCCGGGGCGCCCGGGTCTACGCCCGGCTGGCCGGCGCCGGGCTCACCTCCGACGGCTACGACATCGTCCAGCCGCACCCGGAGGGCGAGGGCGCGATCCGGGCGATCGCGAAGGCGATCGCGGACGCGGGCGTCGCCAGGGCGGACATCGTGCACGTCAACGCGCACGCCACGTCGACCCCGGTCGGGGACGTCGCGGAGATCACCGCGCTGCGCGCGGCGCTGGGTGACCACCCGGTGCTGACCTCGACCAAGTCGATGTCCGGTCACCTGCTGGGCGCGGCGGGCGCGCTGGAGTCGATCGCCACCATCCTGGCGATCCGCGACGGTGTCGTACCGCCGACGATCAACCTGGACGACCCCGACGACGGGCTCAGCCTGGACGTGGCGGCCAACGAGGCGCGCCACATGGACATCCCCGCCGCGCTGAACAACTCGTTCGGCTTCGGCGGGCACAACGTGGCTCTCGTCTTCACGCGGGCCTGAGACCACAGCCATGGAGGCACACGTGACCACCACCGCCGTTGGCGTGGACGCATCGTCCGTCGCGGACCATCGGGATCCGGAGGTTCGGCTCCGGGCGTTGTTCGACGCCGGTTCGTTGCGGCTGTCGGTGCCACGGGACACCTCGGGTGTGCTGTGGGCGCGCGGTGAGGTCGAGGGCTCGCCGGTCGTCGCGTACGCCACGGACGCGACGCGGATGGGCGGGGCGATGGGCACCGAGGGGTGCCGGCACGTCGTGGACGCGATCGACACCGCGGTGCGGGAGCGGGTGCCGGTGATCGGGTTGTGGCACTCGGGTGGTGCGCGGTTGGCCGAGGGCGTGGTCGCCCTCGACGCGGTGGGTCAGGTGTTCGCGGCGATGGTGCGGGCCTCGGGGCGGGTGCCGCAGATCTCCACGGTGCTGGGCCCGGCGGCCGGTGGCGCCGCGTACGGGCCGGCGTTGACCGACATCGTGGTGATGAGCGGTGCGGGCCGGATCTTCGTGACCGGCCCGGAGGTGGTCCGCAGCGTCACCGGCGAGCAGGTCGACATGGCCCGCCTCGGTGGGCCCGAGCCGCACGGCCGCCGCTCCGGGGTGGTCCACGTGACCTGCGCCGACGACGAGACGGCGCTGGCCGAGACGCGCAAGCTCGCCGCGCTGCTCGGCCGGCAGGGGCGCCTGTCGCCCGACGACGTGTCCGCCCAGGACGAGGGGGGACACGACCTGACGGCGAAGATGCCGGTCGAGACGAACCGGGCCTACGACGTGAAGCCGGTGGTGAAGGCGCTGCTGGACGCCCCCGGGGTGGAGCTGCACGCCAAGTGGGCGCCGAACGTGGTGACCACCCTGGGTCGCTTCGCCGGGCGTACCGTCGGGGTCGTCGCGAACAACCCGCTGCGCCTGGGCGGCTGCCTGGACGCCTCCAGCGCCGAGAAGGCCGCCCGGTTCGTGCGCATGTGCGACTCCCTCGGCGTGCCGCTGATCGTCCTGGTCGACGTCCCCGGCTACCTGCCCGGCCTGGGCCAGGAGTGGGACGGCGTCGTCCGCCGGGGCGCGAAGCTCCTGCACGCCTTCGCCGAGGCGGTCGTGCCCCGGGTCACCCTGGTCACCCGCAAGGCCTACGGCGGGGCGTACATCGCGATGAACTCCCGCTCCCTGGGCGCCACCGCGGTGTTCGCCTGGCCCGACGCGGAGGTCGCGGTGATGGGCGCCGGCGCGGCCGTCAACATCCTGCACCGCAAGAAGCTCGCCGCCGCCCCGGCCGAGGAGCGCGAGGCGCTGCGCGCGCAACTCGTCGAGGAGCAGACCCGCATCGCCGGCGGCGTCAACCGGGCCCTCGAGATCGGCGTCGTCGACGACGTCATCACCCCGGCCGAGACCCGCCGCCGCATCGCCGAAGCCCTCGCCGCCGCCCCGGCGGCCCGGGGCGCGCACGGCAACATCCCCCTCTAGGCCGACCACGGCACCGGTGCCGCCACCGCGTGCCGGCCGGCCGCGCCGCGCGGTGGGGCCGCGTACCACCGCAAGGGCCCGCGCTCAGCACGAGCGCGGGCCCTTGCGTGTCGCTCAGCCCCGGTTGCGGGGATGCTGGCGGGCGGTCCGCTCGTTGCCCCGGCGGTAGTTTCCGGTCCACCGGGCCATCACGAGCTGCGGGTCGTCGTCGACCTCGGCGAGGAACTCCGCCGCCCGGCCGCCGCGCAGGGTGCCCGCCACCCGGCCGTGGTGGGTGATGACCACCGTGCCATCCGACCGCTCGTCGTACGCGAAACCCTCTGCCGTCCCCATGCACGCGAGGGTGCCAGGCGGGGCGGCCGCACGCGACCCGGTTTCCCGCTTGACTCTCCAGCGGCTGGAGACAGGAGGCTTTCGACGTGGCCGACCGCACCGACCTGTTCACCATCGGGCAACTCGCCCGCCGGACCGGCCTGTCCGTCCGGACGATCCGTTTCTGGTCCGACCTCGACCTGCTCCCGCCCACCGCCCGGTCCACCGGCGGCTACCGCCTCTACGACGCGGCGGCCGTGGCCCGGCTGGACCTCGTCAGGAGCCTGCGGGAGCTGGGGATCGGCCTGGACGACGTCCGCCGGATCCTCCAGCGGCGGACGAGCGTCCGGGAGGTGGCCCAGGCGCACAGCCGCGCCCTGGACGCGGAGATCCGCACCCTGCGGCTGCGCCGGGCGGTGCTGCGGTCGGTCGCCCGACGTGGCAGCACGACCGAGGAGTTGAGACTGATGAACGACCTGGCCCGCCTCTCCGCCCGCGAGCGGCAACGGATCATCGACGAGTTCGTCGCCGAGGTCTTCGGTGGCGTGGAGCCCGGTCCCGGCGGCGACGGGCTGGCCCGGGCGATGCGGACGCTCCCCGCCGACCTGCCCGACGAGCCCACCGACGAGGAGGTGGACGCCTGGGTCGAGTTGGCCGGGCTGGTCGCCGACCCCGCCTTCCGGCTGCGGGTACGGGCGATGGCGGTGGCCGGGGCGGCGGCGACGTCCCCGCCGCCGGCGATGCCCTCCGTCGAGCCGGCGCGCGCCGCGCTCGCCGCCGGGATCGCCCCGGACTCCGGGCGGGCGCGGGCGGTGCTCGACGAGATGGTGGACCCGGGGCTGTCCCGCGCCGAACGGCTCGCGCTCGCCGACGGCATCGCGACCTTCACCGACCGGCAGGTGGAGCGGTACTGGCAGCTGATCGGGGTGCTCAACCGGCGGCCCCCGTTCCCGCCCGCGGTGCCCGCCGTGGAGTGGCTGGTGGCCGCCCTGCGCGCGGCACCGTAGATCAACCGGATTGACGTCGCTGCTCCGCGCCGCTTTGATGAGCCGGCTCTCGTCGTCATCGGGGAATGGACACCATGCAACGTCGTACCCGCGCCGCCGTGCTCGCGGCGCTCACCGTCGGACTGACCGGCGGCTGCGCCGACGGGAAGGAGGCACCGTCAGCCGGTGGCTCCCCTTCGGCCTCGCCGAGTGTCACCGCCTCCCCGGTGACCCCCGGCCCGCCCTGGCACGACGAGGTGGTGGCGGCCCCCGCCGGGACCACGGTGGGCGGCAAGGGCACACCCTGCGAGCTGCCGGTCACCTTCTCGGTGCCGGCGAGATGGAAGGTCGAGGCGGTGAAGGGTTCGGCGAAGTTCGGCGAGCCCCGCCTCGGCAAGGCCCTCATGCTGTGCGAGATCGACGCCCGGCCGACCGGCTCCACCGGGTTCCTGCGGGTGTGGCGGGTCGACCGGGTCGCCGGCGGCGCACAGGAGCACCTCAAGTACTTCCTCGACGCCTCCGCGCCGGAGGCCGTGGACGCGGAGTACCGGCGGGTGAAGGCCGGCACCGTCGACGCCGTCGAGGCGAGCTACCCCAAGGAGGACGGCGGCACGGTCCACGACCGGGCCATCGCGATCTCCTCCCTCTACGGCCCGATCGTGCTGAGCCTGGACACCTCGGACCCCGTGGAGCTGCTGCCGGCGTACCAGCTGGTGAAGCAGTCGGCCCGGATCAACCGGGACTGACGCGGCTCAGGCGCCGCAGGTCGTGGCGGACAGGCCGGTCACCGGCACCGGGGACCGGCCGCCCGGTCGGGTCTTGCCGGCCAGCACCCCGGCGAGGGCGGTCATCGACGCCCGGCTGGAGGAGTAGGTCGCCAGGAGGGTGGGCGACTTGGCCTTCGCCAGCACGTACGGGGTGTCCATGGCGACCGTGACGGCGGCGTCGGCGCGCAGGTCGCCGGTGCCGTCGCCGTACCCGACGAGGTGCACCACCGTGCCGCCGCCGGCCACCACCTTGACCCCGGCGGCCTTGAGCGCCTCGGTCAGGGCCGCCCGCGTGTGCTCGCGCCCGCCGGAGGCGGTCACGGTCACCGGGCCCCGTACGCCGCCGCCGCAGGCGCCCCGCAGCACCGTCACCGCCGCCGCGGCCAGGTCCTCCGCCGCCTTGCGGTGCGCCGGGCCGGCCAGCGTGGACAGCTCGGGCGTGGGCCGGTCGGCCAGCTTGAACTTCATCGTCAGCACCCGGGTCGCAGCCTCGACGAGGCGGGTCCGGGGCAGCGACTTGTCGCGGAGCGCGGCGAGCAACCCGTCGTACGCCTGACGGACGTTCGGCGGCATGAGGATCAGGTCGTTGCCCGCCTTCAGCGCGCGCACGGCGGCCTCGCCCGGCGACCAGCGCTTGGCCGGCGGCATGTTCATCCCGTCGGTGATCACCACGCCCTGGAAGCCGAGCTGGCCCCGGAGCACGCCGGTGAGCAGCTTGTGCGAGAAGGTCGCCGCGGTGCCCGGGTCCACCGACCGCGCGTCGAGGTGGGCGGACATCACGGCCATCGTGCCCGCGTCGATGGCGGCGGAGAAGGGGGGCCACGCCCCGGTCTCCAGCGTCCGGCGGGGCTGATCGAGCACCGGCAGTCCCTCGTGGGAGTCGGCGGCGCTGTGCCCGTGCCCCGGGAAGTGCTTGACGGTGGCCGCGACGCCCGCGGCCTGCAGGCCCCGGACCGCGCCCGCGACCTGCCCCGCCGTCACCTTCGGGTCCGCACCGTACGACCGGGAACCGATCACGGTGCTGCGGGTGGCGAGCACATCGGCGACAGGGGCGAAGTCGAGGTTGATTCCCATCGCGGCGAGTTCGGTGCCGGCCGCCCGCCAGGCGGCCTCGGTCAGCTCCGGCCGTCCGGCGGCGCCGGCGGCGAGGGCGCTGGGCAGCAGGGTCACGCCGTCGGTGATCCGGGTGACCACGCCGTGCTCCTGGTCGGTGCCGATCAGGAAGGGCGCCGGCCCGGCGGGCAGCCGACCGGCGGTCGCACGCAGGCCGTCGGTGAGCGCGCGTACCTGCTTCGGGTTGTCGACGTTCGTCGTCTCCTGGTTGCCCTTGGTCGGGTCGTCGGCGCTGAAGCCGACCAGGATCAGCCCGCCGAGCCGGTACTTCTCGACCATCTGGGCGGGGGTGTCCACCCCGGCCAGCGCCTGGTTGCCGGCCGCCGAGCCGGGCGAGACCCGCGTGGCCGCGTCGCCGTAGGCGTACGGCATCAGCACCTGGCCGACGAGGTCCTCGTCGGCCAGCGAGGCCACGAGGGCGGCGGCGCGGGCGGCGGGGTCGGTGCCGGGGACGCTCGCGGCGGGTGTCGGGGTGGCCGTCGGGGCGGCGGCGCTCGTCGGGGCCGGGTCGGGGCGGCGGTCCGCCGGCCCGGAGCACCCGGAGACGAGCAGTGCGGTCAGGGCGGCGAGCGCGACGCCGGCACGTCGCGGGGTAGTCGACACGCGGCCCATCCCACCAGTTCACCCCTTATCGGGGCAACTTGACCTTCACCCGCCAGGATGAGTCGGCCCCGGTCCGGGCCCCGGCGTCAGCCGACGCGGGTGAGCAGGGTCACCGGCGCGCCGTCGCCGGCGTACCGGTAGGGCTCCAACTCGGCGTCCCACGCCGTGCCGAGCGCCTTGTCGAGGGCGTGGGCGAGGGCCTCGGGCGCCCGCGCGCCCGCCATGATGCTGCGCAGGCGGTCCTCGCCGAGCTGGATGTCGCCGGCCGCGCCGACGCTCGCCCGGAACAGGCCCCGTCCGGGCACGTACATGAAGCGCTCGCCGTCGGCGCCGGGGCTTGGTTCCTCGGTGACCTCGAAACGGATCATGGGCCACTGCCGGAGGGCAGCAGCCAGCTCGGCGCCCGTCCCCGGGCGACCGGTCCACCCGCACTCGGCCCGGCGTGCGCCGGGATCGACGGGCTGAGCCGTCCACTGCAGGTTGACCGGCGCGGCGAGGACGCGCGCGATCGCCCACTCGACGTGTGAGCACACGGCGAGCGGGGTCGAGTGGACGTATACGACGCCACGCGTTGGCACGGTGACCTCCCGGAGAGCGAGGTGCGTCTTCCCCTACGACCTCGACCACCCGAGTGGTTGCTGGAACACATGATGACTGGTGTGACGGATGATGCGCCAGGGAATCGGAAAATTCGCGGGTCGGAATAGTCGGACGAGCACCCCGGTTGACCCCTCACGACGCGATGACCAGCCAGGGACCGCGGTCGTGTACAGTTCCATCGGCGGCCTGTGCCGCGCACATCTTCCGCGGGCCCACCCACCAGGGTGTCGTCCGCACAGCCCCCGGACGTTCCGTCCTCCCGTACGTCTTGCAAGGAGTACCTCCGTGGCGAGCAACACCTCTAAGACCGCGCGCGCGTCAGTCCGGGCCGGCCAGGCTGGCCAGGGTGGCGCCCTCAGCGTGCTGGGCGAGTTCAAGTACCTCATCCCGCTCAACGGCGGCAAGCACGCCTACGTGCGGAACCTGACCAACGGCAAGACCGCGCACCTGCGCACCGACTCCGAGGCCTTCGTCGAGGAGATCCGGGTGCTGGCCGCCGCCGGCCACGCCGCGAAGATCCGCGCCGAGATCAACAACCTCAACACCACCCACCCGGGTGACGGCTGGGACGCCACCGAGAAGCGCCTCGTCGAGGCTGGCGTCTTCGAGGGCTGACCCCCTCCCCCACGCGACACCTGAACCGCCCGCCGGGACCCCCGGCGGGCGGTTCTGCGTTCCCGCCCACCCACCGCTGCGCCCTGCCCCATCCACTGCTGCGCCCGCCGCCCGAGCGCCGGGCCCAGGTGTAAGGAAGGGGCCCTTCCTATACACCAGGTGCCCTTCTTACACCTCCAGCAGGGTCACCTCGCCGGTCGTCAGGTCGTAGAGGGCGCCGGCCACCGTCAGGCGGCCGGCGGCGACCGGGACGGCGAGCCGGTCGTCGGCGCGCAGGGCGGCGACCGTACGGAGCACGTGCCGGCGGACCGCCATCGGGTGCACCCGGGGGTCGTCGACGCCCACCTCTGTCACCGCCGGGGCGATCTGGTCGACGAGGTGGGCCAGTGCGCCGCCCGGCGACCGCCCGCCACGCAGCGTGTCCACGGCGGAGGCCACCGCGCCGCACCGCTCGTGCCCGAGCACCATCACCAGCGGCACGCCCAGCTCACCGACCACGTACTCGATGGAGCCGAGCACCGCCCGGTCCAGTACGTGCCCACCGGTGCGGATCACGCAGATCGAGCCGAAGGTCTGGTCGAAGATCGCCTCCAGTGGCACCCGCGAGTCGATGCAGCCGAGCAGGACCGCGTACGGCTGCTGGTCGCCCGAGGCCGCCGCGGCGGCGGTGACGTCGTGGCCGTGCACCGGCTGGCCGCTGACGAAGCGGCGGTTGCCGGCGAGCAGCTCGGCCAGCGCGGCCCGGGGCGACCCCATGCCACCAGCTTGGCGGGCCCGCCGGCCGCCCGGAGCGGGTTGCGAACCTTCTCACCGACACGGTTGCCGTGGTCTCATGACGGGTAGCCGGTGTTACCACCGGGTATCCCCGGTGTTGCGGTTCCGTGCGGCCCTGGGGAGGTGACGATGCCGGAGCACGTCGAGGTGCGTCTTCCCGACGACGTACGCCTGCACGTCGAGGCGAGTGGACCGGCCGACGCCGAGGTCACCGTCGTGCTGCTGCACGGCTGGACGCTGGACGGGCGGGCCTGGCACCGGCAGCTCGCCGACCTACGGCAACGCTTCGGCGACGCGGTGCGGGTGGTGACCTACGACGCCCGCGGCCACGGCCGGTCGAGCTGCATGGCGCTGCCCACCGCCACCGTGGCCCAGCTCGGCGACGACCTCGCCGCGGTGCTGGACGAGGTGGCCCCGGCCGGTCGTGTCGTGCTGGTCGGCCACTCGATGGGCGGCATGACGATCATGGAGTACGCGCACCGCCACCCCGCGCACTTCGCCGCCCGGACGGCCGGGCTGGTCTTCGTCTCCACCACCGCCGAGGGGCACACGCACACCGCGTACGGCCTCTCGCCCCGCATCGCCCGGCTGATCCGGCTCGCCGAGACCACCGGGGCCGGCGTGCTGGCCCGGTGTGGGGCCTGGCGACCGCCCCGGGCGCTGCTGCGCGCGCTGCGTCCCAGCATCCGCTGGATGCTCTTCGGCGACCGCTGCGACCCGCACGACATCCGCCTGGTCACCTCGGCGGTGGCCCGCGCCACCCTCCGCTCGATCGGCGGGTTCCGCGCGTCCATCGGGGCGCAGCACCGGCTGGACACCCTCGCCGCGCTGGCCGACCTGCCGGCCGCCGCCCTGGTCGGCGACCGGGACCGGCTCACCCCGCCGCCCTGCGCCGAGTCGATCGCCGGCGCGCTGCCGGCGACCGAGCTGACCGTCTGCCCGGGTGCCGGGCACATGCTGATGATGGAACGCCCCGACGAGGTCAACGCGGCGCTCGGCGGCGTGCTCCGTCGCGTGCTCACCGCCCCCGGGGCGGGTGCCACCGCCGCCGCCCGCGCGGACTGAACCGGGCCTGCGGGGAGCCCGCCGCGGCCCCCCGCGGCGTGACGCGGGTTCCTTTCCCGCACCGGTGGCGCCGCTGGTTGCCTGCGGGCCGTACCCTCTTGCGGTTGGCCTGGCGCGGTTCGCACGGTTCGCACCGCCCGCCGCCGACGTCAGGAGGAGCGAGCGGTGACCGACCAGACCACCCTGGAACAGGAGATCGCCGTCGAGCAGCGGCATCTCGACCGGGTGTACGCCCGACTGGCCGAGCTGCGCCGGTCGGCGGTCAGCGCCGAGAAGGAGGGCTACCGGCTCGCCCGGGTGGGCAACTTCGGGGCGCTGGTCGAACGGGACGCGATGGTGTTCCACGCCGCACGGCGGCGGCACATGCTGGACGCCGAGCACGAGGGCCTGGTCTTCGGCCGGCTGGACCTGCTGGACCGGCAGGTGCTGCACGTCGGGCGGCTCGGCATCCGTGACGACGACGCCTCCACCCTGGTGGTCGACTGGCGGGCCCCTGCCGCCGCCGCCTTCTACCAGGCCACTCCCGCGCAGCCGCTGGGCGTGGTGCGGCGACGCACGATCCAGTCCTCCGCCGAGCGGGTCACCCGGATCGAGGACGACCTGCTCGATCCCGTCGCCGCGCCCGCCGACATGGCGGTGGTCGGCGACGGCGCGCTGCTGGCCACGCTGTCGAAGGCCACCGGCCGGGGCATGCGGGACATCGTCGCCACCATCCAGCGGGAGCAGGACGAGGCGATCCGCTCCCCCGGCTCGGGCGTGACGATCGTGTCCGGCGGCCCGGGCACCGGGAAGACGGCCGTCGCCCTGCACCGGGCCGCGTACCTGCTCTATTCCGACCGCAGCCGGTTTGCCGGCGGCGGCATCCTGGTGGTGGGCCCGTCTTCGGTCTTCGTCGAGTACATCGCCTCGGTGCTGCCCTCGCTCGGCGAGGACACCGCCACCCTGCACTCGCTGGGCACGCTCTTCGCGGGCCTGACCGCCACCCGCACCGATCCGCCGGCGGTGGCGGCGGTGAAGGGCTCGCTGCGGATGCGGCGGGTGCTGGAGCGGGCGGCCCGGGACGCGGTGCCGGGCGGCCCGACCGAGCTGCGCCTGCTCTACCGGGGCGAGCTGCTCCGGCTGGAGCGCCGCGAGCTGGACGGCATCCGGGACCGGGCGATGTCCCGGGGCGCCCGCCGCAACGAGGTGCGCCGGGCCGGCTTCGACGGGGTCTTCGCGGCGCTGTGGGCGCAGGCCCGCAGGTTGGGCGTGGGGCGGCTGCCCGAGCAGCGCGCGTTCGAGGACGAGATCGCCGAGCGGCCGGAGTTCCGGGAGTTCCTGAAGGCGTGGTGGCCCCGGCTGCACCCCCGGCACGTGCTGGGCTGGCTGGCCCGTCCGGACCGGCTGCACCGCTACGCCGAGGGGATCCTCTCCCGCGCCGAGATCCGGCTGCTGGCCGACGCGTACCGCAGCCTCGATGCCGCCGGGTTGACGATCGCCGACATCGCGCTGCTCGACGAGCTGGACGCGCTGCTCGGCAAGCCGATGAAGCCCGCCCGGGCGAAGCGGGACCCGTTCCAGCTGGCCGGCGGGGTCCGCGAGCTGAGCACCTTCGCCGACCGGCAGCGCGCCGCCCGCGAGGCGGCGCGGGAACGCCCGGACGACTACCGGGAGTACGCGCACGTCGTCGTCGACGAGTCGCAGGACGTCTCGCCGATGCAGTGGCGCATGATCGGCCGGCGGGGCCGGCTGGCCTCGTGGACGGTGGTGGGCGACCCGGCGCAGACGGCGTGGACGGGGGATCCCGAGGAGCTGACCCGGGCCCGGGACCAGGCGCTGGGCCGGCGCAAGCGGCACCACTTCACCCTCACCACGAACTACCGCAACTCGGCGGAGATCTTCGCGGTGGCGGCGGCCGAGATCCGCCGGCTGCACCCGGACCTGCCGCTGCCCCGGGCGGTGCGCTCCACCGGCGTCGACCCGGTCGCGCTGGTGGTGCCGCCGGCGGAGCTGGAGGCCGCGGTGGTGGCGGCGGCCGGCGCGCTGCTCGCCGACGTGGAGGGCACGGTCGGGGTGATCACGCCGGTGCCGCGCCGCGACGAGGTGGCCGGCTGGCTGGGCGGGCTCGGCACGCCACGTTTGCAGGTGGTGACCAGCCTGGAGGCCAAGGGCATGGAGTACGACGGGGTCGTCCTCGTCGCCCCGGGCGAGATCCGGGCCGACCCGGGGTCGGGGGTGCGGACGCTCTACGTGGCGCTGTCCCGGGCCACCCAGCGGCTGACCACCGTCGACCCGATCGGCTGAGCCGCCGTTACTTGCATACATAGCGATGTGAGCATAGATTGAACGCGAATTCGGACGCCTGACGGAGGGTGGGCGCGTGGGCGCAGGTCATGACCACCATCACGGGTCGGTGGCGAATGCCGCGCACCGCCACCGGGGCCGGCTCTGGGCGGCGTTCGGGCTGCTCGCCGGCCTCATGGTGGTGGAGGCGGTGGCGGCCTTCCGCACGGGCTCGCTGGCCCTGCTGAGCGACGCCGGGCACATGTTCACCGACGTGCTCGGCATCGGCATGGCGCTCGCGGCGATCGCCGCCACCCGGCGGGCGGGCGCCGACCCGCAGCGCACCTTCGGCCTCTACCGGCTGGAGGTGCTGGCCGCACTGGCCAACGCCATGCTGCTCTCCGGCGTCGCGGTCTACGTCGTGATCGAGGCGGTACGCCGCTTCGGCGACCCGCCGGAGGTGCTGGCCGGCCCGATGCTGGTGGTCGCCGTGCTCGGCCTGCTCGCCAACATCGGCGCCTTCGCGCTGCTGCGCTCCGGGGCGAAGGAGAGCATCAACGTCCACGGCGCGTACCTGGAGGTGCTCGGCGACCTGCTGGGGTCACTCGGCGTGATCGGGGCCGCGCTGCTGATCGCCACCACCGACTGGTGGTGGGCGGACCCACTGGTGGCGGTCGCGATCGGGGTGTTCATCCTGCCGCGCACCTGGCGGCTCGGGCGGGCCGCGCTGCGCATCCTGGTGCAGGCCGCGCCGGAGCACCTCCAGGTGACCGCGGTGCACGACCGGCTGGCCGCCGTGCCCGGCGTCGCCGAGGTGCACGACCTGCACGTCTGGACGCTGACCTCCGGGATGGAGGTGGCCTCGGCCCACCTGACCATGGCACCCGGCGCGGAGGTCGGCGCGGTGCTGGGCGCCGCCAGGGCCGCGCTGCACGACGACTTCCACATCGAGCACGCCACGTTGCAGATCGAGCCCGGAGCGTCGCGCGGGGCCTGCGGGTCGGTTGAGTGGTAATGAGGACAACCTTAAATCTGGGAGAGTATTGTGCGCTTATGCCGGATTTGACTGTTAGTGGACGTACACCCTGCGTCACCTGCGCTGCATCAGTCACACCGGCACCGGTAGGCTCGGCTTCGGCCTCCGCCAGGCGGCACCCTCCGGTGCCGGCGGTGGCCGCCGCCTAATCGCCCGGCGGGGCGAACCGGGGAACCATGTTCGTGGGGTGCATCCGCGTCAGCGGTAGGGATCTTCCGTCCCGAACCCGTCAGCTAACCCGGTCGGCGGCTGACGGAAGGACACGTGTATGCCAGTGATGGCACCTGTACGACGACGTGCCGCCCGGACGGCGGCCCTGATCGCCACGATGCTCGCCCTCGGCGCCGCGGGGGCCCCGGTCACCGCCGCCCCGGCGGCGGCCGCCACCCGGGCCGGCCTGCTCGCCGCGGCCCCCGGCCAGGACGAGGAGGGCGGCACCCCCGCCCTGCGGGCCCAGTTGGAGGCCGCCAGCAAGGGCTACCTCGACGCCAAGCGCGCCCTGGACACGTCGGCCAAGCGGCAGCAGCAGCTCGCCGCGCAGCTCAAGACCACCGAGGTCGAGATGGCCGCGCACACCGCCAAGGTCGGCGAGATCGCGGGGGCGGCCTACCGCACCGGCCGGCTCAGCGTGGCGTCCGCCCTGCTCAACAGCAGCTCGCCGGACGGCTTCATGGACCGTGCCGCCGCCCTCGACGCGGTGGCCGCCAAGGAGGACCGGGCCCTGCGCGAACTCCAGGAGACCCGGGACCAGGCCACCCGCACCAAGCTCGCCCTGGACGGCGAGATCCGGGAGCAGCGCAAGCAGGTCACCGTGATGGCCAAGCGCAAGGAGCAGGCCGAGCGGGCGCTGACGGTCGCCAACCGCGAGCAGCAGCAACAGCGGCAGCAGTCAACGGGGGCGGGCGCCTCGCCGGGCGGCACCTCCAGCAAGACGGCGAAGGCGGCCCCGCGCAACTCCGACGGCTCCTGGCCGCGCGAGTCGTGCAGCGTCAACGACCCCACCCCCGCCAACGGCTGCATCACCCCGCGCACCCTGCACGCGCTCAACCAGGCCAAGGCGGCGGGCTTCACCCGCTACGTCTCCTGCTACCGCCCCGGCGGCTCGGGCGAACACCCGAAGGGCCGGGCCTGCGACTTCGCGGCCCAGAAGGGCGGCTTCGGCGGCGACGCCACCGGCGGCGACCGGACGTACGGCAACAACCTGTCGGCGTACTTCGTGCGCAACGCCGACCGGCTCGCCGTGCTCTACGTGATCTGGTACAGGCAGATCTGGCTGCCCAGCAGCGGCTGGAAGTCGTACAGCGGGGCCAACGGCGACCCGTCCAGCGACCACACCAACCACGTGCACCTGTCGGTCTACTGACGCCCGCGCCCCCGGTGCCCCGCCCGTCGCGGGTCACCGGGGCGCGACGGCGTCCGTCGCCTCCGGCCGCTGCGGGCCCGTCCCGCCGGTCAGTCCCCCGGTGCCCCGGGCGGGCTCGTGTCGAGGGCCGCGGCGAGGCGGGCGGCCAGCCCGAGGTGGGCGGCGCGGGCCTGGCGGAACGCGTAGCCGAAGAGCGGCGCGGGCGCGGCCAGGGTGATCTCGACCTCGATGCGCACCACGCCGTCGGGCTCCGCCCGCAGGCGGGTGTGGTTGCGCACCGTGGTGGCGGGCCACTGCCGGGCCACGGTGACGATCTCGTCGGCATCGTCGACGAGGACGTCGGCCCGGTAGGTGATCGGCAGGCGCACCGGCCCGGCGGCCAGTCGATCGGTGATGTCGTAGCTGGCCCGCGCGCCAGGACGGGGCGGCACCCGGCGGACCCGCACGATCAGCGGGTGCAGGTCCTCCTGCCGGCCGGGGTCGGCGAGCAGGGCTGCGGCCTCCGCGAGGGAGCAGCGCGCCTGGACGGTGTAGCTGAAGGAACTTCGCCTGAGCACGCCGTCTCCCCAGCGTCGGTGGTCGCCCGATCGTCGCGCATGCCGGGCGCCCTGGCAACGCCGCGCCGATCCCGCCCGGAGTCCGGACGTCCGGCCGCCGACCACACTACGGTCAGCTGATGGATGGTCACGGTACGTGTCGACCGGCGGAGGATGGGCGCATGAACGGGTACGACGGATGAGCGGGCACGTGATGGTCTTCGCGCCCACGCCCCGGCTGACGGTGACCGTCGACCAGCCCAGCGAGGCGCCGGAGCTGCACCTGCACCCCGGCGGGCAGGGCGTCTGGCAGGCCCGGATGGTGATGTCGCTCGGCGTCGACGTGGTGCTCTGCGCCGCCCTCGGCGGCGAGATCGGTCAGGTGCTGGAGCCGCTGCTGGTCAGCGAGGGGGTGCACCTGAAGGTGGTGGTCCGCGACTCCGGCAGCGGCGGGTACGTGCACGATCGGCGCGAGGGCTCCCGGCAGGAGATCGTGGACGTGCCCGGCCAGCCGCTCAGCCGGCACGAGCTGGACGAGCTCTACAACCTGGCGCTCGGCGAGGGGCTGCGCGCCTCGGTCAGCGTGCTGAGCGGGCCGAACGAGCCGTCGCTGGTCCCGGCCGACCTCTACCGGCGGTTCGCCGCCGACCTGGGGGCCAACGGCAGCCGGGTGGTGGTCGACCTCTGCGGCGAGCACCTGGACGCCGTGCTGGACAGCGGCGTCTTCTTCCTCAAGGTCAGCCACGAGGAGCTGATCGCCGACGGCCGCGCCGACGGCGACGACGAGGAGCAGCTCACCCGGGCCCTGTACGACCTGCACGCCGGGGGCGCGGAGAACGTGGTGGTGAGCCGGGCCGACAAGCCCGCCCTCGCCCTCGTCGACGGCGAGGTCTTCGAGGTCGAGATGCCCCGGCTGGAGGCGGCCGATCCGCGCGGGGCCGGCGACTCGATGACCGCCGGGGTGGCGGCCGTGGTGGCGCGCGGCGGTGACGTGCGCACCGCGATCCGTACCGGCGCGGCGGCCGGCGCGCTGAACGTGACCCGGCACGGCCTGGGCACCGGCCGGCTCGACTCGATCACCGGCCTGGTCGACCGGGTGCGTCTCGTACCGGCCGGCAGCCGGCCGCAGGAGCGGACCAGCCCCGACGAGCTGGCCGAACGGGCGGCCGAGCGATGACGCTGCGGGTACTGGTCACCAACGACGACGGGATCGCCGCGCCCGGCATCCAGGCGCTGGCGCGGGCGGCGGCGGACCGGGGCCTGGACGTGGTCGTCGCCGCGCCGCTGGAGGAGGCGAGCGGCACCAGCGCCGCGATGACCGCCGTGGAGCGCGACGGGCAGGTGGTGGTCCACGAGCACCCGCTGCCGGAGGTGCCGGGGGTGCCGGCGTTCGCGGTCGGCGGCTCCCCCGGCTTCATCGCGCTGATCGCCGTGCACGGCGCCTTCGGTCCCCCGCCGGCGGTGGTGCTGTCCGGCATCAACCGGGGCGCGAACGCGGGACGCGCGGTGCTGCACTCGGGCACGGTGGGTGCGGCCTTCACCGCCGCCGCGAACGGCTGCCGGGCGATGGCCGTCTCGCTCGACGTGCTCTCGGCCGGGGAGGCCACGGCCGCCAGCGGGGGCGCCGCGGTGGCCGCCGCCGCCCGGGTACGCGACGCCGAGCGGCACTGGCCGACCGCCGCCCGGGTCGCCCTGGACCTGCTGCCCCGGCTCACCGCCGGGCCGGTGGAGAGCGTGCTCAACGTGAACGCGCCGGACCTGCCGCACGGCCGGCTGCGCGGGGTGCGCCGGGGCACGCTGGCCACCTTCGGCCAGGTGCAGATGACGGTGGCGGAGGCCGGGCACGGCTTCGTCCGCACGTCGCTGGAGGAGCCGGGGCAGGCCGTGCAGCCCGGCACCGACCTGGCGCTGCTGGCCGAGGGGTACGCCTCGGTGACGGCGATCCGCGCGGTCACCGAGGTGGCGGACGTCGACCTGTCGGGCCTCGGCGACGCCTGAGCGGCCCGCCTCCAACCTCGCGGCCGGCGGCGGGGGCGGGTCAGGCGCCCGGGAGGACCTCGGGGGTGGGTGCGCCGGCGTAGTAGGGCTCGGGGGCGCCGAAGAGGCCGAGCAGGCCGGTCACCCAGAGCTGCCGGTGCACGAAGCGGCTCGGCTCGGTGACGACGAGCTTGACGCCGCTCACCTCGGCGGTCTGGAAGCCGGCGACCATCGCGCTGATGCCGACCGAGTCGATGAAGGTGACGAGCCGCATGTTCAGCTCGATCCGACCGGGGCGCCCCTTGGTCAGGACCTCGGCGATGGCCTCGCGCACCTCGTACGCGGTGTCGACGTCGATCTCACCCCGCGGGGCGATCTCGATGACACCACCGGGCAGAACCGACTTCACGATCGACAGGCTCACGCGAGCACCTCCACTCGCCCGTCAAACGGGCGCCTCATCAGTACGCGGGCCGCGACCGAGAGTATTCCTCTGACGGCCTCGGTCGCCACCCCTCGGGATGAGCAATTCGCGGATCAGGGCACAGCAAGTCGCCCTTATCCGGACTATTGACGTTTTGTCCGACCAACGATCAGCTGCCGCTGACACGTCGCGCCCCAGGGTAGCCGGCTCCCGCCGGCACCGCCCAACAGCCGGCCCCCGGCGTGGCCCGTACCGCTTCGGCCCCGCGCCTTGCCCGCTCTGCCTAGCATCGGCTCGGAGACACGACTGCGACCGGGAGGACGATCGATGCTCAGGAGACTTGCCGCGCTGGCCGGCGTCAGCGCGCTGTTGGCCCTCGTACTGGCCTGCGGGTTCGGCGGCGGCGGGGGCGACGATGACGACGACGGCGACGACGACTTCGCGCGGGGCGTGACCGCGGCGGTCGCCGTCCGCTGACGCCGGGCCCGCGCGCCGACCGCCGGCGCCACCCGGGGCGCCGCACCCGCGGCACGGGGGTTTGCGGAGCAGCCCCACGGGGCACAGGCGGAAACGAGCGAACCGTCACACGCCGGTGCGACGCCGAAGTCGAAATGGCCGCCGGCTTCGGCCCCGAGGAGGTAACCACCATGTTCGGAAGCAACCTGCTGGACCGCCGCAGCAAGCCCGAGCGGATCACGGACCAGGCGTGGCAGCACCTGGTCTCGGCGGTCAGCTCCGCCAGCGACAGCGTCCGCGACACCGCCCGTTCGGCCCGTCGGGGCGGCTCCGGTCTCGCCGACGAGGCCGGCGACCTGGTGGGCTCGGCGGCGGACGAGGCCCGGCGCCGGGCCACCCAGGCCTTCGACGCGCTCGCCGGCCGCCGGCCCGCGCTGCCCTGGACGCTGCTGATCGGCGCCACGCTGGTCGGCGCGGCGATCGGTTGGGCCGCCGGCACCGCCGCGCGGGCCGCCGGAAGCCGGGGCGACCGGGCGATGGACGACATCGAGTTCGTCGACGTCGACCGACCCAACTCCCCCGTCGGCCTCGACGGCTGACCGGTCCGGCACCGCTCGCGACAACGGGCCCCGGTCGACCATCGAGGTCGGCCGGGGCCCGCGCCTGTTCCAGGTGACGTGCCGCGACAGACGGCCCGCCGTACTGCGTCTCGCGGCCTGTTCAGAGGCTCGCGGCCCGCAGCTTGCGGCTTGCGGCTCGCGGCCCGCGGTCTGCGGCCTTGCGGCTTGCGGCCCGTGGCCCGTGGCCTGCGCCCTGTTTTGAAGGCTCGCGGCCCTGCGGAGGGTGGCGTCAGAGGGCGGCGACGCTCGCCGGGGCCCGCTCCGCCCGGCTCAGGGCGCGCAGCACCGCCGGTTGCCCGTGTCGGCGTACGGCGAGACGGGCCAGCAGCGTCAGCACCGGGTCGACCGTCTCGGCCGGCAGCTCCGGGGTGGGCACACCGACGCTGACCGCGAGGTCGTCCGCGTGCACGACAAGTTCCATCAGCCGGGTGGCCAGGTAGTCGTCCAGGGTGAGCGACCACGGGCCACGGGCGACGTGCACCACCCGATCGGACGGCTCCGCCGCCAGCACGTCCGTCAACTCGCGGAGTGTGGCGGCGCACCGGTCGACCAGAGCGGCCGGGCCGTCGGCGGCGAGGCCGTCACCGGCGCGGCGGATGGCGACGTTCACCGTGGCGTCGACCGGGGAGCCGAGCCAGGTGCTGCGCGCGTAGTGGTCGAGCAGTCCCACGGGGTCGCCGGGGGGAACGGTTGCGGCCAGCACGGCGGGAACGCCGAGCACCTGGCTGGCGAGGTGGCCGGCCAGGCCCCCCACACCGAACGCGGGCAGGGCGCTCGGTTCGTCCCAGCGGGTTGCTACGGCGGGGTCGGCGAGCAGGTCCACCGCCGAGCGCGCGGCGGTGAGGTAGGCCGTCCTGATCGGACTCACGGAGGATCCCTCCTTCGACGGGCGAAGCTCCGAGCCTATGGCTTGCGGGGACACCGGCCCTCTCGGTGCGTGCCGGGTAGCCCGCCTCCCCTTCCGGCCACGAACCGGAGGCGGTGCCGACCGGAACGGGGCAGCCGGAGCCCGTGGGCCCTGGTAGGAGACCCGGGCCAGCGGCCGCTCCGCACGACCGCGCACGTCCCGCCCCTGGTGGGGACGGGGGTGCGCGGTCGGCGGAGCGCGGCGGTCAGCGGGCGGTGCAGGTGACCGTGGCCGGGGCGGTGTTCGCGCCGGCCGTACTGGCCAGGAAGCCGGCGGTGGCGGTGGCGCCCGCACCGAGGGCGCCGTTCCAGCCGGCGTCCCGGACGGAGACGGTCGCCCCGGTCTGGGTGTGGGTGCCGCCCCAGAGCTGGGTGATCTGCTGACCGTCGGGGAAGGTCCAGCCCACCGTCCAGCCGGCGATCGCCGCGCTGCCGGCGTTGCGGACCACCAGCTCGCCCTGGAAGCCGCCCTGCCAGGAGCCGGTCACCCGGTAGGTCGCCGTGCAACCACTGGTCGGCGGCGGCGTCGTGGGAGGCGGCGTCGTCGGAGGCGGGGTCGTGGGAGGCGGGGTGGTCGGGGGCGGCGTCGTGGGAGGTGGGGTCGTCGGAGGCGGGGTGGAGGTCGTCGGGGTCGGGTCGGGCGTGCCGCCGAGCCGGTCCGCCACGAGGATGCCCCGGCCGTTGGTGCCGAGGTAGACCCGGCCGTAGACCCGGGGGTCGCCGGTCAGGGCCTCGCCCGCGTTGCCGTACTGGTGCTGGTCGTCGTTGATCCGCACCCAGCTCGCGCCGGTGTCGTCCGAGCGGTGCACGCCGGGCCGGCCGTCGACGGTGCCGAACAGGTACAGCGCCGGGTACGTCCGGCCGGGCGCGGCCTTGCCGAAGCCCACGTTGCCGGCGGTGCTGACCCCCGCCAGCTTCGTGAACGTGGCTCCGGAGTCGGTGGAGCGCCACAGCCCGCCCTCGCCGGCCAGCCACAGCTCGCCCTCCCTGCCGGGCAGCGCCTTGAACTTGACGTTGCCGGTGCTGGGCAGGCCGGCGGCGGCCGAGGCGGCGAAGCTCGCCCCGCCGTTGGTGCTGACATAGAGCCTGCCGCCGCTGAAGCCGTAGAACTTGTTCGGGTTCACCCGGTCGGACTCGATCGTCGCGTTGGCCGGGATGCCCGTCGACGCGGTCCAGGAGTTGCCGAAGCCGACCGAGTGCACCACCTGCTGGCCGGCGTCGCCCGGCGCCCAGACGAAGCGGCTGCCGTCGGCCGACGCGGCGACCGTGCCACCGCTGTTGACGCCGGACGGCTCGCTGCCCTGGAACCAGTTGGCGCCGCCGTCGGTGGAGAACGCGACGTGGCTGTCGTTGGGGCGGTCCGCGTCGGTGAAGTTGCCGGCGCGCACCATCACGGCCGGCTTCGTCTCGGCGTAGTCCAGGCTGGTGGTGCTGGTGAAGGTGGGCTGGGTGAAGAGCATCGGCGGCACGGCGTCCAGGTCGGTGTGCCGGAAGCCGCCGATGTCGCCGAGCGCGCTGACCAGCGGTGCCCCGGAGGGCGGGCTGACCAGGTCGAGCACCGCGGTCTCCTCCAGGCCCCTGACCATGGGCCTGATGGTGAACTGGCCGCCGGTGTCCCACTTGGTGAGGTCGGTGCTGCCGTAGATGGTGGCGCCGGTGCCGTACATGAAGCGGTTGCTGTCGTGCGGGTCGATCTCGACCGACTCGTTCATCCAGCCGAGCTTCGGGGTCTCCTCCGGCGGGGCGGGGTTGCTGCCGAAGGTCAGCCACGGCACGGAGCTGACGTCCATGGTGTAGCGCTTGGACCTGTTGGGGTAGCTGGTGAAGTCCCAGATCCGGGTCCAGGTGGCTCCCCCGTCGGTGCTGCGCCAGAAGATCGCGTCCGGCCACCAGGAGATCTGGGTGGCCACCATCAGGGTGTTCGGCTTCTGCCGGTCGATGGTGAGGCCGCTGTAGCCGAAGTACGCGTCGGTGCTGGTGGACGGGACCGGGCTGATCCGCGTCCACGCGCCGGTGGCGCGGCTGAACTTCCAGACGTCGCCCTTGCCGCCGTCGTACGGGCCGCCGGTGTCGCTGGTGGCGATGTAGAGGAACCCGCCCACCGGGTCGACGACGCCCTTGTGCGCGAGGTAGCCGGTCGGCTGCCCCGCGATCCGCTCCCAGGTGGCGCCGCCGTTCGTGCTGCGGTAGACCGGGTTCTCCTTGTCGGCCACGCCGACGTAGATCGTCTGCGTGGCGGTGCCGGCCGTACCGGTGCTCTTGTCGAAGCTGACCCAGGTCAGGCCCTGGTTCTGGCCGTTGTAGCCGTTCGGGTCGCTGGGGTCCGCCCGGTAGTTGCCGACGTTGGGAAAGTTGGTCACCTTGGCCCAGGTCGCCCCGAAGTCGGTGCTGCGCCACAGGCCGTTGCCGCCCTCGGCGCCGTAGTAGAGGATGCTGTTGCGGTTGGGGTCGACGGCGAGCCGCTCACCCATGCCCCGGCCGGGCATGTTCCCGCCGTTCTTGAACGGCAGCTCGCTGACCTGCCAGGTGGCGCCCTTGTCGGCCGAGCGCAGGATGGCGCCGTTGTTCGGGTCCCAGTCGTTGGTGTACATCCCGACGGCCGCGTAGACGCGGTTGGTCTGCACCGGGTCCGCGGCGACGCTGACCACGCCGTTCCAGCCCCACCTGTCGGCGCCGACCCAGTCCAGCAACGGCGTCCAGGACTGCGTGGCCTGCGTCCACCGGTACATCCCGCCGATGTCCGTGCGGGCGTAGATCAGGTTCTTCTCGGTGGGGTTGAAGACGATGCCGGGGACGAAGCCGCCGCCGTCGATCCGGACGTTCTTCCAGGTGTACGGCTCGGCGGCTGCGGCGGTGGGCGCGCCGGCCGCGGTGAACGGTGCCGCCACGACGGCCGCGGCGACGACCAGCGCGGACACGACCGCGCCGGCGTAACTTCTGCGCATCTGCGGTTCCTTCCGGGTTCGGACGCCGGGAGCCGACGTGGTGACGGCCGGACCCGGCAACGGGTACATGCGGAATCGCGCCGGAGCTGCCCTGGCTCCGGTCATCGGCGCGACGGCTCCCGCACCCGAGGAACGCGCTTACCCTAACCGATCCGACCGGCCCCTTGGAAGCGCTCCCAAGGATCATCCGGGTCGGGTGAGGGGCCATCACCCCGGCCGGCGCCAGGATCGGTCCCGGCGGACCCGTGCGCACCGGCAGCTATCCCGTGAGGAGTGACAGATGGCCATCGAGACGATCAGCCGCACCGACCAGGACATCCAGTCGGCCGTCCTCGACGAGCTGACCTGGGAACCCCGGGTACGGCCGCACGAGATCGGCGTGACGGTCGCCGAGGGCGTGGTCACGCTGACCGGCCGGGTGGACAGCTACGCCAAGAAGTGGGCCGCCGAGCGGGCGGCGCACCGGGTGGCACGCGTCCGGGCGGTCGCCAACGACCTGGCGGTACGCCTCGGCACCGGCGCGGAACGCGCCGACCCGGACATCGCCGCCGCGGCCGGGCACACGCTGGAGTGGGACGCGTTCGTGCCCCTGGAGCAGCTCGACGTGACCGTCTCGCACGGCTGGGTCACGCTGCACGGCGAGGTGGACTGGGAGTACCAGCGCCGCGCCGCCGAACGCGCCGTGGCCCGGTTGACCGGCGTACGCGGGATCAGCAACGGCATCACCGTCCGCCCGGACACCCGGCCGGACGGGCACGACCTGGCGGTACGGATCGTCGACGCGCTGGCCCGCAACGGGGCCACCGAGGCGGAGCGGATCACCGTCCGGGTGCACGGCGACACCGTGCTGCTCGGCGGGCTGGTCCACTCGATGCCGGAGCGGGCCGAGGTGGAACGGACCGTCTGGTGCGCGCCGGGCATCCGCGAGGTGCAGAACCACATCGCGGTCGCCCCGGTGCTGGGCTGAGCCGCGCGCCGGACCACCCGGGCGGGGTGAGCCACCCTCACCCCGTCACGGAGCAGGCTGGGAGACATGACTGAGGTGACCCGATGACCACGCCACTCCAGGTCACCGCCCGCCTGCGGACCCCGGTGACCGGGCACGACAACGTCCGCGGGCCGGTGGACGCGCCGGTGACCATCGTCGAGTACGCCGACTTCCAGTGCCGGTTCTGCGGTGCCGCGTACGCGAACCTGCGGGAGCTGCTGCGACAGCGGGCCGAAACGGTGCGGCTGGTGTACCGGCACTTCCCCATCACCAACATGCACCCGTACGCGGAGCAGGCCGCCGAGGCGGCCGAGGCGGCGGGCCGGCGCGGGCAGTTCTGGGCGATGCACGACTGGCTCTACGAGCACCAGGACCAGCTCGACCCCGTGCACCTGTCGCTCGGCATGGAGCAGCTCGGCCTGCCCGCCGACGAGGTCGCCGCGGAGGTGGAGCGCCAGGCGCACGGCGACCGGGTGCGCCGGGACTTCGTGGGCGGCATCCGCAGCGGCGTCCACGCCACCCCGACCCTGTTCGTCAACGGCACCCGCCACGACGGCAACTACGACCTACCGGACCTCCTGACGGCCGTAGACACCGCCACCCCGTAACCCACCGACCACCCCCGGACCACCCGGCTCCGGGCCGCGTCCGAGTCGGTGATCATGAGGTTTGCGTACTGGAATGCGCATTCCCAAGGCGCAAACCTCATGATCACCGCGGAGGGGCGGGTGGGCAGGTGGGTGGGCGGGTCAGATCAGGTGGAGGGCGCGGGCTCGGCGGACGGCCTCGCGGCGGCGGGTGGCGTCGAGCTTGCGGTAGATGTTGCGCACGTGGGTCTTGACCGTGTTGACCGACAGGGACAGCTCGGCCGCGATCTCCACGCTGGACAGGATGCTCTGCAGGTAGCGCAGGATCGTCAGCTCCCGCTCGGTCAGCGGCTCGTCCAGCGTCCCCGTGCCCCGCTCCGCCGGGGCCCGCTCGGCCGGCGCGTCGGCGCCCCGGACGAGGTCGCTGACCGTCGGCCAGTGCGCGGTACCGGCGTCCAGGTGCGCGGCGAGCAGGTCACGCACCCCGGGCTCGGCGCGGGTGAACGGTCGCCGGAACCTCTCCGGCCCGGCCAGGTCGAGAGCCCGCTCCAGCAGCCGTCCGGCCCGCCGGTCGTCGCCCGCGCGCCCGGCCAGCACCGCGTCGAGCACGGCGGCGTCCAGGCGTACGGGCAGCGGCCAGCCGGCCGCCTCCGGCGACTCCCAGTCCGGCAGCGCGTACCCGGCGGCGCGCGGGTCGCCGGCACGCAACTCCACCCGGGCGAGGGCGACGGCCAGCGGCGGGGCGCTCGCGTCGGGTGCCCTCCCGAGCAGGTCCCGGGCGGCGCCCAGGTCACCCCGTGCCCCGCGTACGTCCGACTCGGCGGCCAGCAGCCAGTGCGTCAGCTCGCCGGCCCGGGGGCGGTCGGCCAGCCGCTCCCGTGCCTCGGCCAGCACCCGGTGGCCCTCGGGCAGGTCACCGGCGTCCCGCAGCAGGTACGCCCGGCACAGCGCCGCCACCGCCCCCACCACGGGCTCGCCGGTGGCCGGTGCGGCCAGCGCCAGGTTCGCC
Organism: Micromonospora sp. CNZ303; assembly: GCF_004345505.1. NCBI lineage: Bacteria > Bacillati > Actinomycetota > Actinomycetes > Micromonosporales > Micromonosporaceae > Micromonospora > Micromonospora sp. CNZ303. The sequence goes on along the minus strand of NZ_SLVT01000011.1, from coordinate 145,045 downwards.
TCCGCCTCCTCGGGCTGGTCCCCGTGCAGCGCGACCAGGGCCAGCGCCAGGTACGCGTGGGCACAATCCTCCCGGCAGGACCAGCCGTGGCAGGGCGGCATGGCGAGGGCGTCCCGGGCGAGGGTCTCGGCGGCCCGCAGCTCGCCCCGCACGGCGTGCAGCAGGGCCGCCCGGCTGGCGCAGACCAGCTCCGTGCGCGGTCGCCCGGCCTCCCGGGCCGCCGACAGCGACCGGGCGAACGCGAGGCCGGCGGCGGGCAGGTCCCCGTCCGCCAGGTCGGCCAGGCCCAGCGCGGTGCCGGCCACCGCCCGCACGTCGGCGTCCTCGGCGGCGGCACCGCGCGGCTCGGCGGGCACCGGCGCGGCGGGCAGCCCGCCGACGGCGCTCCCCGACAGCGCCGCGCGCCCCGCTGACCCTCCGGTCGCCGGGGACACGGACAGGTCGGGCGACGCCGGGGACACGGACGGCCCGGCCAACGGGGACGCCGACGCCGGAGAAACGGACGGGTCGGGCGACGCCGGGGACGGTGCGGGGAGGGTGGCGAGCAGTCGGGCTGCGGCGGCGCGTACCGCTTCGGGGTCGTCGGCCAGCCGGGCCAGGGTGAGTTCCAGCGCGGTGGCCAGCCGCCGGAACCGGTCCCGGCGCGGCGCCGGCAGCGTCCGGGCGGCCTCGACGGCGTCGCGCAGGTGCCCGGCGGCGGCGGTGGCGTCGCCGGCCCGGGCCCGCTCGGCGGCGCAGGCCAGCCCGAGCTCCGGATCGCGGCGCACGGCCTCCGGCGGCGGGGGCGCGGGCAGGCGCTCGGCGGGCGTCTCCCGGTCGTACGGGACCAGCTCCGGCCAGCGGGCCACGAAGAGCGCGGCGGCCCGGTCGTGGTCGCCGCCGGCGAGCGCGTGCCGCAGCGCCTCGGCGGGCCGCCCGTTGTCGGCGTACCAGCCGGCCGCGCGCAGGTGCAGGTCGCGCAGTTCGTCGGCGGGCAGCCGGCCCAGCTCGGCGTGCAGCAGGTCGGCCAGCAGCGGGGGGCACCGGTACCAGGGCGGGCGGCTGTCGTCGCGGCGCAGCAGTCCGCCGTCGCCGGCCAGGCCGGCCAGCGCCTGCTCGGCGTCGGTCCGGCCGGTCAGCGCGTCGGCGAGGCCGGCGCAGACCGCGTCGGCGACGGCGGAGCGGCGCAGCACGTCCCGCGCGTCCGGGTCGAGCCCCGCGAGCACCTCCTCGCGCAGGTAGCCCGCCACGTCCGGCTGGTCGCCGCCGAACTGCTCGGCCCAGCGGGCCGGATCCGGCTGCCCGCGTAGCGCCAGCGCGGCGAAGCGGAGCGCCGCCGGCCAGCCGCCGGTGCGTTCCCACAGCCGGCGTACCCCGGCCGCCGGCAGCGCCACCCCGTGCGCGGTGAGCAGGTCGGCGACCTCGTCGTCGCCGAAGGCCAGTTCGTCGGGGCCGACCTCGGTCAGCTCGCCGGCCAGCCGCAGCCGGTGCACGGCCAGCGGCAGCCCGGCGCGGGCGCCGACCACCAGCCGCAGCCGCTGCTCGGCGTGGCGGAGCAGGAACTCCAGTCCGGCCAGGGCCTCGGGGTCGGTGATCCGGTGCAGATCGTCCAGGACCAGCAGCACCGGCCGTTCCCGGGCGGCGAGGGCCGCGGCCAGCACCTCCAACTGGTCGGGGCGGGGTGGCCGGTCGGGCACGGGTGGCCCCGGCACGTCGTCGGCGGGACCGGTGGCCGCGCGCAGCGCCGCCGCGAGGTAGGACCAGAGCCGGTCCCCGTCGTCGCCCGTCTCCACCGAGACCCAGGCCGCCCGGGGCCGGCGGGGTTCCGCCGGTACGCCCGCCGCCGCGCCGAAGTCGCCCGGCGCGGCACCGGTCGGCCCGTCGTCCCGGCGTCCCCCGGCGGCGGCGGTCACGGGCCCCTGCCCCACCCGGCCCCGCGGCGCGCCGGCCTCCCCGGCGGCCCGGAACCAGGAGGCGAGCAGCGTCGTCTTGCCCCACCCCGCGGGGGCCCGGACCAGGGTGACCGGCCCGGCGGTCCCCTCGTCCAGCGCCCGCAGCAGCCGGGGCCGCAGCACCAGCGGTTCCGGCGGCGGGGCGGGGCACAGCCGCGACGTCAGCAGCGGCGTGCCCGCCGGCCCGGGTGCGACCGCGACGACTCCCGTGTCCCGTACGTCCTCCGGCATCCGGCCCCGCCCCTCCACCGACGCGTCCACTCCCCCAGGTCCCGCCGGCGGCGGTTACCCGGCGCGGGCCCGTTCACCCCTTCGGGGGGAGCCGGCTTCACCCCGCCCCGGCCGACCCTGGTCGTACGCGGGCGACCGGCCGCGCGCGCCGGTGTGCGTCCGGCGTGGGAGGGGACCGGGAGGCGGAGCCGAGGTGGATCGGAGACGACGGCTGGCGGGCGCGACCGCGGTGGCGTTCGCCGTCGCGGCGGCGGGCCGGGCGCTGGCCGTACGGCGGCAGGAGCCGGCCTGGCCCCGCGCGGCCGGCGCCGACCCGCAGCCCGCGCGCTGGCAGGTGGTGACCGTCGACCGCCCGCCCGGCGAGGTGCTGCCCGGCGGGCGCTGGCCGGAGCCCCTGCGCCGGCTCGGCGGCGCGGTGCAGGTCGAGCTGCGGCCGGCCCCCGGCTGCCGGGGCACGGAGCTGGCCGCCCGGCCGGTGCCCGGCGCGGCGGCCCCGGCGGGGCTCGCCGCCCACCTGGTCGGCGACGATCCCGGGCTGCTGGTCCGGCGGGCGTTGCGGGAGGTCAAGCAGCTCGCCGAGACCGGCGAGGTACTCCGCGCGGACCGCTGGCCGGCCGACCGTCCGCCAGGACCGCCGCGGTGAGGGCGCTGTGCTGGGTGGGCGCGGGCGAGCTGGCGGTACGGCAGGTGCCCGACCCGGAGCTGCGCAACGGCCACGACGTGATCGTCCGGGTCCGGCAGAGCGCCACCTGCGGCGGGGACCTGCCGCTGCTGGCCGGGCGGGTGCCGTTCCTCGCCGTCGGGGACGTGCTCGGGCACGAGTTCCTCGGCGAGGTGGTCGAGGCCGGGCCGGAGGTACGCCGGCACCGGGTCGGCGACCGGGTGGTGGTCTGCTCGTCGGTGGCCTGCGGCAGCTGCTGGTACTGCCGGCGCGACCTGCCCTCCTGCTGCGACAACGGCAGCGCCGACCCGGCCGTCACCGAGGCGGCCTGGGGCCATCCCACCGGCGGGGCGTTCGGCCAGCCCCGGGCGATGGGCGGCTTCGCCGGCAGCCACGCGGAGTACGTCCGGGTGCCGTACGCGGACGTCGGCGCGTTCGCCGTGCCGGAGTCGGTCAGCGACGACCGCGCCCTGTTCGCCTCCGACGCCGCGCCGGCCGGCTGGATGGGCGTGGACCTCGGCCAGGTGCGCCCCGGCGACGTGGTGGCGGTCTGGGGTGCGGGCGCGGTCGGGCAGCTCGCGGCCCGGGCGGCGTGGCTGCTCGGCGCGGAGCGGGTGGTCGTCGTCGACGCCGAGGAGGAGCGGCTGCGGATGGCCGAACGGCACGCCGGCGCGGAGACGATCGACCACCGGCTCGCCGACGTCGTCGCCGAGCTGCGCGAACGCACCGGCGGGCGGGGCCCGGACGTGTGCGTCGAGGCGGTCGGGGCGGCCTGGGACGGACACGGCCCCCGGTCGCTCGCCGAACGGTTCGCCGGCGGCGCCGAGCGACCGGCCGCCGTCCGCGAGGCCGTGCACGCCTGCCGCAAGGGCGGCTCGGTCTTCCTGCTCGGCGAGTTCACCGGCTTCGTCGACACCTTCCCGCTCGGGGCGGTCACCCAGAAGGGGCTGACGGTGCGGGGCGCGCGGCAGCACGGGCAGCGCTACATCCCGATGCTGCTGGAACGGATGGCCCGCGACGAGCTGCGTACCGAGCACCTGGCCACCCACCGGCTGCCGTTGGAACGGGGCGCGCACGGATACGCGCTGTTCCGGGACCGGGCCGACGGCTGCGTCCGCGCCGTACTCAGCCCTGATCTCCCGGCCGCCGGCGGCTGAGGCGCAACGCTGCGACGTCGAGGACGCCCACGACTGCGGTTCCGCGCAGCGGCCCAGCACTCCCTGCGCCGGGCCGCGACGGCGCAGGGAGCGTCCAGGACCGTGGGGGTCTACCCGGCAGCGATGTCGGCGACGACGCAGGCGATGTTGTCCGGCGCCCCTTCGGCCTGCGCCAGGTCGATCAGTCTGCGCACCGTGAGCGCAGGATCGGTGGCGACGCTCAGTGCCGATTGCAGGATGGCCCGGTTGACGACGGCAGACAGCCCGTCGGAGCACAGCAGATACCGGTCACCGGGCAGGGCGGTGCGTAGCGCAAGATCGGCCTCGACCTGCTGCCCGCCGCCGAGGGCGCGCACCAGCAGAGCGCGCTCGGGATGCGCGGCAGCCTGGTCCCGGTCGAGCTTGCCCTGATCCACCTGGGTCTGCACCCAGGTGTGGTCCTGGGTGAGCAGAGACAGTTCGCCGCCGCGCAGCAGGTATGCCCGGGTGTCGCCGATGTGCACCAGGGCCAACTGGGAGCCGCTGCGCAGCAGCGCGGTCAGCGTGGTGACCGGCTGGTGGTCGTCGGTCGCCAGCGCGCGCACGGTGCGGTCGGCGTCGGCGACCGCACCGGCCAGCATCGTCAGCAGGTCGGCGGCCGGCACGTCGGCGAGTTCCAACGCTTTGAGAGCGTCGATGGCGGCCGTGCTGGCTGCGGCGCCGCCAGGCCCTCGCATGCCGTCGGCGACGGCCAGCAACCGCTCACTGGCGTATGCGGCGTCCTCGTTGCTGTCGCGTACGGCCCCGGTGTCACACCCGGCGGCGTAGCGGACGACAAGGGTGGGATTCGCTTGGACCATGGTGGTGCCTCCTCCTGACAGACGATCCACGAGGAAGGTGGCGAGCCGCGCGCGAGCCACGGTGTCGGCGGTGACCTCCTGCCAGTACGCGGTGATCGCCTCGGCCGCCGCCGCGGGCTCCAGGCCGCACACGGTGCGGATCTTCGCCAGTGGCATGCCGAGGCGACGTAGCTGGGCGACCAGCCGGGCCAGCGGCAGCTGCTCCGGGTCGTAGAGCCGGTATCCGGACTCGGGATCGACCGCGGCCGGCGGCAGGATCCCGACCTGGTCGTACAGGCGCAACGCCTTCGGTGTCAGCCTCGCCGCCCGGGCGAACGCCCCGATGGTCAGCAGCCCCACGTCGACATCCTCCTCGTGCCCGATCACAGCGACCGGCACGCACCAGGGTGGGCCTTGCCCGAGGGGCAAGGTCAAGACCGGCGACCTCGGCCCCGACAGCTCGACCAGGGTCACCTCCCGCGGCTGTCCAGGCTTCGACACCGCCCGCGTCGGCCGCCCCGCCCGCCGCGCCGGGTGGCAGACTCGGTGGATGCGTGAGCAGCGGACATACGACGTCGTCCTCTTCGGGGCCACCGGCTTCACCGGGGGGCTGACCGCCGAGTACCTGGCCCGCAACGCTCCGCCGGAGCTGCGCTGGGCGCTCGCGGGGCGCAACCCTGGCAGGCTGGCCGCCGTACGGGACCGGCTGACCGCCATCGACCCGGCGCTGGCCGGGCTGCCCCTGCTCACCGCCGACGTCACCGATGCGGAGTCGCTGCGGGCGGTCGCCGAGAGCGCCCGGGTGGTGGCCACCACCGTCGGCCCGTACGTGCACCACGGCGAGCCGCTGGTCGCCGCCTGCGCCCGCGCCGGCACCGACTACCTCGACATCACCGGCGAACCCGAGTTCGTCGACCTGATGTACATGCGCCACCACGCCGAGGCGGAGCGCACCGGGGCGCGGCTCGTGCACGCCTGCGGGTTCGACTCGATCCCCCACGACCTGGGCGTCTGGTTCACGCTCAAGCACCTCCCGGACGACGTGCCGATCACCGTCGACGGCTTCGTCCGGGCCGGCGGGCGGTTCTCCGCCGGCACGTACCACTCGGCGCTCACCGCCTTCTCCCGTACCGCCGAGGCGTCCCGGGCGGCCCGCGAGCGGCGGCAGGTCGAGCCGCGACCGACCGGGCGGCGGGTACGCGCGGTGCCCGGCCGCCTCGCCCGCTCGAAGGAGCTGGGCATGTGGACCGTGCCGCTGCCGACCATCGACCCGCAGGTGGTCCGCCGCTCGGCCGCCGCCCGCCCGGAGTACGGGCCGGACTTCCGCTACCGGCACTTCGCCGCCGTGAAGCGGCTGCCCACGGTGCTGGCCGGCGGGGTCGGGCTGGGTGGGCTGGTGGCGCTGGTGAAGCTGCCGCCGACCCGGCGCTGGCTGCTCGGCCGGCTCGCCTCCGGGCAGGGGCCGACGCCGCAGCAGCGGGCGAAGTCCTGGTTCCGGGTCCGGTTCGTCGCCACGGGCGGCGGGCGACGGGTGCTGACCGAGGTGGCCGGCGGCGACCCCGGCTACGACGAGACGGCGAAGATGCTCGGCGAGTCGGCGCTCTGCCTGGCCGGCGACGAACTGCCGGCCACGGCGGGGCAGGTCACCCCGGTGACGGCGATGGGCGACGCGCTGCTGGACCGGCTGGTGCGGTCGGGGATGACCTTCCGGGTGCTGGACCGGCCCCGCTGAGCGCAGGCCCCGACCGTCGGGCCGCCCGGTCCCGCGCGGGTTGACCCTCGACCAGGTTGAGACGACAGGATCGGCGCCGTGGAGAGCGACCTGCGCAGCATCGGCGAGCTGGCCCGGGCCAGCGGGTTGACCGTGAGCGCCCTGCGGTTCTACGACTCGGCCGGGGTGCTGGCCCCGGCCCTGGTCGACCCGGTGACCGGCTACCGCTGGTACACGGGCGACCAGGTGGCCCCCGCCCGGCTGGTGGCCGGGCTGCGCCGGGTCGGCATGCCGGTCGCCGAGATCGCCGCCGCGCTGCGATCCGAGCCGGCCCAGATCCACCGCCTGCTCGACGCGCACCTGCGCCGGTTGGAGGACGGTCTCGCCGACGCCCGCAGGGAGCTCTCCCGGATCCGTACGCTCATCGATCCCGGGGAGCCCGCCATGACCACCCGTCTCGTCCTGTCCCGCGCCGACCTGGCCGCCGCCGTGGACGCGGTCCGCTTCGCCGTCGGCGCCGACCCCGACCTGCCGGTGCTGGCCGGCGTGCTGTTCGAGTCCGACGCCGACGGCGTACGGCTGGTGGCGACCGACCGGCACCGGCTGGCCGTCGCGCGGGCGGACGCCCGGGTCGACGGGCCGGGGGTGCGGGTGCTCGCCCCGGTCGCCTTCGTCGACGAGGTGCGGGCCCTGCTCGACACCGGCGCGGGGAGCACCCCCGAGGCCCGGCTGACGGTGGCCGCCGGCACGATCACCGTCTCCGTCGCCGGCCGCACGGTCGACGCCGCCGCCCTGCCGTACGACTTCCCGGACCACCGCCGGCTGCTCCGCCCGACGCCCGACGACGGGGCGGCACACCGGCTGACGGTCGACGCCGACGCCCTGCGGGCGGCTCTGACCAGCGCCGACGCCCCCGTCGTCACCCGGCGGCACGACGGCCTGCCGCTCGCGGTGACCGTGCTCGGCCCGGACGGCCGGGGCGGGGTACGGCTGCTCGGGGCGGACGAGCTGGCCGGGGAGCCCGACGCGTTCCGCGTCGGGGTGAACGGCGGTTATCTGCTGGAGGCCCTCGACGCGGCCGGCCGGGGCCAGCTGCTGCTGGAGCTGGACGGGCCGATCGCCCCGCTGGCCGTGCGCCGGCCGGACGACGTCGAGGCGTTCTCCGTCCTGATGCCCATCCGGCTCTGACCGCCTGACGGGTAAGGAAGGGTCGTCGAGACCGGGCCGGGGCGCGAGCGGGCCGCGGCGGTAGCATCGGTGGGTCCACCCGACGTCCGGACGGAGCGTACGGAGCAGCATGCTCGACATGGAGTTGATCCGGAAGGATCGCGAGGCGGTGGCGACCGCGCTGGCGAAGCGACTGGATCCCGCCGAGGTCAACCGCGCCCTGGACGAGATCCAGCGGCTCGACCAGGAACGCCGCGCCCTGATCAGTGGCATCGACGGCGAGCGGCAGCGCCGCAAGGCCGAGGCGCGCGCCTACGCGGCGGCGAAGCGCGCCGGCACCGAGCCGGAGGTCTCCACGCCGGAGGCGGGCCGCAAGCAGCTCGCCGAGCTGGAGTCCGAGCTGGACGAGGTGCAGGCGCGGCTGCGCACCGCGATGAGCGAGCTGCCCAACCTGCCCGCCGACGACGTGCTGCCGGGCGGCAAGGAGGCCAACCGGGTCGTCCGGGCCTTCGGCGAGCCGCCGGCGATCGAGAAGGTCCGCGACCACATCGAGCTGAGCCGGATGCTGGGCCTGGTCGACCACGAGCGCGGGGTCAAGCTCGGCGGCTCGGGCTTCTGGATGTACACGGGCATGGGCGCCCGGCTGGAGTGGGCGCTGCTCAACTTCTTCGTCGACGAGCACATCAGCGCCGGCTACGAGTTCCTGCTCCCGCCGCACCTGCTGCTGGACACCGCCGGCTTCGCCGCCGGTCAGTTCCCGAAGTTCTACGACGACGTCTACCACCTGGACCGGGAGTCCGCCCCGCGCGGGCAGTTCCTGCTGCCCACCTCGGAGACGGCGATCCTCGGGGCCTACCAGGACGAGATCCTGGAGACGGCGAAGCTGCCGCTGAAGGCGTTCGCGTACACCCCCTGCTACCGCCGCGAGGCGGCCGGCTCGCACTCGGACGAGCGGGGCACCGTCCGGGGCCACCAGTTCAACAAGGTGGAGATCTTCCAGTTCTGCCTGCCGGAGCAGGCCGACGCCGCGCTGGAGGAGATGCTCCTGCACGCGGAGAGCCTGGTCGAGAAGCTGGGCCTGCACTACCAGCGCACCCTGCTGTCGGCGGGCGACGCCAGCGCGTCGATGAAGAAGACCCTCGACATCGAGGTGTGGATGCCGAGCACCGGCAAGTACAAGGAGGTGTCGTCGGTCTCCTGGGCCGGCGACTACCAGGCGCGCCGGGCGGCCATCCGCTACCGCGAGCCGGGCGGCAAGCAGACCCGCTTCGTGCACACCCTCAACGGGTCGGCGCTGGCCACCAGCCGGCTCTTCCCTGCCATCCTGGAGCAGTTCCAGCAGCCCGACGGCTCGGTGCTGGTCCCCGAGGTCCTCCAGGCCCGCCTGGGCACCGACCGCCTCACCCCCCGCTGACCCGCCGGCCGCCCCCGCCCCCCTCAGGGGGCGGGGGTGAGTCGCAGCGCGAGTTCGGGGCAGACCTTGACCGCCTTGCGCGCGCCCTCGCGCAGCCAGGTCGGCACGGGGGTGGGCGGGAAGGCGGGGTAGCCGTTCCCGTCGAGCCGGATGAAGTCCGGCACCACGTGCGCGCACAGCCCGTGCCCGTCGCAGCGGGACCAGTCCAGCGTGAGCCGCTGCGGGTTCGGGTCGGGGGCGTCCGGCAGGCCCATCACCGCCCGGACCCGCCGGCCACAACCCTCGCCGGTGGTGTGCAGCCGCAGGTCCTCGGCGAACACCTCCATCGCGGAGAGCGCGAACCGGGCCGTACCGTCGGGGTGGCTGCACGCCCCGCGCCCCTTCACGTCGCCGGCGGCGGCGCGGACCACGTCCACCGGGGCGCTGCCGGAGACCGCCAGGTCGACGGCGCGGGCCAGGTCGGGCAGGCCCATCCGGCACGGGCCGCACTGCCCCGCGGACTCGCCCGCCAGGTAGCGCACCACCTGGGCGGCCTCACCGAGCGGGCAGGTGTCCGCGCCGAGCGGGACGAGGATGCCCGCGCCGAGGGTGCCGCCCACGGCGGCCAGCCCCTTGCGGGAGATCTCCGCCCGGTCCGCCGCCTCCCGGGTGATCCACCTGCCGTGGTAGCCGCCCGTCAGGATGCCCGGCCCGTCCGGCACCTCGCACAGGTCGAGGATCTCGCGCAGCGCGGTGCCGGCCGCGCACTCCACCACCGCCGGGCGTCCCGCCGCGCCGGTGACGGTGAGCAGCACGGTGCCGGGCTCGTCGTCGGTGCCGAGCGCCGCGTACTCGTACGGGCCGAGCCGGGCGGCGACCGCGAGCTGGGCGTACGTCTCGGCGTTGGAGAGCAGGGTGGGCAGGCCGCCGACGCCGGAGTCGCTGGAGCGGCGCTTGGTGCCCGGCGGGATGTGCGGCAGGCCGTTGATGCCGTTGACCAGGGCTCCGCCCTCGCCGGAGATGAACCGGTGCGGCACGGTGACGATGCTCGTCGGCGCCGGCATCCGGCGCTCCTCCAGCGCCTCGGTCAGGGAGTCGCGGCCCACCCCGTCGTCGGCCACCCCGACGACGATCTCCTCGGCGTCCAGCGCGTACGCGGCCAGCGCGGCGCCGTCGAGGACCAGGTGCGGGGCCCGGGTGAGCAGCACCTTGTCCTTCCAGCTCGCCGGCTCCCCCTCGGTGGCGTTGACCACCACCACCGCCGGGAGGTCCCGCCGCTCGCAGGACTCCAGGACCGCGCGGAGCTTCCTCGCGAACGGGAAGCCCGCGCCGCCCTTGCCCTTGAGCTGTACGCCCTCGGCGAGCCGGAGCAGGGTGGCCGGCTCCATCGGCCCGACCGGCCCGTGCACCTCCTCGTGGGCGGGCAGGTCGAGCCGGCCGAACTCGGCGAAGCCGGCGGTGAGCCGGGGCTCGCCGACGCACGCCACCGGAGGCACGGTCGTCCGGATCACCTCGCCTCACCCCGCAGCCCGGCCCAGTACGCCCCGTCGACGGCGTCGGCGTTGACCCGGCGGCGGCGCACCGACCGGCTTTCGCCGGCGGCCCGGCGTGCCCGCCGGGACGCGAGGTCGACCAGGGTCGGGGTGTCGTCGGCCGGCAGCGGGACCTCCTCGGGGACGTACCGGACCGGGGGCCGCCAGTAGTCCGGTTCGAGGTCCCGGTCGTCCTCGACGCTGTGCCGGCCGCCGCCGCTGCGCGGCGCGGCGGACACGGGACCGGCGGAGATCGGGTCGCTCGTCTCCCAGCGTCGGGGGCTGTCCCAGGGTTCCTCAGCCTCCTCCCGGCGGCGGGGCGGCGAGACCACTCGCCGCGCCCCGTCCCGCTCCGCACGGTCCCGGCGAGTGCTCTCGCCGGCGCGGCGGCGGCCGGTGGGGACGGGTTCCTCCTCGCCCCGCCGGCGGCCAGCCGATGCGGGCTCCTCCTCGCGTCGGAAACTGATCGACGCGGGCTCCTCCTCGCCTCGGCGCCGACCGGCCGGGGCGAGTTCCGCCGCACGTCGGCGGGGGCGTGCCGGGTCGCGGATCGTGCCGGGCTCGGGCACGGCCGGCACGGTGAACCGCTCCGGGTCGCGGCGCGGCGCGGCGGGGGCGGACCAGGTGCCGGTGACCGTGGTACCGGCGATCGTGGCGCCGGCCCAGGTCCCCGCGCGCCGCTCCGGCTCCGCCGGACGGTCGGCGCGTCGGGTCCGGCCCCGCAACAGCGACCGGCGCGGGGCGTCCTCGGCCGGCCGCCCGGCCAGGGCCTGGTTCATCGCGGCGGCCTGGTGCTGCTCCCGGCGGCGCCGGCCGAGGCTGACGGAGAGGCGGACCAGCAGCGCCAGCACGACCAGCAGGACGCAGGCGAGGTAACTCAGCAGCACCCAGGGCTTCGCGGGCCGCCCGGCGTTGAGCCCGTGCACGATGGCGAACGGCCAGGAGAGGTACGCGGCCGAGTGCAGGGTGCGCCAGAGCCACTTCGGTCCGACCCCGGCGAAGCGGGCCCGGACGACACCGGTCCAGAGCACGCTCACCATCAGCAGGGCGGCCACCGTGCCGAGGCCGACGTAGAGGCCCCGTCCACCGACGAAGGGGACCACCGCGTCGGTGCTCGCCGCCCGGCCGGTGGCGATCTTCGTGAGCACGTGGAAGACCAGCCCGGCGACGCCGAGGATGCCGGCGGCCCGGTGCGCGGACTGGAGCAGCACCCGGTGCCGGATCAGCAGCACCAGCCGGTCGGTGGCGAGCAGCCCCATCATCACGGTGAGGCTCAACGCCACGAGGGCGACGACCCCGGCGAAGAACTCGGTGAAGAAGAAGCCGTACGCGTACGCGGCCGAGCCGGCGCCGGTCAGCATGGTGGCGGCCCACAGCACGGCGAGCGCCGAGAGGGTCAGCAGGGCCACCGCGGGCCGGGACCGGGTGCGGGCCCCCCGGCTGGTGCTGGTGGTCCGGACGGTGGGCGGCTTCTGGTTCCGTTGTGCCCGGGCCATCTGCTCCTCGATCGTCTCGCGGCGGCGCACCACCGGCCGGCCCTGTTCCCCATCGAGTACGGACCGACAGGGCGGACGGATCACCGGCGCGCGGAAATTCCGCGCGCCGGCGCCGAAGCGGAGGCCCACGTGTGATCTTCAGAGGGTCTACGCCACTGAACCTCGGTCGGCGGCTGGCGGGCCGCTCGGCGTCCCCTGCTCTTGAGGAGCGCGTGTCCGGTCGTGGTCAGGCTCGATGCTCGCCGAGGACCTTGCTGAACAACGCGAGGTAGCTGTCATGAGCCAGGGACAGTTCTCCAAGCGCGTCTTCGGTGAACCACGCGATGGCGTCGTGTTCGTCCGGCGCGGCGTTGACCGGAGACCCCGTCCACGCCTCGATCAGCCAGATCTGCATGTCGAACGTGTCGGCATGAACCTCGTGCACGGGCGGACCCGACGGCGCCGCGATGTCGATGCCCAGCTCCTCTCGAAGCTCCCGGGCAAGTGCCGCGCCGGGCAGTTCCCCGGGATCCACGTGCCCACCGGGCATGTCCCAGACGTCGGGATACCAACGACGCTGAGGAGATCGGTGGCACAGCAGCACCCGGTTGTCGTCCCGCAGCAACCCCGTGACGATGCGAGCCTTGGGAGAGCCTTCCGCGGAGATCGACACAGGCGCATTGTGCCACCCGTCGTAAGCCGATCCGCGGCAACGAGGCAGGTGAGAAGGTCATCCCGGCCGGTGCGTCGAGGTCGTACCGCTGACGACGGACGATCCGGCCGGCCGGTGCGAGTCAGGCGCTGCAGACGAACGGTAGGGGGCACTATCGTTCTGACGTGCACATCCGTTTCGACGTCCCCGCCGATCCCGCCTACCCGGGCCGCGTGGCCGCTGCGCTCGGCAGTGTTCGGTTGCGTAAGTTCGGCTACGTCGGTGCGGCGCTGGTGGCGGTCGGGGCGGTCGGATTTGCCGTCTCGCGGGGGTTCTCGTGGGGTGACCGGGTCTCGTCGCTGTGCATGGCGATGGTCCTGGGTGGCCTGCTGTCGATGTTGTACTCGCCCTGGGTGCAGTGGCGGGCCCGGCGTCGCTCCGGTCGCTACGCCGTCGAGGGCGCCTACGACATCACCGACGACAACATCATGATGCGCAGCGGCTCGGAGTCCGGCGGTATCGCCTGGGACGGGGTGGCCCGGGTGCGGGACACCCCCGAGTTCTGGATCGTGTACGTCGGCCGGATGCCGGCGACCGTGATCCCACGCCGCTTGATGTCCGCTGAGGACGCGGAGACGTTGCGAGCCTTCATGGCCGATCGCGGGCTGCTCGTCGGCTCCACCTGACGGGGTCTCAGGCCGAGCCGGCACCTCTCTCGACGCCTGCCGGTGCCGCTGCTCCCTGGTTGGGCGGGGATGGCAGGCTGCCATGGTGTCTGCGGAGCCGCGCTGGCTCGACGCAACCACCTGACCGCTCGGCCGCGATGACGAGGCGACCCCGGCAGGCCGAGGCATTCACGCATGCCCATGCATTGACAGCGCTTGCAATGCGCTTGTAACCTTTCGGAAATTTTCAAGCCGTACTGCAAGATCCTGGCAGCACCCGGGCCTCCCGGCCTCGCCACCACCCCGTCCCCCAGACCCCGTCAGGAGTCCTCCATGCAGAGACATCGACGGTTGTCGGCGATCGTCGCCCTCGGCGTGATCGCCGGCCTGATCGTCCCCACCGCCGCTACCGCTCCCCCGGCCGGCGCGGCCCCGGCAGGCGGCAAGAAGGTCATCGCCAACCTCTTCGAGTGGAACTGGTCGTCGGTGGCCACCGAGTGCCGCACCACCCTCGGCCCGAAGGGCTACGGCTGGGTGCAGGTCTCGCCGCCCCAGGAGCACGTGCGGGGCACGCAGTGGTGGCTGGCGTACCAGCCGGTCAGCTACCGGATCGAGTCCCGCAAGGGCACCCGCGCGCAGTTCAAGTCCATGGTCGACACCTGCCACGCCGCCGGGGTGAGGGTGGTCGTCGACGCGGTCGTCAACCACATGTCCGGGCAGGACAACGGCGGCACCGGCTGGGCCGGCTCGGCGTACGGGCACTACGACTATCCGGGGATCTACCAGACGCAGGACTTCCACCACTGCGGCCGCAACGGCGGCGACGACATCGCCAACTACAACGACCGGTGGGAGGTGCAGAACTGCGAGCTGGTCAACCTCGCCGACCTGAAGACCGAGTCGGACTACGTCCGGACGAAGATCGCCGGCTACCTCAACGACCTGCTCTCCCTGGGCGTCGACGGCTTCCGGATGGACGCCAGCAAGCACATGCCGGCCGCCGACATCGCCGCCATCAGGGGCAAGCTGTCCCGCTCGGCGTACATCGTGCAGGAGGTCATCCACGGCGCCGGTGAGCCGATCCAGCCGGGCGAGTACACCGGCAACGGCGACGTGCACGAGTTCCGCTACGGCAAGGACCTGGCCCGGGTCTTCCGCTCCGAGAAGCTCGCCTACCTGCGTAACTTCGGCGAGGGCTGGGGGCACCTGCCCAGCGCGTCGGCGGCCGTCTTCGTGGACAACCACGACACGCAGCGCGACGTCGGCGGGGTGCTGACCTACCGCGACCGGGGCATCTACGCGCTGGCCAACGCGTTCATGCTCGCCTGGCCGTACGGCTCCCCGACGGTGATGTCGAGCTACACGTTCAGCCAGCGCGACCAGGGCCCGCCCTCGGACGGCTCCGGGCGGACCCTGAACGCCACCTGCTACTCCGGGTGGGAGTGCGAGCACCGCTGGCCGGTCATCGCCAACATGGTCGGCTTCCGCAACGCCACCGAGGGCGCCGGCGTCGTCAACTGGTACGACAACGGCAACAACCACATCGCCTTCGGCCGGTCCGGCAAGGGCTACGTCACGATCAACGACGAGGACTCCGCGGTCAACGGCCGGTCCTACCAGAGCGGGCTGCCGGCCGGCCGCTACTGCGACGTCGTCCACGGCACCTTCAGCAACGGCACGTGCAGCGGGCCGGTGATCACCGTGGACGGCGGCGGCTGGTTCGCCGCGAACGTGCCCGCGCACGACGCGATCGCCATCCACGTGGGCGCGCGACTGAGCTGAGGCTCCACCTCTGCGGACCCCGTCCCGACCGGCATTCCGGCCGGGACGGGGTTTCGCCGCCGTTCACCCGTTACAGTTAGTTTGTGTGTTTTGACCGAATGAACCGGCGACACGTCCGCGCGCTGGCCGCCGCCGTCGGCGTACCCCTGCTCCTGCTGGCCGGCGGGGCCACCGGCTGGATGCTGACCCCCGGGGCCGAGCCCACCGCGCCGCCGGTCGTCGTCGGGCCACCCGCGCCGACCGGCGCGGCCCCGACCAGCGCCGCGCCGGAGCGGGTACCCGTCGCCGCGCCCGCGCCGGACGACCTGCCGGTGGTCGACTACGGCCCGGCGCCCACCGGCTTCCCGGCCGATCGGGACACGATGGACACCACGCCGCTGACCGAGGGCCTGCACCCGACCCGCCGCATCGCCGCCTACACCGCCCCCGGCGGCCGGCCGCTGGCGTTCCTCGACCCCACCATCAGCGGCGTCGAGCTGACCATGCCGATCGCCCAGCGGCGGGCCGGCTGGACGGCGGTGCTGCTCCCGTCGGCCAACCGCACGCTCGCCTGGCTGCCGCCCGGCGGCCACACCACCGTGGCGCTGGCCGACCAGATCGTGATCGAACGCAGGCACCACCGCCTCACCTGGTACCGCGCCGGCCGGGCCGTGCGCAGCTGGGAGGTCAGCCTCGGCCAGCGCGGCCAGGAGACCCCGCTGGGCCGGACCTTCATCCTGGGCCGCACCCCGCCGCCGCAGAGCGTGTACGGGGGCGTCGACATCTACGCCCTCGGCTCGGTGCCCGACGACCCCGACTCGGTGCCGGCCGGCCTGCGCGGGGCGCACATCGGCATCCACAGCTGGTACCACGACGGCGAGCTGGGCCGGAACACCACGAACGGCTGCATCCGGCTCACCAGGAGCGGCCAGCGGGAACTGCTGGCCGAGGTGCGCCCCGGCAGCGAGGTGGTGGTGGTCGACGAGCTGCCCACCCCGCCCCCGACGGCCTGACGGTTCCGTTCGCCGGCACCCACGGCCGGCCGGCAGGTCCCCGGATCGCGTCGCCCTCGGGTCAGGGAGCGACCCGCTCGTCCAGGGCGGCCGGCGAGGACCGGCGCGGCAGGGGCGGGCGCGTCTGCCCGGCCAGCTTGCGCCACAGGAACTCCAGCGTCAGCGCCCAGACGAAGGCACGCTGCTCGTTGTTCGCCGCCGCGCCGTGCCCGCCCTCGACGTTCTCGTAGTAGGACACGTCGTGGCCGTGCTCGCGCAGCCGGGCCGCCATCTTGCGGGCGTGCCCGGGATGCACCCGGTCGTCGCGGGTCGAGGTGACGAGCAGGACCGGCGGGTACGCCCGGTCGCCGTCGACGTTGTGGTACGGCGAGTACCCGCGCAGGAACTCCCAGTCGGCCGCCACGTCCGGGTCGCCGTACTCGGCCATCCACGAGGCGCCGGCCAGCATCCGGTGGTAGCGCCGCATGTCGAGCAACGGCACGTGCGCGACGACGGCCCCGAAGAGCGACGGATGGCGGGTCAGCATCACGCCCATCAGCAGCCCACCGTTGCTGCCGCCCTCGATGCCGAGCGTCTCCGGCGTGGTGATGCCCCGGGCCACCAGGTCCGCCGCCACCGCCGCGAAGTCCTCGTACGCCCGGGGCCGGTTCTCCCGGATCGCGGCGCGGTGCCACCGGGGGCCGTACTCCCCGCCGCCCCGGATGTTCGCGACCACGTACGTGCCGCCCCGGGCCAGCCATCCCCGGCCGATCATCCCGCTGTAGCCCGGGGTCAGGGAGATCTCGTACCCGCCGTAGCCGGTGAGCAGCGTCGGACCGGCGGGCGCGTCCGGGTCCCCGACCACGAAGTACGACACCCGCGTGCCGTCGGCCGAGGTGGCGAAGAACTGGCGTACCGCCAGGCCGTCCGCGTCGAAGGACGCCGGCGCCCGCTTGAGCGTCTCGACCGCCCCGCCGACCTGCCCGAGGCGCAGCGTCGCCGGCTGGAGGAACCCCTCCGAGGCGAGCAGGTAGGCGTCGTCGTTGTCCGGGTCGGTGTCCACGATCTCGCTGTGGTCGAACTCCGGCACCCCGGGCAGCGGCTCCCGCCGCCAGCCCTCGCCGTCGGGCGTCAGCACCTCCAGCCGGCTGCGCACGTCGACGAGGGTGGCCAGGATCAGCCGGTTACGGGTCCAGGACCAGCCGCTGAGCGCCGTACGGTCGTCGGGCCGGAAGAGCACCGTCAGCTCCCGCCCACCGGCGAGGAACGCGTCGAACCGGGTCGCCAGCAGGGCGCCCGCGGGGTGGGTCACCCCGGCCACCGGCCACGGCGAGCGCAGCCGGATCAGCAGCCACTCCCGGTGCACGTCCCACTGGGCGTCCTCCGGCACGGCGATCGGGACCCGCTCGCCCGCCCCGGTCAGGAGGGAATTCTCCGTACGGTAGAAGTCCAGCCGGCGGCCCACGAAGTCGCGCTCGAACCCCGGCGTGGGGTCGTGCGTGGCGTACACGACGACGTCGTCCGCGTGCCCCTCGTAGACGACGTCGGCCTCGGCGAGCGGCGTGCCCCGCCGCCACCGCTTGGCGAGGCGCGGATAGCCGGAGGAGGTCAGCGAGCCCGGCCCGAAGTCGGTGGCGACGTAGACGTGGTCGACGTCGATCCAGCAGACGTCGCTCTTCGCCTCGGGCAGCGTGAAGCCGTCCTCGACGAAGACGCGGCGGTCGAGGTCGAACTCCCGCACCACGACCGCGTCGCCCCCGCCCAGGGAGAGGCTGACCAGGGCGCGCCCGTAGCCGGGCCGCAGGACCGTCGCCCCGCCCCAGACCCAGTTCTCGCCCTCCTCGGCGGCCAGCGCGTCCAGGTCGAGCAGCACGTCCCACTCCGGCTCCGGCCGGCGGTACTGCTCCAGGGTCGTCCGTCGCCAGACCCCGCGCGGGCGCACCGCGTCGGTCCAGAAGTTGTAGTAGAGGTGGTCGCCGCGCCACCCGGGGTAGGGGATGCGGTCGTCCGCGTCGAGCACCTCCCGCAACCCGGCGCGCAGGGCGGCGAAGGCGTCGCCGCCGGTCAGGGCGGCGACGGTCTCCGCGTTGCGGTCCCGCACCCACCGCGCGGCGTCCGCACCATCAAGATCTTCCAGCCAGAGGTACGGATCGTCGGTCTCCACGGTCAACCTCGCCACCCCGCCACTATGCCCGAAGAGCGGCCCGGTCAGAACTGCGCGACCCAGTACGGGGAGAGGTCCATCCAGCCGTTGGCGGCGGCGCCGTACTTCCGGCCGCTGCTGGCGGTGCTCAGGGTGTACCAGGCGTCCACGAAGTCCGGGTCGTCGGTGTACCAGGAGGTGGGGATGGCGTCGAGGATCGCGTTGACCACCGGGGTGTACGCGCCACCGTCCACGATCACCAGAAGGGCGCCCGCGATGGCCTTGACCAGGGCCGCGTAGTTGGTGTCCCCGTCGTCCTCCATCATGACCACGTCGGCCAGGTTGTACTTGTACGAGGAGAAGTGCACCAGCAACTGGTTCGGCTGGTAGGTGGTGCCGTCGTGATCCAGGTACGGCATCTGCACGAGGTCGACCTTGACTTTGCCGTCCAACCCGAACCCGGCCACGAGGTTGTAGATCTCCGCGTCCCCCTTGATCCAGGGCTCCTCGTCGTCGCTCAGCCGGACCGCGTCGACCTTGGTGGCCCAGTAACCGGCCGACGCGGTCGCCCCGGAGGCGCGGGTCGCCGGACGCGCCGGAGCCGCCCGGCCGATGCCCCTCTCGCCCAGCTCCTGGCGCATCATCGCCAGCCCCGCGGTGAGCGCCCGCTCGGTGTCCACGTCCACCACGAGCACCGGCTGCCGCGGCACCCGTGTGGCATCCAGCACCACCGTGCCGCCGGAGCGGTCGTAGGCGGTCACGCTCGTCGCCGAGTCGTCGGGCGGGGTGGCGGCCACCAGCGGCGCTTCGCCGCGGGCCAGCGCCGCGCGCATGTCCGGGTGGGCCAGCCGCAACCGCAACAGCGAGCCGGTGCCGCCCGGCAGGCCCTTGGCGACCAGCAGTCGCTGGTTGGCGGCGCGGAGTTGGCCGGCGAGCCGGGCGTCGACGCCGGCGGCGAGCAGGTCGACCGGGCCGTTCACGGCGGAGCCGCCCAACCGGGTCAGCTCGGACCGACCGGTGAGGGCCACCTGACGGGCCACGCCGTCGGTGATGGCGAACACCGGGCTGGCGACCGCCGGGGCCGGTGCGGGGTGGTCGGGCCGGGCGTACGCCGGGGTGCCGGTCGCTGCGACCAGGGTGGTCGTCGCGATGCCGAGTGACAGGACGGCGCGGCGGAAGGTGCGTCGGTTCACATGGACTCCTCTGCGTCTCCCGGCCATCGGCTCGTGGCGGCGACCGAAAGATTGACGACGATGACTAAATAGGTATACGTCCACGGGGGAGCCGTCAACGTCGCCGTAAGCAGTTGATTACGTACCGCAGCTCAGACAGCCACGAACCGGACCGGCTTCGGCGGCGCAGGTCGCCGCCGTCCTCGCGCACGATGACGGCGCCGCCGGGGCGGACGAGGTGCAGCTTCTCCTCGCGCTCCAGGCGGGTCGACGCGCGCTCGGTGAGCTTGACCGGCGGGTCCGCCCCCGCAGCACCTCGCGTACCGCGCGGGTCATCTCGAAGCGCTGGCCGACCTGCGCGTCGCCGGGCGCACATCCCCGCGGGCCGGCGGCACGGTGGGGAAACCCGCGATCAGCGGCCGAGAAAATCTGGTCTCCCGAGACTAGACATTCTTGGTGGGGCTGGGTAGTGTTGCCTCCGTTGACGACAGAGATCGGTTAAAGACGCTGACGAGAGCAGGAGCGTCGAAGCAGGGCCCGGAACTTCTCGCGGCCCGCTCGGCAACTGCGGTGGAACCACATCACCGCGCGCAACACGGCAAGTGCAGGACAAGACCTTGACGTAACTCCAGGTCAGGGCAGACCGCAGGCAGGGCCGATGCAAGGTTCGGGGCTCCGCCTGATGCAGCAAGGATCCGCCGCACATGTGCGGGGCCATGAAGTCGCGTGGGGCTCCGGCATCGGCGGACAGCAACCGTAGGCAATGCAAGAAGAGGAAAGGGAGGGCTGGACGCCGTTGGATCGCCCACTGTCAGGACGTAGTGCAAGTTCTGAGGTGGACGCCGTAGTCCCATCGAACGTGAGGTGGTCTCCGGTCACGCTTATGCGATCCTCGCACCGCCTGCCGATAGCGGCACGGTGCGGAAACGAGAACCCGACGAACCTGTCGGTGGATGGTGTACTCAACCCGTAACCCTGGGCCCCGGCGCGTGTTGCGCCGGGGCCCTCGTTCGCGAAGAGGAATGTATGGCCCAACCCGACGACATGCTCAACGACGACGACTACCCCGCCTACACCATGGGCCGCGCCGCCGAGATCGTGGGCGCCTCGCAGGATTTCCTGCGCCGCCTCGACGAGGCGAAGCTGATCATCCCGTTCCGCTCCGCCGGCGGACATCGCCGCTACTCCCGCTACCAACTGCGCCTGGCCGCACGGGCCCGGGAGATGGTCGACCAGGGCACCGCCCTCGAAGCCGCCTGCCGGATCATCATCCTCGAAGACCAGCTGGAAGAGGCCCTCCAGCACAACCGCGACCACCAGTGCCGCCAGCAGGCCGGCGCTACCTGACCCCGCGCCGCACGGTCCTTCTCCACCACGAGAAGGACCGTCTGCCGCACCCCGAAGAACCTGCGGATGTCGCGCCGCCAGGACAGGGACACACGCAGGGAGACCAGGGGCTGTTACCCGCCTGTGCTACGGTCTCCTTGTTGCAGTTTTGATTTCCGTAGACGTTTCCGGCGCCTGATGGGGTTATCTGAAACCTCATCCAGGCGCTCTTTTCGTTTGTCGTGTCGGTTCGGCGCGGGCGATCAACGCGGCGGCGCAAGAGTCCGCACACCGTGCGGTCTCCAACAGCCTGCGAAGGAGCAGACATGGCTACAGGTACCGTGAAGTGGTTCAACGGCGACAAGGGCTTCGGCTTCATCGCCCAGGACGGCGGCGGCCCCGACGTCTTCGCCCACTTCTCCGCGATCGCATCGAGTGGCTTCCGCAGCCTCGATGAGAACCAGCGGGTGGAGTTCGACATCACCCAGGGCCAGAAGGGCCCGCAGGCGGAGAACATCCGCTCGCTCTGATCCCCATTCTGCGGACGGCGGCCCGACTGGTTCAGCGGGCCGCCGTCCGTCATTTCCGCTGGCGGTGGGCCTGAGCGCTGACCACGCCGAGTTCCGGCGCAGCAACCGGCCAGGACCTCGTAATCGGACGGTCCGCCCGTCGCGGCATCGGCCAGCATGGCCTTCCGAACTGGCATGGGCGCGACGATCGCGGGTAGTACCCGAAACATGAGGGCGAGTTTCCGGCTCGGCCGGATCGCGGGCGTACCGGTCGGGGTCAACTGGAGCGTCCTGGTCATCTTCGCGCTGATCGCCTGGGGGCTGTCGGCCAACCAGTTCCCCCGGGCCTACCCGGACCGGCCGGTCGCCGCGTACGTCCTGGCGGGGCTCGCGGCGGCGGTGGTCTTCTTCCTCGGCCTGCTCGCCCACGAGGTGTCTCACGCGATCGTCGCCAAGCGCAACGGGCTGGAGGTCGGCGGGATCACCCTCTGGCTCTTCGGCGGGGTGGCCGAGCTGCGCGGCGAGGCGCGCGACCCGGGCGCGGAGCTGCGCATCGCCGGCGTCGGCCCGCTGGTGAGCCTGCTGATCGGGCTCTTCTTCGGCGCGATCGCGGTCGTGCTCGCCGTGGCCGGGGTGCAGGGGCTGCTGCTGGGCTCGCTGGCCTGGCTGGCCGGCATCAACGTGCTGCTGGCGGTCTTCAACGCGCTGCCGGCCGCCCCGCTGGACGGCGGGCGGCTGCTGCGCGCCGCCGTGTGGAAGGCGACCGGCGACCGGACGAAGGCCTCGGTCGTCGCCGCCCGGGCCGGCTGGGTCCTCGGCGCGGTGCTGATCGGGCTGGGGCTGTGGCAGTTCCTGGCCGGCGTCGGCTTCGGCGGGCTGTGGCTGGCCCTGATCGGTTGGTTCCTGATCGGCGCCGCCGGCATGGAGGAGCGGCAGGCCCGGATGGGCAGCGCGCTTCAGGGCATCCGGGTGGCCGACGTGATGACGCCGCAGCCGCAGACCGCGTCGGGGCAGATGACGGTGGGCGACTTCGTCGACCACTACCTCTTCGCGTACCGGCACACGGCGCTGCCGCTGACCGAGGACGACCGGCCCGTCGGCCTGGTCACCCTCGACCGGGTGCGCGGCATCCCGGCGGACCGCCGGGCCGGCACCACGCTGGCCGAGGTGGCCTGCCGCGCCGACGAGCTGGTGCTCGCCCGGCCGGACGAGCCGCTCAACGAACTGCTCCCCCGGCTCAGCGAGTGCGCCGACGGCCGCGCGCTGGTGGTGGCCGACGGCCGCCTCGTCGGGATCGTCTCGCCGAGCGACATCAGCCGGGCGGTGCAGCGCGGCAGCCTCCGCGATCAGATGGCCGGCAACCGGCACTGACCGGGAGCGGGCCGCCGGGGAACGGACGGGCGGCCGGCACCGGACGGTCGCGGGATCAGCGCGTCCCGGCCGCCAGCAGCCCGCGCAGCCAGGCGCGGGTCCAGGCGGCGATGGTGAACGAGTCGGTGATCGTCCCGTCGCTGATCAGCTCGCCGACCCGCGCCGGCGGGTGGGCCCGGGGCGCCCGGATGCCCTCCGCCGCGCCGACCGGCCCCAGCTCGGCGATCTCGGCGAGATAGAGGCGGACGGCGTCGGTCGCGGTGCCGGTGTCGGGGTGCACCTCACCGAGGTCGACCAGGCGGGTCGGCGCCACCCCCAGCTCCTCGCGCAGCTCCCGGACGGCCTGCTCCTCGGCGGCCACCCCGGCCTCGCCGAACCCCCGGGGCGCCTCCAGGTGCCAACGCCTGGTGGCGTGCCGGAAGTGCTCGACCAGCACGACCCCGCCGTCGAGCACCGGCAGCAGCACGACCCCGTCGGCGCCGCCCGTGGGCAGCTTCCGGACGTACGTCCCGACGGCCCCGCCCGGGAGGCGGACCGGGTCGCGCAGCAGCGTCACGTACTCGTCCCGGTAGACCACCCCCGTCCGGCTCCACTCGACCGGCAGGCCACGGGCCCGCAGCGCCGCCGCCTTGGCGCGTTCCGCCGCCGCCACCTGTTCCACCCCGTCGAGGATCTCGACCGCCGCGTCCGGCGGGTTGGTGAAGTACTCGGGCCGCCGCCTGCGCAGCTCGGCGTACTCGCCCCGCTCGTCAGTCACCGTCGTCCCCCTCCGGCCGGTCGATGTTCGCCTCGTTGCCCTCCTCGTCGCCGTCCGACACCGGGAAGCCCATCTCCCGCAGCCGGCGCACGAGTTCCCGCCAATCCTCCCCGGCCCGCTGGAGACGTACCCGCATGACGTCGATACCGGTGCCCAGTTCGCGCCCCGCCCGCCGCTGGTCCCGCCCCACCACGGCGAACCGGACGACGGCCGTCGCCCCGCGCGCGGCGACCTCGGTGGCCACCTCCCCGACCAGTTCCACCCGTGGGTCGCCGTCGAACACGATCGAGACGCTGCTCCCCATCACCTCGACGGTCACCCGGATCACGGGCTCCCAGGCGTTGATCCGGTCCAGCCGCCGCTCGCCCACGATGTCGGTGAGCCGCCGGGCCAGTGCGACGTAGCGGTCGTACACCTGCTGGGAGCGGGTGACGAAGTCGAGCGGCTCGTCCAGCAGGGCCCGGAGGCTCTCCACGTACCCCCGCCACTCGTCGGTCCGGCGGGCCTGGTGCACGTGGTGCAGTTCGAGGCCGGTCAGGTCGATCCGCAGCGGGAGCTGCACCAGGTCGAAGGCGTACGGCCGCAGCGTCCGCAGCAGGCCGAGCAGGTCGTCCATGTCGCGCTCCGGGGGCCGCTCCCGCCGGTACTCCTGCATCGCCGTGCGGCGCAGCGAGTCCGCCGGGATGAGCGCGAAGCCGTCGACGGCGTCCGGCAGGGCCGTGTTGTAGCGCAGGTCGACGAGCTGCTTGAGCTCGGCGACCAGGGGCCCGGCGCGGAACATCCCGTCGGCCGGGTTGGTGTCGGGCTCCATCAGGAACTCCCGGTAGAAGCCCTCCCGGTCGGCCTGCTCGGCGCTGAGGGCCCACATAGCCACCTCCTGCAACCGGCGCTTGAGCAGCGGCAGGCTGTCGTCGTCCAGCCGGAGGTCCCGCTGGAGCTCCGCCAGGTTGAACGCCGGCAGCTGGAGCAGGAAGCGACGGAACTCGGCGATGATGCAGCGCTCGGTGAGCAGCCGGTTCTGCGCGTCGTCCCAGGACAGGCGCAGGCAACGGACGGTGTCGACCTCGTCGAGCACGCGTACCCACGCCGACCAGCCCGCCGAGTCGACGCCGAACCGCGGCTCCGCCACCGGAGTGCGCTCGGACAGCAGGAACGGAACGAGCACGCTCTCGTCGAGCAACGCGCGGAAGGCGTCCCGCTGGGGACCCTCGGTGGTGAAGTCCTGGTGGACGACGGGGTTGTTGAAGAAGTACGCCCGGTTCACCACGACCTGCTCGGCGTTGAGGATCGAGCGTAGGTACTCGGCGCGCGCGTCGCGTCGACGCGAGCGCTCGACGTCCCGGTACGACAGCCGCCGGCTCAGCATCCGTTCGAGCAGGTCCTGGGTCACCCACTGGTTGTCCAGGCACTGGGCCACGACGGTGATGGGGGCGAGGTCGCGGTTGTCGATCGGCGTCAACCGGTCGCCGGCGCCGGCCAGATCCGGGGACATGTTTCTCCTCTGTGGACACGACTGGGTCGTCAGAGGCAACCACGGGAACCCGGTTGTCGGAAAGCCGTCGGACGCGCCGAGGCAAACATCCGACACTTGACCGGACCGCTCCCCCGGCCTCCGCCCGTCAGGGCCGCGGGAGGTACGCGTCGAGCAGGTCGGTGCGGAACGTGCCGGCCGGGTCGAGCCGGCACGCCAGGTCGAGGAAGTCGGCGTACCGGGGCAGGGCCGCGGCGACCGCCGCCGGGGCGAGGCCGAAGACCTTCCCCCAGTGCGGGCGCGGCGCGAACGGCGCGAGCCGCTGCTCCACCGCCGCCACCACCGGCAGCACCGCCGCCGCGTCGGCGGTCCAGGTGAAGTGGATGGCCAGGCTGTCCCGCCCGTGGTTCGGGCTGAGCCACAGCCCGTCGGCGGCCACCGCCCGCAGCTCGCAGACCTGGAGCACCGGCGCGATCAGGTGCGCCACCGGATCGAGCGCGGCCAGCGCCGCCGACGCCGAGCCGCGCGGCACGTGGTACTCCGACTGCAACTCCGCCCCGCTGCTGGGCGTGAACCCCAGCCGGAAGTGCGGCAGCCGTTCGTGCCACGGGCCCGGCTCGCCGAGCTGCGGGGTGCAGTTCCGCGCGGGCATGCCCGGCACCGGGTGCCGCGGCGCGTCGGCCGCCGTCGTGCCGAGCCAGTCCGCCGGTAGCGGGGCCGCGTCCGCGCGCTGCTTCACCCACACCTCCCGCAGCCGCGGCGACCGCCAGTCGGTGAAGACGCTGACGCTGTACGCCGAGGCGAACGCCGCGTCCAGCGCCGCGCGGGACAGGCCGAGGCGGACGTGCTGGCGGATCTCGAAGGTCGGCACCACGTCCAGGGTGACCCGGGTGACGACGCCCAGCGCGCCCAGCGACACGACCATCCCGGCGAAGGTGTCCCCGTCGGCCGCCCGGTCCACGGTCAGCAGGTCGCCGCCGGCGGTGACCAGTTCCAGGCCGGCGACCGCGCTGGCCAGGTTGCCGATCGTCTCCCCCGAGCCGTGGGTGCCCGTGGCGACCGCCCCGGCGACCGAGATGTGCGGCAGCGAGGCGAGGTTGGCCAGGGCGTGTCCGCGCGCGTGCAGCCAGGCCGCGAGGTCCCCGTACCGCATGGCGGCCGGCACGGTGACGGCCCGGCGGTCCGGGTCGAGCGCGACGGTCGCGGGCAGCCCGGCCAGCGAGACCAGGTCGCCGGTGGTGTCGCCGAGGCGGTTGAACGAGTGCCCGGTGCCCACCACCCGGAGGCGGTCGCTGCCCGCCACCAGCCGGCGCAGCTCGTCGAGCGAGGAGGGGCGGTGGTGGCGGCGGGCGGCGTAGCGGACGTTGCCCGCCCAGTTGTGCCGCGGCCCGGCCCCGGCGGTGGTCACGGGGTGCGGTGGCGGTCGGCGGCCGGGGCCCCGCCGAGCGCGTCGACGAAACGGTCCCCGGCGTGCCGGGTCAGCGCCGCCGCCACCTCGGCGGGCCTCTCCCGCACCCGCGCCAGGTCCAGCAGCTCCACCGCGGCCCGGCCGTCGACCGGGTGGTGCGCGTCGGCCGGCAGGTCGGCCAGCGCGCCCGGCGCGGGGACCAGCAGCAGTCGAGGCGTCGACGGCAGCCCCTGCCGGGCGGGCGGCCGGGCCAGCGCCAGCGCCGCCACCTCCGTCCACTCGATCGTGCGGCGCAGCCCGGGTCGGCGGACGTTCAGGCCGTCGGCGCCGATGACGAACCGGAACGGGCGCAGCAGGCCGACCAGCACGCCCCCGCCCAGCAGCACGGCGCCGACGGCGACCAGCCGGCGCAGCAGCACGTGCTCCCCCGGCAGCGCCAGCAGCACCGCGCCCCCGATCACGCAGGCCAGGGGCAGCACCAACGCCCCCCGGTTGCGGTGCAGTTCCATGTCGTACCCCCGTTCGACACCGTGGTCGTCGGGACGCATCATCCGACGAGCACCGGCGGGACGGAAACCGGTCGATCGGGCACGGTTACCGCGCCCCCGTCGGGGAACCCTACGCCGATGAGCAGCTACCGTGATCCCGCCCCGCGGGGCGACGTGTTCCCCTCCGAGGAGGAGATCGACCCGACCGGCATCGGACAAATGTCGTCGGCCGGGGCGTACCCGGCGGGCACCACGCCCCGCCCCAAGCCGGCGCCGCCGCCGACGCCCCCGCCACGCCCGGTGCCCCATCCGGGGCCGGCGCCCAAGGTGGGCCACGCCTGACGGCCGGCACGACGGGGCCGCCGCCCCGCGCGCGACTTCCCGCCGTCGTCGGCGCAGGAGGTCGACGCGGTGGTGGGGCGGCGGTTGCCCGCCGGTTCAGAGCTGGGGCTTCACCTCGGCGGCGACCAGCTCCAGGTGGTCGAGGTCGGCCAGGTCGAGCACCTGGAGGTAGAGCCGCTCGCTGCCGATCTCGGCGTACCGGCCGATCTTGTCGACCACCTCGGCGGGGGTGCCCGCGAGGCCGTTCTCGCGCAGCTCGTCCGGCTCCCGGCCGATCGCGGCGGCCCGGCGGGCCACCTCGGCGTCGTCCCGCCCGCAGCAGAGCACCAGGGCGTTGGACCAGCGCAGCTCGCCCGGGTCGCGGCCGGTCTCGGCGCAGGCGGCCCGGACCCGGTCGAACTGGGCGGCGGAGTCCTCGACCGAGGCGAACGGCAGGTTGAACTCGTCGGCGTAGCGGGCGGCCAGGCGGGGCGTGCGCTTCGGGCCCATGCCGCCGAGCAGGATCGGTGGGCGCGGGTCCTGCACCGGCTTCGGCAGTGCGGGCGAGTCGCTGACCGGGTAGTACGTCCCGGCGAAGTCGAAGGTCGCGCCGGGCGGCGTCGCCCAGAGCCCCGTGACGACCGCGAGCTGCTCCTCCAGCCGGTCGAAGCGCTCCCCCAGCGACGGGAAGGGAATCCCGTACGCGGTGTGCTCCTCGGCGTACCAGCCGGTGCCGATGCCCAGCTCGACCCGGCCGCCGCTCATCTGGTCGACCTGCGCGACGGTGATGGCCAGCGGGCCGGGCAGCCGGAAGGTGGCGGCGGTCATCAGCGTGCCCAGCCGGATCCGCCGGGTGTCCCGGGCCAGGCCGGCGAGCGTGGTCCACGCGTCCGTCGGGCCGGGGTCGCCGCTCACCGCGCCCATCTTCAGGTAGTGGTCGGAACGGAAGAAGGCGCCGTAGCCGGCCTCCTCCGCGCAGCGGGCCACGGCGAGCAGGTCGTCGTACGTCGCGCCCTGCTGAGGTTCGGTGAAGATCCGCAGTTCCATGCTTCGAGCATAGGGAGCGGGCCGGGTCGGCGTGCCGTTCCGGCCCTTCCCCGGGCGGCGGCACCGGGTGGATGCCCATCGCGCGAAGTGGCGGGGATCCGATAGCGGCGAGCCTGGCCCCGGGTCGCCCGCCGGTCCAGAGTGGAGGCCGAGCGACGAGGCGAGGAGGAACCCATGGAGGACCAGCACCCCGACGGGCTGACGGGGGCGGTGGACGCGCTGCTCCCGGAGGTGTCCCGCCGGGCCGGGGAGATCGAGGCGGCCCGGGGGCTGCCCGCCGATCTGCTCGACTCGCTGCGGGCGGCCGGCTGCTTCCGGATGTTCGTCCCCCGCAGCCACGGCGGGTACGAGGCGGACCTGCGCACCGGGCTGCGGGTGCTGGAGTCGCTGGCCCGGGCCGACGGCTCCACCGGGTGGACGGTGATGATCGGCGCCGAGACGCCGCACCTGGTGGCGATGCTCTCCCGCGACCGGTTCGACAAGGTCTACGCCGACGGGCCGGACGTGGTCGTCGGGGGCGGGTTCGCCCCGCAGGGGCACGCCGAACCGGTCGACGGCGGCTTCCGGGTCACCGGCCGGTGGGCGTTCGCGAGCGGCGCCCGGCACGCCGACTGGATCTTCGGCAACTGCGTGCTGGCCGGGGACGCCGGGCCGGCGGAGGCACCGCCGGCGATGCGCTCCATGCTCTTCCCGGCCTCCCGGGTCACCGTGCACGACACCTGGCACGTGCTCGGCCTGCGCGGCACCGGCAGCCACGACATCGAGGTGGCGGACGCCTTCTGCCCCACGGAGGAGAGCTTCGACCTGTTCACCGGCGTGCCCTGCGTACCGGGGCCGGGCTTCGTGGCGCCGCTGGTCCACTTCGTCCTGCACCTCGGCGCGGTGGCGGTCGGCATCGCGCAGGGCGCGCTGGACGACATGGTCGCGCTGCTCGAGGGCGGCCGGCAGCGGCTCTACGCCCGGCAGTCGCTCGCCGACTCGCCGGCCTTCCGCCTTCAGCTCGGCCGCGCCGACCTGGACGTACGGGCCGCCCGGGCGCTGCTGCGGGACCTGGCCGACGAGCTCTGGGCCGCCTGCGCCGCCGATCCGGCGGCGATCCCCGCGCTGCACCCACGGATCTCCGCCGCGCTGCCCTGGGTGACGGAGCGGGCAGCCGCCGCGGTCGACACCTGCTACCGGGCGGCCGGCGGCGGGGCGGCCCGGGACTCGTCACCGTTGCAGCGCCGGTTCCGCGACATCCACACGTTCAGCCAGCACGCGGCGGCGGCCGAGGGCTGGCTCGCCAACAACGGCGCGCGGGTGCTCGGCCGGCCGGTGGAGCTGGCCTACTGACCCTGGGTGAAGCCCACGCGGGCGCCCTACCCGGGCGGGTGTCCCGGCTTCCGGCCGGAGCCTGGGCACCCGCCCGCCGTCCATCGACGGGTCAGCAGCGCTGCCGCTGCCCCGTGTAGTGCACGCCGACCTTGCCCACCACGGTCAGGTCGGTCAGGGCGGTGTTCGCACCACGGGACACGTAGCACGAGTAGCGGTGCTGGTTGATGACTTCGAGGTGGATGTGGACCCCGCTGTCACCGTTGACCTGGTAGCAGCTGGACCAGCGGAAGCGGCCCGTCTCGCCGAGCTTGGTCCACGGACCGACCGAGGCGCCGACGACGATGCCACCGGGCTTTTTGTTCACGTGCATCACGTCCGCCCGGCCGAGGATCTGCCCGGTCGTGGTGTCCCGGGCCTCGAGCCCGATGCGGTAGCCGCCGTCGGCGAGATTGCGGGTCGCGCAGCCGGCCTGGACGGTGACCACCTTGACGGCGACCGGGTGCCCGGAAGCGGTCTTGGTGCCGAACGGCGAGACGATCGTGGCGCCCGGGTTGCGGTAGATGTCGACGGCCCAGTCGTTGGGGTAGCCCCAGTGGCCGAAGACGATGTGGTGCGAGGTCGGCCCGGAGAGACCGAACCGGTCCCAGGTGGACGAACCCTGGATCGGCGGATAGACGTTTACCGTGTCCGCTGCCGGATGCGCCTGTGCGGCGCCGGCCGGCGCGACCACGGCGCCGACCGCGAGCACGAGGGCGGCCATCGCAGGGGCGAGACGACGACTGAACTTCACATGATCTCCATGGCTGTCCTGGCGCAGCGGGCTCGGTGGACATCGCACCAGGAGGCGCACGAGCGGGCCTGCGCACGATCCGACGGATCTTATACCACCATCGATGGACCTCATGATCGACGTCTATCCTTCCGCCGCCGGGTTCCCCGGGCTCCTGGCGGACCTCCGGCCGGCCGCTCAGACGTACGGCCGGGTGGCGTACGCCGCCTTCAGCGCGGCCAGGCCCGTCGACTTCGGCGACAGGGTGCCCCAGCCCGAGTTGAAGTAGTTGGTCCGCACGATCCGGGGTCCCCGCTCGGCGTTGAGCTGGGCGATGGCGGCCGGGACGGTGGCGATCCAGCCCGCCTGGTCCGGCACCTCCGCCACCCGTACGCCCCACTCGGCGATGATCACCGGGCGGGAGAGGGCGACCGGGCCGAGGTCGGCCACCGCCCAGTCCTTCGCCCGGCGGAACCGGGCCAGCGCCGTGTGGGTGGGGCTGGTGGCGTAGGCGTTCCACTGGAGGAAGTCGAGCCTGGCCATCAGCGCCTCCGGGTGGGTGCGCTGGAAGCAGGCCCGGTCGAAGCCGCCCACCCCGACCGAGAACGTCGTGCCGGCGGGCAGTCGGCGGGCCTTGAACCAGTTCACGATGTACGTCATCGCCTGCACCGCGCGGGCGTCCGACTGCGCCCACGGGTAGGTGACGCCGGACTCGGTGGTGCCGAACTCGTGGTCGGTGTCCAGCTCGGAGGCAAGCTGGATGTTCACCCCGAAGCCCAGGGTCCGGTACTGGGACAGGGCGCGGGCGAAGAGCCCGTCGCAGTGCCCGGCCAGGACCTGGCTGTAGCCGTACGCCCGGGGCCAGGTCGTGCCCGGACGCTGCTGGATGGTCATCGCGGGCGCCGGGACGGTGTAGGTCACGCCGTCCACGGTGAAGGTCTGCGGCCCGGCGTCGGGCGCGCCGTAGTGCTTCAGCTCCAGCACCATGTTCATCTGCACCCCTGCCCTGCCGAGCGTGATCAGCCACGGCCGCTGGTAGCCGGGGAAGGTGTAACCGTCGGCGAAGCTGCGGTACTGGGTCAGCGAGCGGAAGTTGCCGCCCGCCATGTCGGCCTTCGGGTCGGCGCCGCCGGAGAGGTAGTAGCCGCCCAGCACCGGCGGCGCGATCGTGTAGTCGGCGGTCGCGGTGGCGGTACGCCCGCCGTTGTCACGCACCGTGACGGTGACCCGGGGCATCACGCCACCGCCCGGTAGACGGCGACGGACCCGTTGTCCGACGCCCTGGTCCAGGCGCGGCCGGAGTCGTCGGTGACGGTGAGGGTGAGCGGGTCGATGACGGCGGTGACCTTGACCGGCGCGCTGCTGTTGCCCTGCGCGTCGGTCACCACGATCGTCACGGTCACCGGCTTGGTGTCGGCGTCGCCGTAGGTGACCGTCAGGATCATCTGGTCGCCGGGTGAGTAGGTGGAGGCGTTCAGGGAGGCGGTGGCGGTGGGAGCGGCCATTGCCGGCTCCTCTCGTGCTCGGTGACCGGACCGACCGGCGCGTGACCACGGTCGGTTCCGGTTGGTGAGGATGGGTCGGGCGACGACCGGGTCGCCGGACACGCGACGGCGTGGGCCCGGGACGGGTCGTGGGTACGGCTCGCCGACCGCGCTCGTCTCGGGGTTGCCGCGCGGCTCCGGTGGCTGCCGGGATGGGGACGTCGGTGTCGGTGGCGGTGAGGCGGCTTCCGCCCGGGCGCCCGGGACGGTGACTGCCGGAGTGCGACCTCGCGGTGCGTGGGCGGCCGGCGCTGCGCTAGGCCGGGGCCGTCGCGGGGTCGGGCTCGGTGACGGCGGTGTCGGCGGGGACGGTGCTGTCCCCGCCGGGCCCTAGGAATGGGTTGTGGCCCGCCATCCGCACGCCTCTGACCTGCTACAACAGTGCGTCGCGAAGGCGTTCGGCGTCCTGTCCGTTATCGGACGGCCGGCGCGTCCGGCAGGTGACTGCGCTCCGGCCGGAATTGTGCCGGAGCTGCCCTGGCGACGACCTGCTCCGGGCTGAGCGGCGCCTTCGGGTGGTGGGACAGGCACATCGGCGTGTCCACCTTGACGAACGCGAGGCCCTCCCCGGCCACGTAGAACTGGCCGCTCTGCATGAGGCCGATGTCGGGCAGCCGCCCGCCCTTGGCCTCCGCCAACTGACGGGCCGCGTCGATCTGCGCGGGAGCGTTGAGCAGCCCGAAGAACTGCGTGGTGGCGTTGCCGGCGATCTGGTTGTGCAGCCCTTTCGGCGCCTGGGTGGCGAAGACCAACCCGAGCCCGTACTTGCGGGCCTGGGAGGCGAGGGCGATCGAGCTGGCCGTGCAGGCCGTCTGCCCGGTCGACGGGGCGAGGGTCTGTGCCTCGTCCATCACGAAGAGCCCGCCCAGCGGCCGCTCGCCCGCCGGGTGCCGCTTGATCCAGGCGAACAGGGCCATCTGGAGCTGGTTGACGAAGCCCTGCCGTTCCTGGTCCGACGTGAGCCCGACAAAGCTGATCACCGAAATGCGTGCGCGACGGCCCGGCGAGGGGGTGAGCAGCAGGCCAGGATCGGCCGGGGCGCCGGTGCCCCCGAACAGCGGATCGGTGACCATGGCGGCCTTCAGGGTCTCGGCCAGGTCCTGGGCCAGCTTGTCCGCCCGGCTCAACCGGCTCACCCCGTCGGGCAGTTCGGCGAGGAACTCGGTGAAGCCGGGCAGGCCCACCATTCCGCTCCTCGCGTACGCCTGGAGGGCTTCGGTCAGTACGGCCTTGCCCTGCTGGGCCACCTTCGTCGGCCGGTCCACCCCGGCACGCGGGGCGAGTGCCTCCACCGCCGAACGGATCGCCTGGTCGAACTCGTCCGGCGAGTCGCGGACGGGGGCGAAGTCCGGCAACGGCTGGAAGCTCAGCGGTCGACCGGCGTTGACCCGGGGCGTCCAGACCACCACCTCGGTGTGGTCGAGGTGGTCGCGTGCCCGCTCGGCGTCGCCGGGACCCCAACCGGCGGGCGGTTGCGGCCAGGGATCGCCCAGGCGGGCGAGGTCGTTGTTGGGGTCGAGCACGATCGCGGAGACGCCCTCCCGCGCGCACTCCTCGACCAGTCGCCGGATCAGCACGGTCTTACCGGAGCCGGAGCCGGCGAAGATCACCGTGTGACGGCGTAGCGACTCCAGGTCCACCGCGAACGGCCGCGCCCCGTCGGTGGTCCGCCCCAACGGGATCGAGGTTCCGTCGGCGGTGATCCTCCCGCCGTCGGCCCGCGCGTCGTCCTCGCCGCCCACCTCCGCAGTCGGCCCCTCCGACCGGGCGACCGGCCCGGCCTCCGCACGGGCCGCCCCGGCGGAGTCGCCGAGGATCGTGGCGAACAGCTGCGTGGAGCCGGCCGGTCGGCGCGCGACCAGCCACTCCTGAAGAACGGAGGCCGGTTCGCCGCTCAGCTCACGAAGTGCGGCGAACACCCGCAGGTCCGCCTCCGGGACGCCGCAGCGGACGCCGCCGGCCGCGTCGAAGGCCGCCAATACCTCGGCCGTACGCTTCCCGGTCGGCCACGGGCCGTTGCGCAGCAGCACCAGCCGCCGCTGCGGCAGCGCACGGTCGAGGCCCGCCATGGTGCAGGCCGCCTTCACCCTGGCGGTCGCCGCGATCGCGTTCGGATGGGAGATCCCGCGGAAGCACCAGTGCGCCTCGTTCTCGGTGGCCTCGTCCAGCACCTCGATGAGCCGCCCGTGCAGCGCCGGTTTGCGGCCCGGCAGAGGGTCGTGCCTGTAGCTGGCGCCGGTCGGGGACTGCTCGGCGATCCAGGCCGCCAGACCGGCGGCGAGGAGCGCCGGCATGTGTTCGTCCTCGGTGCGCGGATCGAGCGCGGCCGCCACGTCCGCCCCCGCCACCAGATCGGCGAAGCGGGCGTCGAGCTGCCGCAGGCGTGTGGCGGCACCGGTGTCCGTGTCGCGGCGTGACTTCGGGCCGATGGCGGCGCTCCCGTCCGGCGGCTCGGACCCGCCGACGACGTGGTCGCCGGCCTCGATGAGACGGTCGAGCTCGGTCACCTCGCCCAGATCCCGGCACCAGGCGACGTGCCGATCCACCCGGCGCAGCAGCGCCCGGGGCGTCAACGCCGGGGCGTCGACGAACGCCTGGGGGCTGATCGGCCAGGTCGGATACGGCGGTGCGAAACGCGGCCCGGCGAAGGCTGCGGTGAACCGCTTCGCGACGATGGCCCGACCGATCTCGGGGGTGGGAATCCGGTCGGGGAGGGTCGCCTGCCGGAACCGGTCGCCGACCGGGGTGGGTGCGCTCCTGATCAGGAGCTCCCAGGTGTCCGGCAGGCACGACACCACGATCAGCGTCCGACGGGTGACGTCACGCAGCTTCAGCAGACCGTCGGCGATGGGCCCGATGAATTTCGCCTGGGCGTCCTCCAGCCCGGCGTACTGGTCGAACATGGCCGTGCTGGTCTGGGCGAAGAGCGTGTCGAGCTGGTCGACGGCTAGCACGGTGGGATCGAGCGTCAACGCCATCAGCCGGGAGACGTCCTGGACGATCTGCTGCGGGGTACGGATCGCCGGGGTCAGCCCCCACGCCGCACGGCCGACCGGGTCACCCGGCTCGGAGATCAGATGGGCGTAGCCGACATCCTGTGCCTCGAAGTCCAGCGCGCCGTGCAGGACGAGTGCCCGCGCGGTGTCCTGGCAGTCCCGGCCGATCTCGCGATGGCGCGTCCGCAGGGCCCGCACGAAGGTGTCCAGGTGCTCCCGGGTGACCGGCTTCGTGCCGGCGACCGCGTCGCGTACTTCCGCCGGGATGCCGAGCTGGGCGGTGAGCCTCCGCAGGAACGTGCGCAGCTGGGTGCCCCAGCCGATCGCGTCCCGGCCCATGCCTTCGACCAGAGCCAGCGCAACGCTCTCCCAGAACGTCTTCCCGCTGACCATGTCGACCAGGAAGAAGTAGCCGCCCTCGCGCTGGATCCGGTCCCGCACCGCCCCGAGCAGGTGGGTCTTGCCGGCGCCGGCCCGCCCCTGCATGGCGACCCCGAGGGGAACGGTGGTGTCGTCGGTGCGGGCTTTGCCGACGCCGCGCAGGATCTCCGCAACCACCTTCTCGTGCAGCTCCGGCACGTCGTGCGGGCTGGGCCGCCACACGTCGTCGGGGGTGACCGCCGGATTGAGGCTGACCGCCTCGAGCGCGGCCCGTACGTCCTCCGGGATCATGCCGAGCCGATCGCCAGGGTGTGGTTCTCCTCGTCCCCGATGCGCACGGCAGCCGCCCGGTCCCGCGCGGTCAACGACTTGGTGTTGGCGACCGGGATGATCCGGACGCCGTCCCGGTGGACCATCGCGCGCAACGTCGCGTCGACGGTCGCGCGGTCCTGCCTGCCGAGGCGCTCGCGCAGGTCGGCGAGCCCCACCCAGGCTCCCGGCTCCCGGGCCAGCTCGTGGTAGGCGGCGCGGATCAGGGCCTCCACAGCGTCCGGCTCGGTGGCGGCCGGCGCCGGCGCGGCGCCAGGAGGCGTCAGACCGGCCGCCGGGCCTGAGGTGGCCGGCGGCTGCGTGAAGAAGTCGGCGTGGCTGAGCCCCAACCGGCTCAGCGAGCGGTGCAGGTTGGCCAGCAGGGTGAAAAGTGAACGGGTGGCTGAACCACTGCGTGCGGGCAGGCCACCGGCGTGCAGCTGCCGCATCACCCGCCACCCCTCGTCGGTCAGCTCGTGCGAGAAGGGCCGGTGGGACCGGTCGGTCTCGACCAGGCCGAGCTTGACGAGTTTGGCGTTGTCGGCGCCGGTGAGACTGAACCCGGCCAACTCCTTCAGCTCGTTGTTGGTCAGTTCGCGAGCCTCGACCATGAGCACCACAAGCGCGTTGATCTGGTTGGGCGTCAGGTGGGGAAGGTCCGCCGTGCTCGTCATGGTGCCTCTTCATCGTGGGGGTGCGTGCCGGTCAGGCGACGACGGGTCAGCAGTTGCCGGATCATGCCGACCACGGCCTGGACGTCGGACAGCACCTGCTCGTTGGTGAACCGGAGCACGTCCAGCCCGAGGAGTTGCAGCCGCACGTCACGCCGCCGGTCATTGGCGAATCTGATTCGTCCCCGATGTTCCGGGCCGTCCACCTCGACCGCAAGTCCCTCGGCCGGCCAGAAGAGGTCCAGGCGGTAGGTCTCGCCGAGCAGGTGCCAGTCGTACGTGTGGTTCCAGCGCCTCCCCCGGGCCCACTCGTGCGGCGTCAGCGCCAGCTCCAGTGCCTGCTCGGCGGCGCTGTCGCCGCGCGGCACCCCGGACAGCGGCGGAAACGTCAGTGCCGGCGGAGGCTCGCGGACGGTGTCGGAAACCCGACCCGCCTGGACCGTCAACTCGGTCAGGCTCGACGGCAGCGACACCTGAACCGACCGGATCCGGTCGACCGTCCGCAACTCTCGCCCGGCCAGCCAGACGGTCAGGCGGCCGTGCCGCACCAGCCATTCGGCGGCGGCGACCAACGCGCGTTCGGTCTCCGTGGTCAGCTCGTCGGTCAGGCCGACCAGCAGGACGCATCCCTCACGGTCGTACGCGGAGGCCATGACCCGGGCCAGGCCGGCAGCCCGTACCTCTGCCGGGAAGCGTGGCCGGCGCTGCCGATGATTCCCGCGCAGCGCGCGCTCGGCGAGGTCGGCCAGGAACGGGCCGAAGTGCTCGGAGCGTGCGGCGGCCCGCAAGGCGAGGGACCGCACCGCAGCGGCGCCCAGCGTGCCGGAACCGTCGAGCTGTTCGGCACCGGGCAACCAGCGGGGGAACAGCGTGAGCGCTGCCCGGTCCAACTCGTCGAGGATGGCGGCGAGCAGGTCGGCGAAGCCCCGGCGGGCTGGTACGTGGTACCGGACGACGACCGGAGCGGCGGCCGGTGCCGGATCGAGTCCCACGTGGAGCAACTCGGCGTCGATGCGGGGCAGGTGGCTGACCTGCCGCAGAGGAAGGGCCGCCCACCAGGCGCCGGGAGGTACGCCACTGGCCACGGCCGAGCACGTTACCGAGGATCGATCGGGCGTGCCGCCCGCCCGATCCGCTTGCCCACGCCTGCACCGCTGTGGCCGGGTACGGCCAACCGGCTGCGGCGGTGGTCCCACCCCGATGGAGAGCCGCTCTGGCCGTGTCGGGGGCGGCGGCGGGCGCGGAGTCGGCCGTACAGTGTGCCGACCGTTCTAACGAGGAGGGGTTCCGTGACCCAGCCACCACCGGTGCCGGGCCCCCCGGGTTCCGGCGAGGCGCCCGGGAGCACCGACGGTGACGATCCCGGGAGCGCGACGCCCTACCTGCTCGTCATGCCGTCCACCGAGGGCGCGCCACCGCCGATGGTGTGGCCCGGGGCGGAGGGCGCCCCTGCCTGGGCGATCCCCGTCAGCATCCCGCCCGGTACGCGCGGCTACGCGGTGTTCATCCCGCTGGTGCCGGCCGCCCCCACGGCGGCTTCGGTCGCCTCCGACCCGCCGGCCCCGGCACCGGCCGTCCCCGCCGCCGGACCGGCCGAGGCGACCGCCACGAGCATCCCGACGGTCGTCGTCGAGCCGGCGAGAAACATCCCGACGCAGACCGTCAGGATGGCGGCGGCGGACGCCGCGGCACCGACTGCCGCGCCGCCACCTGACGCCGTCAGCCCGCCGCCGGAGGGCACCGACGCCGCACCGACCACCCCCGCCCCCGCTGCGCCCACCACGAACGGCCCTACCAGCGAGGCGACTCCCGACACCGCGACGCCCGCGACTGCCACGCCGGCCCCCGTAGGAGCACCGGCCGTCACGGCGGCGGCCACCGCTGGAGCACCGGCCGCCACTGCGGCGGGCACCGGCGCATCCGCTACGCGCCCGCCGGGGACCACCCTCCAGCAGCCCGCCGCCGCGCCGCTGCCGGCGCCGTACCGGATCGGGGTGCCGGCCGGCGCGCCGGCGCCGTACCGCGGCTACCAGCCGGTCCCGCGCCCGCCGTCGTTCCTCGACACACGCTGGCCGGGGCCCGCGCCCGCCCAGGACCGGGCCGTACCACTCGCGGTCCTCGCCGGAGCGCTGGGCCTGGCGTTCTTCGTACCGCTCACCCGCACCGGCATCGGCTGGTTCCTCGGCTGGCTCGCCCTGACCGTCGCGGTGGTCCTCGCGGTCCGGCGGACGGGCGCGGAGCTGCCGCGCGCCGACCGGCTGATCCGTGCCGGCTGGGCGACGGCGTCCCTGACGCTGCTGTCGGTCCTGGCCTTCCGCAACGCCTGGTGGCTGGTGACGTTCTGCGTGCTCGGCGCGCTCGCCTGCGCGGCCCTCGCGATCGTGGGCGGCCGACTCATCCGCTCGATCCTGTTCAGCCTGGTGGCGGCGCCGTTCGCGGCGTTCCGGGGGCAGCCGTGGGTACGTGGGCACCTGCACGCCCCGGCGAACCCCCACCTGGCCCGTCGGGTCGTCGGGTCGGCCGCGGCCACCGTGGCCGTTCTGATCGTCTTCGGCGCGCTCCTGTCCTCGGCCGACGGCGCCTTCTCCGTGATGCTCGGCGGGCTGATTCCCGAGGTCAACGGCGGCGCGGCGTTCCGCTGGATCCTCCTCGCCGCCGTGGGCGCGCTCTGCGCCGTCGCCGCCGTCTACACGCTGGCCGCGCCGCCCGACCTGTCGACGGTGGACCGGCCCGGCACGCGCCGCTTCGGCCTCGTGGAGTGGGCGCCGGTCATCAGCGCCCTGACGCTGCTCTTCGGCGGCTTCGTGGCGGTGCAGTTCACCGTTTTGTTCGGTGGGCAGCGACACGTGCTGCGCACCGCCGGCCTCAGCTACGCCGAGTACGCGCGCAGCGGGTTCTGGCAGCTCGTCGTCGTCACCATGCTGACGCTGGCCGTGCTCGGCGGGGTGGCCCGCTGGGCGCGACGGGACCGGGCCGTCGAGCGCCACCTGCTGCGGGTCCTGCTGGGCCTGCTCAGCGTGCTCAGCTTCGTCATCGTGGGGTCGGCGCTGTCCCGCATGTACACGTACCAGAAGGCGTACAGCTTCACCGGCGAGCGGCTCTTCGTGATGGCGTTCGAGCTGCTGCTCGGCACCGTGTTCCTGATGATCCTGGTGGCCGGGCTCCGCTGGCGCGGCGCCTGGATCCCCGGCACGACGGTGGCGCTCGCCGTGGTGATGCTGCTGGGCCTGGCCGTGCTCAACCCGGAGGACTACGCCGCCCGCCGCAACATCGCCCGGTACGAGCAGACGGGGAAGATCGACGCCTGGTACCTGCGGGCGCTCTCGGCCGACGCGACGCCGGCCCTGGCGGGCCTGCCCGATCCGGTGCGCCGCTGCACGCTGAGCTGGGTCGCCAAGGACCTCGACGAGTCGGACCCCTGGCACGCCTGGAACCTGGGCCGGATCCGGGCGCGCGCGGCGCTCGACCGGGCCGGGCCGGGCGCGGTCGGCGGTCCACGCGACTGCCGGGCCGCCGACCAGTTCGACCTGCCGAAGCGCCGCCGCTGACGGACCCGCCGTCCCCGGGTCGGTCCGGGGACGGCGGGACCGCCGGGTCGGTGGGCCGGGTGCGTCCGCCGGGTGCCGGTCGGGTCACCAGGGCTCGGGGATGCCCACCGCGAGGCAGCGCTGGGTGCCGGGGACCGGCTGGTAGCAGGCGGACGCCTCCAGGTTGTTGGTCAGGTCGGAGCGGGAGAAGGACGTGCTGCCGCCGTTGACGCAGGTGCCGCCGCTGGTCGACACACCGCCGGTGACCTTGGCCGTGGCGCAGCCGACCGTGGCGGCGGTCTTCTCCACCGTGTTCAGCGAGGAACGCTGGTCCGCGTACTGGTGGGCGCCGTAGCCCGTCAGCCGCACGCCGGGACGGGTGACCGTGTACTGGAACGCCGTCGACGTGTAGTACGACCAGCTGGCGCCGGTGCCCACGGTGCGCAGCTCCGGATCGGCGGACGAACCGGGAACGAACATGGCGAAGCCCTTGTCGTGGGTGCTCGTGCCCGCGACCATCCGGTAGACGATCACCAGCAGCCCCTGGCTGTAGCTGCCGGTGGAGTAGGTCAGGTAGCTGCCGCTGCCGCAGGTGGTCCGGTCGGCGATGTAGCCGACGCCGTTGGCGTAGAGCATCACCCTGGCGCAGCGGCCGTCGTCGGCGGTGTCCTCGATCGTGCCGACCGTGGTGCTGGTGCCTGAGTTGTCGGTGGCGTAGCCGGTCAGCCGGACGCCGGGCAGCGTGCCGGCGTACTGGTAGGCGGTGGGATGGTAGTAGCTCCACGAGGCCGACCAGCCGCTGCCGGAGGGCAGCGCGAGCGCCGGCGAGGCGGGCAGCAGTGCGGCGACCAGCGCGGCGGCCAGGGCCGCGAACAGCGTCGACCGCCATCGGAAACGGGCCTTCATCGGTCCTCCGATCTCCACGACGGGCGGGACACCCGGCGTCACGGATCAGGTTGACCGAGGACGTCGGCGGCGGGTACCGCTGGGTCTCGAAGCGGACAGCCGGACGGCCTCACCCGGCTGCGCGCCGCCGACCGCGCAGGCCCGGCGGGCGGTCAGGCCGGCGCCGCGCCCCGGACGGCCCAGGCCCGGGCGGTGAGCCGGATCGAGCCGTCCGGCGCCACGGGCAGGCGGGCCGCGATCAGGTCGCGCAGGCGGGCGCGTTGCGGCGCCGTCAGGGAGGCGACGTACGAGGGGGCGGGGCCCTGCCCGCCCAGGAACGGCGTCCAGTAGTCGTCGACGTCCGCGAACACCGTGGGCACGTCGACGGGCCGGAGCGCCACCGCCGTCAGGCCCGCGTCGGTCCACATCCCGCGCAGGGACTCCGGGTCGCACCCCGCGAACCGGCGGCCCTCGTCCCGTTCGGCCACGGCCGGGTCGAGCAGGGCGGCGGCGTCCCAGAAGTGCCGCAGCAGCGCCATGCCGCCGGCGTAGTCCCAGACGTAGGCGGCGGCCACCCCGCCGGGGCGGACGACCCGGGCGAACTCGGCGACGGCGCGCGCCGGCTCGGGCACGAAGTTGACCGCGAGGCCGCTGACGACGACGTCGACGCAGCGGTCCGGCAGGGGCAGCGCCCGGGCATCGCCGACCTGGAAGGCCGCCCGTTCGTCGCGGACGGCCGCGCGGGCGTACGCGACGAAGCCCGGCGAGCTGTCGACGCCCGAGACGTACGCCGGGTCTCCCAGTGCCAGCACGGTCGACGTGAGCGCCCCCGTGCCGCAGCCCACGTCCAGCCAGCGGCGGCCCGGTGGCACGGCCAGCCAACGCAGGAACTCCCCCGCGACGGGCCGGCTCCACCGGCCCACGTACGCCTCGTATGCCTTGCCGTCCGCCCAGACCGGGTGCGCCATGCGGAGACGATACGACGCCCCCGGCATGCCGGACCGACCGCAGGCCAGGGCCGGTGGGGCTGGTTCGCACCGATTTGCCTCGATGAGCCAGACTCGGTCGTACCCCTGCCTGCCCCGACGGCTCCCGACGCACCCCCGTACCCCTCGCCCGATGGTTGGAGCGCATGTCCCACACCCTCCTCGCCTGGTTGGTCGGCGGCGTCCTGCTCGTGGGCGCGGGCTTCGCGACGACCCTGCTGCCCCGGTGGCGGGCGCGGGGGCGGGAGCGCCGGACCGCCTGGTCCGCCGCCCGCGCGGCCATCGACAGCGCGGCCGTCAGCCGGGACGCGGCGGCGAGCCGGGTGCCGCGGGCCGAGCAGTTGCTGGCCCGCGCCGAGTCGATCGCCGCCGGGCGCGGCGGGGCGTCCGCAGCCCGGGACGCGGCGCAACACGCGAGGGAGGCCGACCGGCTGTGGCGCACGCACCAGTGAAACCCCGCAGGCACTACCGGTACGAGCTGCTGCGCTGGTCGCTGCTCGGCGTCGCCGTGATCGTCCTGGTCGTCTTCCTGCTCGCCCAGCGGCAGAGCGTCGACGTCAGCTACGGCCGGTCGCCGGCCGCCCCGGCGAAGATCGACGAGGGCTCGGCGGGTGAGCTGAGCGACGCGAGCGTGCCCTCGGTGGACGAGATGACCGCGCTGGTGGCCGCCGAACCCGTGGTGCGGCTCCCCGGCGCGACCGCACGCTGGAACGAGCAGCGGGTCCGCGAGGCCGCCGGTGCCGAACCCGTCCGCATCCTGGTCGCGCCGCCCGGGCTCGACGAGGACGAACGCAAACGGGTACGGGAGGTGAAGAACGCAACCGTCCGGGTGATCGGCACCGAGGTCAGCGGCAGCATCTACCAGGCCGTACCCGACACCCTGCCCGGCTGGCGCGCCCAGTTCGCCACCGCCGATGTGACAGGCATGCTGGTGGCGTTGATCGCCGCGCTGCGGGACGCGCCCGACCCGCCCGAGCACGACGAGCTGCGGTGGCGTGACCCGACCGACCGGGAGCTGGCCGCCGTCGCCGCCGACCTGCGGGCCACCGGCCTGCACCTCGCGGCCGGGGCCACGCTGACCGACGTCCCCGACAAGGCCGCGCGCAACGCCTTCCCGGACGGCGCCCGGTACGTGGCGCTGCCCGCGCAGCCGTTCGGCCAGCCGGTGCCCCGGTACGGTCCGGCGCTGGCCGAGTTGTTCCCGGGCACGCCGATCGTCGTGATGTACGGCCTCTGGATCGAGTACCACGGCCCGGCGGCCGACGACTTCGCGGAGCTGGCCGGGGCCAGTTTCTACGGTCAGTTCGGCGGCCGGCTGAGCCGGTACGACTACCCCCAGGGCAACATCCTGACGGCGTACCTGAACCGGGTCACCGACCTGCGCTACTCGGGGCTGTTCGACCGTCCGCTGCCGTACCGGCCGATCGACCCGCTGCGGGTGGCGCTGCCCGCCCTGCCGTGGCTCTTCGCGGGCTGCGTGGCGACGTTCCTGATCCTCTCGGTCCGGTCGCTGCGCCGGTCGGACGCCCTGGTGGTCCGGCGGGGCGACCCCGGGCGGGGCGGAACACCCGCCCGGTTGGCCGGTCTCACCTCGCTCGCCGTCGAGATGTCCCTGCTCACCGACGCCCGCAGCGATCCGGCGCTGACCCGGGGCATCGTCAAGCTCCAGGCCGCCCGCGCCGCGCTGGACGAGGGGCTGTCGGACCGCCACGTGCGGACGTTGCTGGACGAGGCGGCCGACGAGCTGGACGACGGCGCCCGGACGTTGGGCATCGCCAGCTACCGCCCGCACCTCTACCTCCGGGGCAGGTTGTCGTGAGCCAGTCCGTACGACGTCGGCTCGCCGACCTGTTCGGCACGCCCTTCGGCGTCGCCGTCCTGGCCTGCCTGGCGCTGGCCGGCTGGGCGTTGTGGACCGGCGGGGCGCTGGACGGCCCGGTCGCCCGCCACGTGCGCGCCTCCTCCGTGTACGTCGCGCCGGGCGTCGAGCTGGACCGCGCGGCGGCCGAACGGATCATCGGCAACCGCCGGCTGGTCGTGCTGATGCTGGCACCGGGCGCCGACCTCAGGCAGGGCTGCCGCCAGGTCGAGCGCGCCGCCGACGGGACCGTCGTGCTGGTGATGAGCCGCGACGGCGACGAGTACGACACCTACGGGTGCGCGCTGCTGCCCGGGCGCGACGACGGGAACTTCGGCCGGGCCTTCGTGGCGGAGATGGCCGTCAGCCGGGGCGTCGACACCTTCGCCGACCGCCCCCTGGAGGCGCTGAAGGTCGTCACCGTCAACTACGACCTGCTGGTGAAGGCCGGCACCGTTCCCGACGGCGCGCGGACGATCAGCCCGTCGCTGCCCCGCTTCCTGCTCGCCGCCGCGGCGATCGTGGCCGTCGTCGCCGGGGCGACGGTGCTCTACGTCGGTGGCCGCCGCGCGGGCCGGCTCGCGGACGCCCGTCGCCGCCGCCGCGACGACAACGCCGACGCCCGCAGCGCGCTCGGCGCCGCCGCCGCCGTGCTCGCCCAGCAGATCATCGACCTCGACCGGTGGTACGCCATGGCGCAGCGCCAGGCCTACGTCGACGGCGCCAAGGAGACGTTCGGCAGGAAGTACCTGGCGCTGACGTCGGACTACGCCGCGCTGCTCGAACACGTGACGGCCGTGGACACGGACGACGAGGACGCCGTACGCCGACTCGTCGAACGCGTCGACGCGTTGAGCGGGCGCGCGGCGGCGCTCACCGGCGGCCGGATCGGCTGACACCGCGTCGTTCACGGCGGTGCCGGCCGTAGGGCGTCGGGTGTCTCCTGGTTGCGGAACCGACGGCGATGCTCGGTTGGGGTGACGCCGCCGACCCGCAGGAAGGCGCGGCGCATCGTCTCGGCGGAGCCGAAGCCGCAGGCGCGGGCGATGGACGCGACGCCGGCGTTTCCCGTCTCGAGCAGCGCGCGTGCCGCGTGCACCCGCATCCGTTCGACGTACCGGGCCGGAGTGGTGCCGATGCCGCGACGGAACAGCCGGGTCAGGTGGCGCTCGCTGACCGCGGCGCGGGCCGCCATCGCCGCGAGGCTGTGATCGCCCGACGGTTCCGCCACGACCGCGTCGAGCACCCGGCGCAGGACCGGTTCACGCGGCGCGGGCCCGGCGCCCGGGGCGTCGAACTGCGCCTGGCCACCGGGCCGCTGGAGGAACACGACCAGCTGCTTTGCGACGGTCCGCGCCCGGGCCACGCCGAGGTCCTCGGCCACGAGGGCGAGCGCGAGGTCGAT
Source organism: Micromonospora sp. CNZ303 (assembly GCF_004345505.1). Classification (NCBI taxonomy): domain Bacteria; kingdom Bacillati; phylum Actinomycetota; class Actinomycetes; order Micromonosporales; family Micromonosporaceae; genus Micromonospora; species Micromonospora sp. CNZ303. The sequence continues at coordinate 100,241 of NZ_SLVT01000011.1, read as the reverse complement.
GCCCGCGGTCACCCCGGCCGAGGTGGCGACCGGGCCGTCCCGGACACAGATGGCGTCGGGTTGCACCGCCACGCGCGGAAACCGTTCCGCCAGCTCGGCGCAGGCCGCCCAGTGGGTGGTGGCCCGCCGCCCCTCCAGCAGGCCCGCCTCGGCCAGCACCAGCGCCCCCGTGCAGACCGAGGCGACCCGCCGGGCCGCCAGGCCGATCCGCCGCACCTGCTCGACGACGGTGGTGGGTGGGCGGTGGCCGGCCGCCGGGCCGTAGCCCGCGACCATCAGCGTGTCGACGGGGGTACGGACCTCCGGCAGCGCCAGGTCGACCCCCAACGGCACGCCGACGTCGGTGTGCACCGGTCTCCCGTCGGGCGACGCGAGCCGCGTCCGGTAGCCGCCGGAGCCGTTCAGGACCTGGACCGGTCCCGCCACGTCCAGCAGGACCGCGCCGTCCCACACCGCGAGGACGATCTCGTGCCCGTTCTCTGCCGTCACACACTGTAGGTCCGCCGTACCGGCCGGCTGGTTCCCGTGGGCGGCCCCTTCGGCACGTACGGAGCGGGATGCGGCGACGGACCCGCCGATACGGACCGGAGTCCCTCGCATCCGGACCTGCCGCGCGGCCCGCGGAACCAGGTCGGCGGCGTGACCGACCACCGGGACATGCGCAAGCTCAGCTCGACCGAAGGGGGCAATCGATGTTCAACCTGGACGTGAACCGACGGACGGTGTTGCGGGCGGCGGTGGCCGGCGGGGCCGGTGTCGGCCTAACCGGGGTCGGCCTGGGTGATCCGGCCCGGGCGGAGCGGCCCACCGACCCGGACGGGTCCGCCCGGGGACCACGCATCGCGATCCTGCTCTTCGACGGGATCGCCCCCATCGACGCGATCGGCCCGTACGAGGTGCTGTCCCGGATCCCGGGCGCCTCCGTGGTGACCGTCGGCAAGCGGACCGGCCCGGTCCGGACCGACAACGGCGTGCTCACCCTCGGGGTGGACCGCACGCTCAGCCAGGTGCGCCGGGCCGACGTGCTGCTGGTGCCCGGAGGCAACATCCGTGGCGTGCAGACCGATCCCGACACGATCCGCTGGATCCAGCGCATCCACCGGCACACGACCTGGACCGTCTCGGTCTGCACTGGCGCCCTGATCCTGGGCACGGCCGGCCTGCTGCGCGGGCTGCCGGCGACGACGTACTGGAGCCTGCGGGACCACCTCGCCCAGTTCGGCGCGACCTTCGTCCCGGGCCGCTACGTCGAGGCGGGCCGGATCATGACCGCCGCCGGCATGTCCGCCGGCATCGACATGTCCCTGCACCTCGCCGCGAAGATCGCCGGTGAACGGATCGCGCAGGCGCTCCAACTGGTCGTCGAGTACGACCCCCACCCGCCGTTCGACACGGGCAGCCCCGAGAAGGCCGGCCCGGAACTGATGCGTCTGGCGCTGGAACTGCTGGGGCAGCCCGCGCCCCGCTGACGGCAGCACGAGCGGGGCCCGTACCCGTCGGCCCAGGGCGTCGATCGCGCCGCCCTGGGCCGACGCACCGCCTCCCGCGCGCATCCTGCGGCGATCGTCACCGTCGTCGCCGGGACGACGGCGCTCCACGTCAGCGGCCGCCGCGCGGTGCTGGCTGACGGTTTCATCGAGCGGCGGGAGCCACTCGTCAGTTGCCGCGGTCCGGCCGGCGATCCTGAACGGGGCCGTCCTCCCGGTGCCGCCCGCTGGACAGTGACGAGTAGTAGACCGGGACGGAGGGACGTCGCTGGTATTCGTCCGCCAGGATCGCGACGAGAGGCGCGATGGCGGGCCGCATGACCTCGATGGCCAGGTTCGACAGGCCCTTGATCGGCTGGATGGCGACCTCCCTCCAGCGGCCCCGTTGCCGGGCGACGAGGTGACCGACGATCTCCTTGAACGCCTCGGCGTCATCGCCCTGCCACACGGCGAGTCCGACGCGCATCGCGGCGAAGACCTCGGCGATCTCGCGGGCGTCCGTGAGACCCCGTTCGTAGATGTTGAGGAGCCGCGGGTACTCGATGAACAGCTTCGGGTGCTGCGCCACCACAGGGGCGATGCGCACGGCAGCCTGGGTGCTGTTCATCCAGAGCGCGGTCTGGGCCAGCCTCCGTACGTCCTTGTAGTTGAGCCGACCGGCATGGCGGACCAGGTACTCGATGAAGAGGTTCCCGGTCTCCGGCGAGGCTGCCGAGGCCGCCGCGTCCATGATGGCCTCGTGGTCGCCGGAGCGTTCGTCACGGTGCACCAGGGACGACACGATCTTCATGCACACGTCGCCGGTCTCGTCACCCCAGCGTGCGAGGCGACGCCCGTGCAGGGCCGTGGCGCCGAGCAGGAGCTGCAACTCACGCTCGGTATCTCCGGCAAGTCGCGCCTCGTACGGGTGGATGAGCAACCTGTCCATCGGCGCCCGCCGTTTGAAGATGGCCGGCACCTCGTCAGCGACGGACAGGTCGATGCTGGAGAGCAGCATCGACCACCCGTTGTCGTCGAGTCCGGCGTGCAGAAAGCGCACGGTGGACCGCCACCAGGTCAGCTGGTCGTCCCCCTCGGGCGCGAGTTCGTCGAGCGGGACAGGCCCGTCGCAGAGCTCGGTCAACAGCGTGAGCAGGTTGCCGAGGTACGCGGCGACCCGGCCGAGCAGGAAACGGCTCGACGGGTTGTAGCCCTCGAAGCGACCCACTCCCTCCCGTTCCTGGCTGACCCGGACGAGGGCCTTCAGCTCCGCGACGATCGCCCGCCGTTGAGCCGTCGGCGCGGCCTCGAAGAGTTCCCGCAGGAACGGCATGATGGCGCCGCCGACCGACAGTTGCTGGTGCGACAGCAGCGCGAAGAACTGATCGTCGGTCCACTCCTGGCCCACCGGCAGCCGACGGCGTGCGTCGGCGAGCCCTTTCAGCTGCTCCAGCACGTGATAGGCGATCAGGTATTCGCCGAACGTCGCGTGCAGGAACTCGTAACTGCTACCGGAGACCACACCAGTGACGTCGGCCGCGTGGATGAAGAAGAACCGGGCGATGGTACGGATGGCGGGATCCAGCGGTTGAGCCAGACGCTTCCGGTGGCTCCCCTGCGCCGCGCCCGCACGCAACATCGGAGCCAGATCGCTGTTGAGGTCCTGGCCGGTGACGGATTGCTGGCCGCGATTGAACATCGCGAAGGCCGCGATCGCGAGCTGCCAGAGTTCGTGGTCCGCGCGCGCGGCGATCTCCTCGTCCTCGGAGAGGAGGTCCGTGGCCGTCCCGGGCGTCTTCGCGACCTCGCGCGCGATGTAGCCGTTGAGCAACCACTGATACACCTGGGCCTGCGTGACCTGACCGTCGCCGCCGGTCGGCGGATCCTCCGTGGCGCCGAAGACGGCCAACATGAGGAGCAGGAGCGGCTGGCGCGCGAGCTCGCCCATCGCCCAGACGCTGTCCACCGCGAGCGGCTTCACGGTGCCGTTCGCGATCGGCTCCTGGTTGACCTTGTTCCACATGTCGACCCAGTGATCGACCTGGCTCCGATCGAAGTCTTCGAGCTTGACGACCAGGGAACCCGCCGGAATGTTCGCGATGTCGGCCACGACGGTGCGGGAGGTCACCACCACCGAGACCGGCGAACCGAGCTTGGCCTCCTTCTCCTGGAATTCCCGGACCTCGTGCAGGAATCCCGACTCGGTCGTCCGGGTGGCCTGCATCAGCTCGTCCAGGCCGTCGAGGATCACCACCCTCGTGGCCTCCCGGCTGGCGTCGGACAGGTCCCGCCATCGCACGCCGAGGTGCGTGTCGTCGTCGAGGAAGTCCTGGATCTGTTCGTAGATCTTGGCTGCGGGGTTCCGCACCTGGCGCAACGGCACGCGGACCGTGGCGAAGTGCTCGGGCGGCAGCCGGGCCGCCATGATCTTGGTCAGGAGGGACTTCCCCGCGCCCGGGTGGCCCAGGATGACCAGCGGAAGTTCGGCGCTACGCGCGGAGGTGAAGTACGCGGCCAGGAAGTGGTCCAGGCGGTGCCCGCGCCGCTGCTGCTCCCACCACTCCTCGTCCCAGGCGCGGGAACTGCCGCTCATCACCGCCCACTGGAAGCGTGGGTTGACGTAGCCGGTCTCGGTGTCCGGCATGCTGAGGCCGGACTCCAGGTCGACCTTCGTGACGTGCGCGAGCGGCTCGGACAGGAGCTGACGATTGCGCTGCGCCATGATCGTCCGGCTACGTTCGGTCGGCACGTTCCTCTCCCGCATCCGGGAGAGGCCGGCGAGGAGTTGCTCCATCAGCGAGAGGGAACGTCGCTGGAACTCCTCGGACCGCTGACGAGCCGACTTCCGGGCCGCCGTCGCGTGTTCGAACTGGTCCAGCAGTGCCCACATGCCGAACTCCGGCACCTCGGCCGCCAGCCGCCGGTAGTCGTTCCGGTAGCGGTTGACGGCCCTGCTCACGACGACCGACGCCAGCGTCCTGCCGTCGCCGGAGACCCGGATCTCGGGCTCGATCCGCTGCCAGGCGACAAGCCCTTGGAAGAAGTGCAGGCAGCGCCCCGTCAGGTTCTCGTAGAAGGGAGTCACCGAAGCCGCGAGGTTCTCCTCGAATCCGCAGGCGGCCCACGGCATCGGCACCTGCACGTTCAGCAGGTAGGACACCATGCTCTCGTGGTCGCCGTCGACGCTGCCGGAGACCAGTTGCTGCTTCTCGACGTCGGTCAGGCTGAGCCGCGCGTACTTCTTACCCACCACCTCGCTGAGGGCGGCGAAGAACGCGCCGGTGACCACGGCGGTGTGGGCCGCCGCGATGAGTTCGTGTCGCTCGCGGCCCCTGGCGCCCAGGCACCTGTCGCGTACGCGGTCGACGGCCGAGGTGAGCTGGCTGACCAGTTCGTTCTTCTGGTCGATCCAACCCCACCCGGCCTTGATCGCCGGCACAGCGAAACCGACGGCCCCGCTACCCAGCGCCGCCAGCCCGAGCAGGGTACTCAGCTTGTTGCTCCACTCGGAGTCACGCTGGCCGAGGATCCGACGCGCGGTGTCGAAGGACATTGACGAACTGCTCATCGGAATCCCTTCCGCCGCGTACGCGCCGAGGTCGGTGGCCCCTGCCGGGGGTGAAGCAGAGATCACCGTAATCCGCCTTTTCGTGGCAGAAGCAGGATCGGACAGTCGGCTATCCGCCAGTTCCTCCCGGCCCCACGATGTCCGTCAGGAAGACGCCGGCCGGATCCTGTCCAGGATGTGGGCGGCGTCCTGCCCCAACTCCACGACGATGTCCAACGCCTCCCGCCACACCCCACGCGCGGCTGCCGGATCGCGGTGGCGCGGGCGCGCAGCACCTGACAGTGTCGCCACGCTTGCTGGTGCCGCCTACCGTTCGAGCCAGAGCTCACGGTTGCCGTCCCGGAGGAGCTGCGATATGGCGGGGCCCATTCTGCGGTCGATCGCCCTGTTCGGCTATGGGCTGCTCGTCGGCTTCACCGGACTGGTGTGGGTGGCGAACCTCTTCGGCGTGGCCGACGAACACCACCGCCAGATCGCCAGGAGCCTGTGGAAGAGAGGCTGGTACGCCACCGAGCGGGAGGCGTCGGAGCAGACGAGCGAGGTGGGCCGGTACGTCGCCGGTGTCGGCTTCATGCTTGCCGGCATCGCGCTGGCGGTCGGGGGTGTGATCTACCTTTTCCAGGGGCCATGAGTCGGCCGTGGCGGTGGTGCCGCTGCCGCCTGGTATGGAATGGCGTCGACGCCACGCCCGACGTGCGGCCGACGTCCGTGGCGTCCCGAGGGCAGGCGGTGGTCGGACGGGGCACCGCGTTGCGGGATCTCCGGAGGGCTCCTGATTGGCTGCCTGGTGCCGTCGCTTCTGGTCGTGGCGAGAAGGAAGCCGCTGGTCACACGGGCTACTGGAACCGTAGAACATTTGGTTCTACACTTCTGTCCATGGAGCGCATCGGTGTGCGGGAGCTGAACCAGAACACGAGCCAGGTGTTGGCTCGGGTGAGCGGCGGTGAGACCGTCGAGATCACCGACCGAGGTCGCCCGATCGCGCGACTTGTTCCAGTACGCGACGACAGATCGATGCTGGCCAAGCTGGTAGCTGCGGGGCGCGCCGTCGCCCCCACCGGCGGTGGTCCTGTGCCGCTTCCACCGAAGCTCGGCGACGAGGATGTGGACGTGGCCGCCACCCTTACCGCGCTGCGTGACGAGGAGCGCTGGTGATCTACCTCGACTCCGCCGCCGTCGTCAAACTGGTTCGGCAGGAGGCATGCACCGCTGACCTCGTCTCCTGGCTCAACAACCACGACGACGTGCCGCTGGTTTCCTCTGCCCTCGTCGAGGTGGAAGTGCCCAGAGCACTGCGCCGGTCAGCTCCGCAAGCCTTGATCGGAGTGCCGGCGGCCGTCGGACGGCTCTTCCGACTAGAGATCGACAGCACGATCCGCGCGACCGCAGCCGCGTTCGCCGAGCCGACGCTACGCAGCCTCGACGCCATCCACCTCGCCACCGCCCAGGTACTGACCAACGAGTCCGGAACGACACTCATCGCCTTCGTCACCTACGACCGGCGGCTGCTTGAATCGGCCAAGGCCGCAGGACTACCGGTAGCAAGCCCCGGCCAAAACTGACTCGCCGCTCCCGAGGACGGGCACCGGAAGGCGCATCCGCCGCCCCGAAGCCCGGCCTCCGCCCGCATCTCCGCCAGGTGTCGAGCTGAACGCGACGAACCCGTGCGGCGCTGCGCGGAACTCGCTCACCTGCTGCCAAGAACGTGAGTCGGGCCGGAGCATGGCAGCGAGGCCAGGACATCCGCCGCTACCTGCGCTTCTGCGACCCTGGCCCCTCGTTCAGGGTGGGGCGGGCGGGACTCGAACCCGCGACCGAGGGATTATGAGTTGATCGGCGTAGGGCGCTCCGACCTGCCCGTAGGGCCTCTGACCTCGTAACGCCATGTGCGTTCGGCACGGTCCGTGACGGCGAAACACGCCCCGAACCTTGCCGTCTGTCCCCCGGGGGACGATGATCTGTCCCCGTGGCGAGCATCGAACAGAAGGGCCCCTCCTGGCGGGTGGTGTGGCGGCACGAGGGCCGCAAGCAGTACACCAGCTGGCCGGCGGAGAGCTACGCCCAGGAGGCCAAGGCCATCGTCGAGGGCCACCGAGGGCGCATCACCGCCGAGCGCGTCTACACCGACATGGGCATAGACATGGGGGATACAGATTCCCCCGGCGGAATCACCTTGCGGGAATGGTGCGCAGAATGGCTGCCGTCGAAAACGCGAATCACACCCGGAACGCGTGAACGGTATGAGCAACAACTGCGCGACAGAATACACCCCGCTTTCGGCGACATCCCGCTGACGGAGATCACGCCGGTGATGGTGGGGCGCTGGCTCAACGACCTGCGGGCCGTGATGGGCCCGAAGACGGTCACCCGCTACTACTCGCTGCTGCACACCGCGCTGGGCGCTGCCGTCCGCCACGGGCACATCCCGATCAACCCGTGCCACGGGACGGACTTCGTTCGAGACCAGGTCGCCGACGACGACGAGTCCGGCGGCCACCGCGCCGTCTACCTCACCCCCCGCCAGTTCGAGCTCCTGCGCGCGCAGTTCGCCGACCGCTGGCATCCGCTGCTCGACACCATCGTGGAGACCGGCACCCGCTGGTCGGAGGTGACCGCGCTGGCCGCCCAGCACCTGGTGCCAGCCACCGCCGGCGCCGGGCCACGGATCAGGGTGTGGCGGGCGTGGAAGGAGGCGAACGGAAAGCGGTACCTCGGCACGACGAAGGGCCGGGCCAAGCGGGTCCTGCCGATCGGCGCCGACCTGTTCGCCACGCTCGCCGAGCTGGTCGCCGGTAAGCCGCCGGAGACGTTCATCTTCCGCGACGACGACGGCCGGGCCCTGGAGTACGACCCCTGCTACGACCGGGTCTGGAAGCCGGCTCTGCACCGGGCCCGCCTCTGCCGGCAGCATCCGCCGGCCGGCGAGGGCGAGCACCTCGCGGGAGCCCGGGGCCGATGCCGGGACTACGGCGGCACCACCTGGTCGGGCCAGCCGTGCGGCGCCCGGGTCGCCACCGGCACCAACCGCTGCGCCGCGCACTACGGTCCGCCGCCGGGTGCGGTGTCGGACTGCGACTGCCCCGGGGTGCTGCACGTTGCGCCGTCATGGCACGACCTGCGGCACACGTACGCGGCGTGGCTGTTCTCCGACCCCCGGATGACGCCGCTGGCCATCTCGCGGCTGCTCGGGCACCAGCAGCTCGCCACGACATCGGAGATCTACGGGGACCTGATGCCGCAGGCGATCGACGCGGCGGTGGACGCGGTGGCGGACGCGCGGCGGGCGGGCCGCGAGGGCTAGCCGGCTCGGCGGCCCTCGTTGGCGGCGTTGGCCTGCTCGAAGATGTCGAGCAGTTGGAGCATGGCCTGCCGCTGGTCCTCGGTGTAGATGGGATCGGTCAGGACCGCCTCGCGAACCCTGCTGGCGCGGGCCGGCCGATCCTCCGGGACGAGGCCGGCGAGCTTGTGCGCCTCATCGCGGGGGATGTCGAGGGCGTCGGCGAGGGCGTTGATGGTGGCCGCCTCTACCCGCTTGCGAGTTCCGAGTCCGGCGATCGTGTTCCGGGTGACGCCTGACCGGCGGAAGAGCTCGGAATCCGACCAACCGAGTGATGCCTGTTCAGCCTTCACGCGTACCCAGAAGTCGTACGCGGGACCCCGTTCGGACCGATCAGTCATGTAGCAGGTTGTAGCACGGCGGGCGCTTCCGGACATAGCAGCGTTCAGCAACTTAACGCAACGCACAACTTTGGGCCCTCCTGCTGCTTCGTATTGCTTCGTGTTGCTGCGTCATCTAACGTAGGGATCGCACAACACGCAGCAAGACGAAGCAGCATGGAGGCGTCGCGTGGAAGAGCAGTTCCTGACCGTCGATGAGGTCGCCGAGCGGCTGCGGGTCTCCCGCTGGAGCGTCGGCCGCTACATCACCTCGGGCGCTCTCAAGGCGGTGAAGGCCGCCGGTCGCAACGGCGCTGTGCGGATCCCCCTCGCCAGCTACGTCGCCTTCATCGACGCCCACACCGTCACGGCCACCGCGGAAGAGAGGACGCGATGACCAACACCCTGCCCAACCTCATCCGGCTCAAGGACGTCGCCGACCGGCTGGGGATGCCGCCGCGTCGGCTGCGGGACCGCCGCAGGCAGTTCTCGCACGTTCGGATCGGCAAGGAGCTGTACCTCACCGACGACCAGCTCGCGGCCCTGATCGAGACGTTCACGGTCCCGAGCGACAGCACCAGCCAGCGGGCCGCCGACCTGGCGAAGACCCAGGAGCGAGTCACCCGCCGAGCCCCGCGCCAGCGGCGCGCGGCCTGACCGTCCGTCCGGGCCGTCTGGCCCGAGACGAAGACAGCGCCCCGCATCCCGGCAAGGACATCGCGGAGCGCCGACCAACAGGGAGTATTCCATGCACGACACGGTCACCCCCACCGCCGCCCAGCAGGGCCAGCTCATGGTCCTCAACTTCGGCAGCTTCAACCTCCCCGACGCGACCCTGCCCGCAGGGGCCATCGGTGACCAGATCCAGGAGCGGATCAGCGACGAGCTGGCCTCGGCCGGCTACGACCTGGACGTCCTCACGCTGCGGTTCACCTCCGGCGGCCAGGCCGTAGAGGTCCTCGACAGCGACGAGTTTCCGCTCGGCACGGTCACGATCAGCCAGCCGGAGCCGGACTACTGGCTGACCCTCGCCGAGGACCTGCACCGGGCCGCCGTCCGGGTCGCCGGTCTCGCCGGCACCCAGCCGACCCCGTCCCGGGTCGACCTGACCTTCCTCGTCAGCGTGTCCGGGAGGGCCGCCGACCGGACGGTGCCGGTGGTCGACGCGATCGCCGCCGCGTTCGGCGGCACCGCTGGCCCCGACGAGCGGAACACGTTCCAGTACTCGGCCCGGCTCCAGCTCGGCGCCGTGCACGTGCACCCCTACACCTTCGTCCCGGACCGGGCGGAGTCGGAGCTGGAGCGGCTGCGCGCCGAGGTCGCCGAGCTGCGTGCCGCGCAGGGCGGCGCCAAGCCCGAGCCGAGCAAGTCGTCCGCCGAGCAGCTCGCCCGACTGGTGCCCCAGCCCGTCCAGGGTCCGTGGAAGTGCCCCGGGTGCTGGCACGAGGCCGAGCACCTGCTCGACGGGGGTTGCATTGCACAGCTCAACTCGGTGCGCCGCACCGGGCGCTGCGGCTGCAAGCACTTCGCTGGCGGTGCGCGATGAGCCAGCCGGACCCCACACCGCAGCCGCAGCCCACCACCCCGTGGGGCAACCCGCCGCAGCTTCCGGCCCCGGGCCTACCGGGCGGCCCGCAGGTCGCCGACCCGAGCGGCCTGCGCTACGACCGCGGCGACCTCGACGAGACCGTGCCCGTGCCGGCCGGCGTGGAAGTCATCGCCGTCGGCACCCGCCACCCCGGCCTCATCGCGGTGCCGGTGAAGGACTGCTGCCCGGACCTGTTCGTCGGCGAGTACTGCGACTGCGCGGAGTTCGCCGCCGGCCTGTCGTACGCGCCGGTGGTGCGGCCCGCCTTCAACTTGCGGGCGCTGAGGGAGGCCGGCGTCACGGCCGTCGACCTGGACCGGGGTGCCGCCTGATGGCCGCCCTGCCCGTGGCCCAGGCCGTCGTCATCCTCGTGCTGCTGATCGCCCTGGCCACCGCATCGCTGCTCGCCCTGGCCTACGCCGACGCCCTCGCGGACACCACCGCCGAGAGGGACAAGGCCCGCGACGACCTCCGCGCGGCCCACCGGGTGGAGCGGGACCTGCGGGCGGAGGTGGCCCGGCTCGGCGAGCAGCGGGCGGTCGCCACGGCCGTCCTCGCCCCCGACGCGGAGAAGCCGTGGCCCCGCTGGGGTCACCGCACCCTCCGCGACATCCACCTGGCCGCCACGCCGGCCGACTTCGACACCCCGGGAGATGCCCGATGAGCACCGAACCCGCCGTCACCATCACCACCGGCCGCCTCGCCCAGGCTCTCGGGTCCGTGGTCCCGTTCGCCAGCCGCGACGTCACCCTGCCGTCCGTCTGCGCCGTCCAACTCCACTGCGCCGTGGGCGTCCTCACCGCCAGCGCCACCGACCGGTACGTCATCGGCCACGCCCGCCAGGCCGCCACCGGCGCGTTCACTCGCCCGCGCCTCCTGCACTGGCGTGACGCCCGAGCCCTCCGCAAGGCCCTCAGTCGCTTCATACGGGACCAGGGCAGCAGCGCTGACCTCGTCGCTATCACCGAAGGCGACGCCAGCCTGACCCTCAAGTTCGGCTACGTCACGTTGCACATGGACGAGCCGGAGGGTGCCAAGAACGCCCCCAACCTGGAGCCGATCCTCGCCAAGCTGCCCACCAACGACACGGCCGGCATCCAGACGCCGATCGGTCTGAGCCGGCGTGTCGTCAAGCCGCTCCTCAAGGCCGCCCGCTGGGCTCCGTGCGACCCGATGCGGTGGCTCCTGGCCGAGCCGGGCAAGCCGTTCCGCGTCGAGATCGGCGACTGGTTCGTGGCCGCCGTCATGCCGGTCGCTCTGCGCGGCGACGAGAAGAACGTCTCCGTCGAGATGCCTCAGCCGAAGGCCGAGGTGGCCCGGTGACCGCCATCGACGCCCCCACCGCACAGCAGCCGCCCGTCGCCGCGCCGGCCCCCACCGTGGGGCCGGCCCCGGCCGGGCCGTACATCGGCCGCCACCGCGCCGACAAGCACGAGCAGCGCGGCGCACGCCACCAGGTCGCCGAGCCGGTGCCCGGCGACTGGTCGCCCCTGCACCCCGCCGACCGGCAGGCCCTCGCCCCGCACCACTGGGCCGACCGGCACCTGCCCGCAGGCGTCGACGAGCGCACCGGCCGCATCGACACCGCCGCCGTCCTCGCCGAACTGCGCGACGACCTCACCCGCACCGACGACACCCAGGGAGCCAAGCAGTGACCGCCCTGCGCACCCGCCCCCCGACCGGCCGCGTCCCCTGGCCGCTCATCCTCATCGAGGGCGGCGAGAAGTCCGGCAAGTCCTGGGCCTGCGCCCAGTTCTCCACCAGCCCCCGCATCGGCCAGATGTACTGGATCGACCTCGGCGAGGGCGCCGCCGACGAGTACGGCGCCATCCCCGGCGCCAACTACCTCGTCGTCGAGCACGACGGCACCTGGGCGCAGATCCAGGCCGCCGTCGACGCCGTGAAGACCGAGGCCGCCCGCGCCGCCGCCGCCGGTGAGCCGCCCGTCGTGCTGGTCATCGACTCGATGACCGCCGAGTGGGACCTGCTGAAGGACTGGGCGTCCGACAAGGCCCGCCGCCGCCACGAGTACAAGGTCCGCAAGTACAACGCGAAGCCCCTCGGCCCGGACGACGAGCCGAAGATCAGCATGGACCTGTGGAACGAGGCCGGCGCCCGCCACCGCAAGTTGATGACCACGCTGATGACCTTCCCGGGCATCGTCCTGCTGACCGCCCGGGGCAAGGAAGTCGCCGCCCTGGACGACGCCGGGAAGCCGATCGAGCGGCAGCGCGAGTACAAGGTCGAGGGCCACAAGACGCTCGGCTTCGACGTGTCCTGCTGGATCCGTCTCGACCGGTCGAAGCCGGGCACGGTGATCGGCGTCCGGTCGGTGCACGTCGGGATTCGGCCCGGCTACGACGACCCGATCGAGCTGGCCCGGGACTGGACGGTCGAGAACATCGTCTTCGAGACGTTGCGCTGCGCGCCGGCTGAGGCGCACACCCGGGACCTGGTCGCGTTGCAGCCGTTTGAGCCGGACGACGAGCGGCCCGTCTCGGCGCCGCCGGCCGCCCGGCCTGTCTCCGGCCCGCCCGCGGCGCTCTCCGCCGCCGCGACCGGGCTGCTCGACGACCTCCGGCAGGCCACCGACGAGACCGGCCTCCGCCGCGTCTGGCGGGCCGCCGTCGAGGCCGACAACGAGGGGCGCGTCAGCAAGGACGAGGCCAGCCGCTTCCAGGCCGCGTGGAAGGCACGCAAGGCCGAGCTGTTCCCGCCCCAGCCGAAGAACCCGGGCAACGACCCGGCCCGCCGCAAGATGTTCGCCCTCCTCGGCCAGGCCGAGATCACCGACCGGGACGACCGGCTCGCGTGGTGCAGCGAGGTCGCCGGGCGGACGGTTCCCAGCACCAACGCCCTGACCGACGACGAGGTGGCCCGGGTGATCGAGCGCACGGAGGCCTTCATCGCGCAGAGCACGCCGCCCGCCCAGACCGAGATGGAGATGGCCGGATGAGCGGGATCCTGCCCGACTGCACCCGCTGCGGCGGCCACGTCCGCCTCGACCTCGACCCTGACGGCCCGGTGGAGGTGTGCCAGGGCTGCGGCCTCACCGCCCGCCCCATCCCGGCCCGCCTCACCCGGGCCGCCCGGAGCGAGATCCGCGCCCAGGTCGCCCAGGTGCGGCGAACCCGGCCGCTGCTGTGCCCGTCATGCCTCGACCGCCGCTGCCGCTCCTGCCACGTCGTGAGGTGCGAGTGCCCCGGTAACCACCCCCGCCGTCCGGCCGGCGACCTGACCCCGGAGGGGTCGGCGCTGCTGGCCGGGGAGCGGTCCGGCCACCTGGAGCCCGCCGAGCTGACCGCGAGCACCCGGTGAGCCGCCGGGACCCGGGTGCCGCCGCCGGCGGTGTCGCCTGCGAGCCGCGCCGGTGCACGTGCGGGGCCCTGGAGCCGCTGCACACCATCGTGCGGCCCGGACAGCGCGGCGGGTGCCCGGCGACCGGCTGCACGCGGTTCGAGGCGACCAACGTGGTTGCCCTGTTCGGGGCCGGCGTGACGCCGGCCCCGGCCGGGCCCCGCCCGGCGCCCGCCGACCTCGACGCCATGGGCGAGCGGTACGTCGCGTACGCCGAGGCCCGTGACAGCGGCTCGACCACGGTGGCGGACCTGCTCGCCCGGGCGGTCGCCGACGACGTGCCGGCCTGGCGCGACGAGGTCCACCGCCTGGAGCTGCTGCGCCGGGAGCTGGCCGCCGAGCTGGACCGGCTGCGGGGCGGTGCGTGATGGCCGACCAGCGTCCCGGCTACATCGGCTACTGCGACCAGCACGGCAAGCGGCTCTACCCGAGCCGCAAGCAGGCCAAGCAGATGCTCCGCAAGCACCGCAACCGGCAGGGCATGCGCGAGTACCCCTGCGACCTGGTTGCCGGCCACTTCCACATCGGGCACCTGCCGCAGGTCGTGCGGGAGGGTCGCGTCACGGCTCCGGAGATCTACGGGGGCCAGCGGTGAGCCGCGGCCGGCGCCGGTCGGGCCGCCCGCACCCGTACACGCCCTCGGCGGTCGTCCCGGCCGACCACAACGGCCACCGACCGTGCGTGTGCGGCCGGGCCCGGGCGAACGGCCTGCACACCCAGGCCACCCCGACGCCCGAGGTGGACGCCGCCCAGGCCGAGCACCTCCGCCGCATCGGAGACGAGCTGTGACCCGCGAGGAGTACGCCGACCACCTCGCCGCAGTCGCCGCCGAGCTGGCCGTCCGAGTCCGCGACGACGACCCCGAGGCCAACTCCCGCTGGCTCGCCGCCGTACTGCCCACCTATCAGGAGCGCTTCGACCTGCTCTTCGTGCTCGCCGCCGCCGTACCCGACGACCGGTCCTGGACCGCCCTGACCGCCTGGACGGTGCAGGCCCGGGTCGAGGAGCAGGGGTTGCAGCCGCACGGCACGCACGCCGCCGCGCAGCGGCACCGCTACCACGGGGAGCCGCTGTGCGACCCGTGCCGGGACGCCGAGCGTGCCCGGGACCGCGAACGCAAGAGGACCGCCTACCGGGCCGCCAAGGGGCAGCCCGCCACCACGACCGAGGAGATCAGAGCCGCATGAACGCCACGACCCTGCCCCGCCTGCCCAAGCCGCTTACCGTCGGCGGTGCCCAGGTCGCCCTCCGTCTCCCTCTGGAGGACGGCGCGGTCGCTCACAAGCCGCTGAGCCGCCGCATCGACCCGGAGAGCAAGACCGACTTCCGGTTCGAGACGTTCGCCGCCTGCGCCCCGGACGACGACCCGTGCGCGGAGCTGAGCGCCGCGTGGGCCGACTGGAAGGGCGCGCAGGCGTGCACCGAGCCGGCCTGCTTCCCCGACGCCGAACCTCGCTGACCGGGCTGGCCGGGCCCCACCACGCGGGCCCGGCCAGCCAACCCGAACAGACCGCACCACCGCATAGATCAGGAAGGCACGACGTGGCCCGGATCCGCTCCATCAAGCCCGAGTTCTGGAAGAGCGAAGCCATCGCGATGCACACCTTCCGGGCCCGGCTCACCTTCATCGGGCTGTGGACCTACGTCGACGACAACGGCGTCGGCATCGACAACCCGAAGCTCGTCGCGGCTGAGCTCTTCGCGCTGGAGGACGACCCTCGCGAGGCCCTCGCGAACGTTCGCGAGGATCTCGCGAGGCTTCACGAGGCCGGTCGAATCCGTCGCTACACCGTCGACAGCAAGGCGTACCTCGCCATCGTCAACTGGCGAGAGCACCAGAAGATCGACAAGCCGGGGAAACCACGCTACCCCGAGCCTGACGACCCCCGCGCCGTACACGTCAAGCCCGAAACCAGGGAAAACGCCCCGCCTCCCGAGCCCGTCGCGGAACCCTCGCGAGACTCTCGCGAACCCGTCGCGGAATCCCCGTGCCTGGAGCAGGGAGCAGGGATCAGGGAGCAGGGGATCAGGGAGCAGGGAATCCCGCCTTCGGCGGAGCGCGTGAACGCGCTCGCGATCGCCGCCTCTCCCACCACCACCGACGCCCTCATCGGCGACTGGATCGACCACTGCAACCGACGCCCCCCGGGCGCCGTCATCGGCCAGGTCGGCAAGCAGGTCAAGACGATGCTCGCCGAGGGCGTCGCCGCCGCCGACATCCGCAAGGGCCTCGTCGCCTGGCACTCCAAGGGCCTGCACCCCTCCGTCCTGCCGTCGGTGGTCAACGAGGTGATGAACGCCCCCGCCGCCGGAACTCGGCAGGCCGGCGCCGCCCGCCGCCCCTCCACCACCGACCAGCGCGTCACCGACGCTCTCGCCCTCGCCGCCCAGTACGACGCCCAGGAGGTGGCGTAGCCATGACCCCCGGAGACACCGCCCGCGTCCTCGCCAAGGCCGCCGCGTTCGACCAGCGCACCGTCGGCCAGGCCGACGTCGCCGCCTGGCACGAAGCCCTCGCCGACCTCGACGCCGCCGACGCCCTCGCCGCCGTCACCCGCCACTACGCCGCCAGCGAGCAGCGCATCATGCCCGTGCACGTGCGGCGGCTCGCCACCGACCTACGCCGCCAGCGTCGCGAGCTGGAGCGCGAGCAGGAGAAGCAGGCGGCCATCGCCGCGTACGCCGAGCAAGCCGGCCCCCTGCGCGACCGGTCCGCCGACATCCGCGCCCTCGTGGGCCAGGTCCGCGACGTCATCCCCGAGGGCGACCGCGAAGCCCTGCGGCCCCGCACCGTCGCATGGGAACGGGAGCACCGCGCCCACCAGCGCGCCGCCGAGGCCGTCCCCAACCCGGCGTACGACCCGAACATGCAGCCGGTCCGCGAGTGGAACGCCAGCCCCGGCAAGGCGCCCGACGGGGCGTGGTGGGAAGACACCGCCGCCCGGGAGCGCCACGCCAAGACCCTGCTCGCCGAAGCCGGCCGGCTCCGCCCCACCACCGACCCCGCCGCCTGATCCGCCACGAGATCGAGGACACCCGCCATGGCTGAGATCCGCACCGTCCGCACCGCCCGCAAGACCCACCACTGCGAGAGCGACACCGGCACCCGCTGCCGCACCACCATCCAGCCCGGCGACCGCTACCTCCTCGCCGCCCTGCCGCCCAACGGCGAGATGGGCAACACCACCTGGTGGCGGATGAAGGTCTGCCGCGGCTGCGCCGAGCAGTACGGCCAGACCCTCGACGAGCAGGTCACCCCGCGCCGCTCCACCCGCCGCCGGCGCCCGCGCACCCAGCCCGCCCAGCACCGCCGCCACGTCGACGAGCCCCACCTCGACCGGCCCGTCGTCGACGTCCACCTGCCCGCCCACGACATCCCCGCCTGACCCGGAGGACCACCATGACCACCGAGCCCTACGCCGCCAGCGACGCCCCCACCAACCGCAGCTTCGCCACCTACCTCCACGCCAGCGACCGCGTCCGCCTCGACACCGAAGCCGCCACCGCCCGCCAGGAGCGCGACGACGCCCTCGACAACCTCCAGGAGCTGCGCACCAAGCTCGACCGTGCCCGCCGCCAACGCGACGACCTCCACCAGGAGCTGGCCCAGACCCGGGACGCCCTGGGTCGCGCCGGCATCCAATCCGCCACCGCCAGCACGCCCGAACTCGTCGACCTGCTCGCCACCGAACGCGAGCAGCTCCGCGCCGAATCCAACCGCGCCCACGGCCTCGTCATCACCGCCGAACGCGAGACGCAGGAAATCGCCACCGAACTCGCCCAGGAACGCACCGACCACCAGGTTGCCCTGCGCAAGCTGGACAGCCTCCGCCGTCAGCTCGACGACATGACCGCCACCGCAGCCGGATTCGCCGACGAACGCGACCAGGCCCGACGCGAGCGCGACGAAGCCCTCAGCCGCCTCGACCTCGACGCCTGGAACAGCCTCACCACCGAACGCGACCAGTGGAAGCGCACAGCCCACCACCTCATCGCCGCCGCGCCCGCCGCCGACCACGCCCACCGGCAGCTCCGCGCCATCCGCGAAGCCCGCACCCACCGCTGCGGCACCGACTGCACCGAAGGCGGCTGCGACTTCGACCTCGCCGCCTTCATCGACCGCATCGACGAGATCCTCAACGAGCCCGCCACGCCGGGCCTCGGTTCCCCGTGCCGCGCGCAGGAGCAGCGGGCCGACGGGGGCGCGCTGGACGCCGACGCTCTCGCCGACGCCATGGAGCGCGCCGAGAGCGTCCGCATCGACAGCCGCGACGTCGTCTGGCGACCCCTCGACGACGGATGGCACCACCCGATCTACGGCACCCTCATCGCCGCCGCCCTGGAGGAGGAGTACGGCCCCACCCGGGCCGTCCTGTTCATCGACCAGGACGAGACCGCGCCGGCCGCCGACGTCGACCAGGCCGCGATCGACGGCCTCCTCCACAACGTCCGCCGCAGCCTCAACACCGCCACCAACGACGACGAGCGGGCCGAGGCCATCGGGATGCTGCTCGACGGGTGGTACGCGGCGTGGCCGGACAGTGCGTTGACGGATCCGCACGCGCCGCTGGCGGGCGAGCTGGTGCGGGTGCTCGGCGCGCAGGAGCCGCCCGTTGACGCCCGCCGCCGTCACGCCCTGGCCTTCAACGCCATCACCCGCACGCTCGCGGACTGGGGGCCGTTCGTGGCGCTGTCGGTGCGGGAGCAGTGCGCTGAGGCCGTCCTGGCCGCCCTGGACAGCGACGACCAGACCGGCCTCGGCGACCCGCCGCCCGCCGTCGTCTCCAGCGTCATCGCCGTCCCCAGCCGGTACGCCCGCGCCGCCGGCGCCCCTCACGCCCAGAACGAGGTCCGCGACTGGGTCCGCCTCCGCACCGGCTCCGGCCGCGAGTACCAGGGCCACCGCGCCGCGGCGTGCCCCGGCGATGGGGTCGTGGGCCACCAGCACGACGTGCGCTGCGTCGAGCAGGAGGGCTGAGCGGTGCAGGGACAGATGGAGCTCTTCGCCACCGACCTCCCGGCCGCTCCGGAACCACGCCGCACCTGGGCCGACGTACGCCGAGGCGAAAAGGTCACCTACAACGTGCCCGGATCGCCCTGGCGCGGCACCTGGACCGCCCGCCGCATCGAGCGCCACCCCCACGCCCCGTACGCCCTCATCGTCGACCTGGTCGACGCCGACGGCCACGTCTGGGTGTCGACTCCGCACCGCGACGCACCAGCCGACGTGGACGTCACGAGGGAGGGCTGAGCGGTGCCAGGCGGCGACTACCTCACCAGCACCCAGGTCGGCGACCTCATCGGCGGCACCCGCCCCGAGGCCCGCACCATCGCCGCCTGGGCCCGCGCACGCCACATCCGCCCCACCACTGCCGGCCGCCGAGTCCTGCACCCGGCCACCCTCGTCCGCTGGCACGCCGCCCAAGACCGCCGCACCGCCGACCGGATCGCCGCCGAACTGCGGCTGCGCCGGTGGACCACCCTCGCCCGGATCGTCTGAGGAGCACCGTGACCCCGCACCACCTGCACGCCGTCGCCGCCGCCTGGTCCCTCCAGGCGGCGCTGACCGCCCTCGAAACCGCCGCCAAACACTCCCTCGCCCTCACCGGCTCCAGCGCCTTCCGCGACGTCTCCATCCCCAGCCAGGTGTTCGGCCGGCGTCACGCCCTCGGCGGCCACAGCGACCCCGTCGCCGACCTCGCCCTCGGCGCATGGGCGCCCGCACGCCCCGACCCGTACGCCGCAGCCCTCGGCGGCATCCTCCGCGAACTGGACGCCCTCGCAGGCCACCTGCCCGGCGCGCCCGGCCAAGACCCCGCCACCCGCATCCGCCACGCGATCCCCGCCCTCAGCGACCACGCCGCCCAGCGGACCGCCGAGGCCCTCGCGCACCTCGACCAGTCGGCCCGCCGCGTCCTCGGCATCGGCCCCGCCCGCCGGCCGCTGCCCGGCAACCCGCCACCGGAGTGCCCCGCCTGCCGGGCCCGCGCCCTGGAGGTGCAGACCGCCGGCCCCGAGGACGCCTGGACGGTCGTGTGCCCCGGCACCCGCGAGCCCGGCGGTGGACCGCACCGCCCGTGCCTGTGCACCGGCCCCGGCTGCCCCTGCGGGATGCCCGGCGCCGTCGAGGGCGTCGCGCACATCTGGCCCAGGGCCGCCGTCATCGGTGCGGTCGCGGGGGCCGCACCCACCACCTGACCCGAACCGACCGAAGGAGAGCACCATGGAGCCCTGCGTCTTCTGCGCCATCATCAACGGCGACGCGCCCGCACAGGTGGTGCGCCGCTGGGACGACGCCATCGCGATCGTGCCGCTCAACCCCGTCGTCGCGGGCCACACCCTCGTCATCCCGACGACGCATGTTCGCGACGTCTGGACCAACCCAGCCGTGTCGGCGGCCACCATGCGGCGCGCCGCCGAGCTGGCCTCTCCGCCGTGCAACGTCATCACGTCGGCCGGACGGGAGGCCACGCAGAGCGTGTGGCATCTCCACCTGCACATCGTTCCCCGCGCCGAGAACGACGGGCTCGCTCTGCCTTGGTACTCGGGCAAGAGCGGCCGGAAGGCGAAGGCGTCGACCTGACCGGCCGGCCCGTGGTGTGAGTCCACCTCGCGTCACGGGCCACTACCGGGCAAAACGGAAGTCGATCTTACTCCATAATGACCGTTCCTGTGTTTCCCTACCGCTGCGGTAGACAACCGGACCGACTGGCCTAGGAAGGTACGATGAGGACCGTGGACGACCTGGTGACCTGGCTCCGCGCGCAGCTCGACGAAGACGAGCGGATGGCGCGAGAGGCGACCGGAGGACCATGGGAAGTGGGCCCGACGTTCGGCGGACGCGACAACCGGGTCTACGTCAAGCCCGAGGGTTTCGGCATCGACACAGTCGGCACGTGCATTATCGCCGGCCAGGTGGCCAACATGCCGGAGTACCGGGCCAATGCCGAGTACATCGCCCGCCACAACCCGGCCCGCGTGCTGGCCGAGGTGGACGCCAAGCGGCGCATCCTCGACCGCCACGCCAGCTACGACTTCCCGGCCGACCTTGAGGATGGACCTGGCGCCTACTCCTGGACCGGCCGCTGCGACCACTGCCACGAGCCATGGCCCTGCCCCGACCTGCGAGACGTAGCGGCACCGCTTGCCGACCGGCCCGGCTACCGTGAGGACTGGCGGCCGTGATCCGCGACCCGCGCACCGGCCGCGAGTGGGGCACCGCCGCTCAACTCGCGGCCCGCCTCGGCCCCGACGTGACCGTGGGCATGATCCGCCGCTGGCGCGAACGCAAAGGCCTCACCACCATCGAGGGCTGCTCACCCCTCGACGAAGCCGCAGCCATCGAGGCCCGAGTCAGGCTCGGCGGACGAGGCTGCAAGCGCGGCACCCGACACGCACCCCGCCGACTTGACGCCACCCCGGCCGCTGCCTGATCATCGACTTGTTCACCTGAGGCGTAGGTGGACTGTGCCCGCAGCCCGGACGTTGACCCACGCAGGGTCCGCCGGGCTGTCGTGCGTCCAGGGTCGGGACGCGGGCGGGGGACGCGGGCAGGCCGAGCGGCGGGGCTGGCCTGCCCGCACCCACCACGCGGGAGGAAGCGAAGGAGCCAAGGTGAGCAGCCGTACGCCCGAACAGGTCGCCGCAGATCAGGCCCTCACCGCTGCCATCGAGCAGGCGCTCCAGGCGTACGGCGACGAGCAGGCGTACGTCCTCACCGAGTACGTCGTGATCACCTCGCAGCAGCGCTTCGCCGAGGACGGCTACGGCGTCACCGCCGTCGGGCTCATCAGCCGCGACAGCGACGTGCCCCTGCACCGCATGCTCGGCCTCGTCGAGTACGCGTCGACTCGCCTGCGCAGGTCAGCCGCCAGCGACTACGACGACTGACCATGCGCAACACCACCACCCGCGACCGGCACCGCCACACCATCGCCCGAGGTCGACCACCCTGCGCACTGTGCGGGGAGCCGATCGACTACACGCTCACCGTCGTCCCAGGCGAACACGGCAAACGCTGCCCCGGCCCCCTCAACTGCACAGGCTGCGGGCCCCATCCGCTCCGCTTCGAGGTCGACCACATCGTCCCCCGCAACCGCGGCGGCACCGACGACCTGAGCAACAAGCAGCCGAGCCATCGCCGCTGCAACCGAGCCAAGAGCGACCGCGAAGACGGCGGCCCAATCCTGCGAAGGTCAGGCAGCCTGGCCCGACCAAACCGGACATAGGGGGAGGTCCCCCCGCCCCCACCCCTACCCGCACTTCCCGGCTTAGGCGGGATCTCTCCCCGGCATCTTTTCCACGTGACCCCAGGAGGTGACCATGCCCCCGCGCGCTCGCAAGGCTGCCCAGCTGCGGGTAGTCGCCCCCGGTGAGCAGCCGAAGAAGCCGCCGCCGCCGAAGACGGTCACCGAGGCCGCCGGCAGCGGCACCACCCGGGAACTGTTGGTGGCGATGCAGACCCGGATCGCCGAGGCGGTCGAGGACAAGAACACGCCGGCTCGGGACCTGGCCAGTCTGACGAAGCGGCTGATGGAGGTCACGCGGGATATCGAGGCGATCGACGCCCGCGAGAAGCAGGAGGGCGAGCGTGGCGGCCCGGTCCCCGACGAAGCGTTCGACGCGGCGGCTATCTGAGGTAGCCCGGCACGTCGTGCTGCCCTCCGGCGTGGTGGCCACCGGGTGGCCGGCTGTGCGGGAGAAGTGCCGCGAGTTCGGCGACGTCTTCGACGAGTGGCAGGAGGGCGCCGGCCGGGCGATCCTCGGCAAGCGAGCCGACGGGATCTACGCGGCCACGATCGGCGGGGTGGTGCTCAGCATCCCTCGGCAGGTCGCGAAGACTTTCCTTGTCGGCCGCATCATCTTCGCCCTGTGCGTGCTGTTCCCGGGCTTCAAGGTGATCTGGACGGCGCACCGTACGCGCACGGCGACGAACACCTTCAAGGCGTTGCAGGGCTTCGCCCGCCGGAAGAAGGTCGCGCCGCACATCGCGAGTATCCGGACGGCGAACGGCGAGCAGGAGATCGCGTTCCGCAACGGGTCTGTGATCATGTTCGGTGCACGGGAGCAGGGCTTCGGGCGTGGCTTCGATGAGGTCGACGTCGAGGTGTTCGACGAGGCGCAGATCCTGACGGAGAAGGCGCTCGAAGACATGGTTGCGGCGACGAACCAGTCCCGGCATCCGCATGGGGCGCTGCTGTTCTACATGGGCACGCCGCCGCGACCGATCGACCCGGGTGAGGCGTTCTCGGCGAAGCGGGCGAAGGCCATCGCCGGCGAGTCCGACGACATGGTCTACATCGAGTGCTCCGCCGACGAGGACGCTGACCCGGATGACCGGGAGCAGTGGGCGAAGGCGAACCCGTCGTTCCCGGCGCGGACGCCGCTGGAGTCGATGCTGCGGCTGCGGGAGAACCTGCCGTCGGACGAGGCGTGGCTACGCGAGGCCCTCGGCATCTGGGACGCGGCCAAATCCAGCGGGGTCATCCCGGCGCCGTCGTGGAAGGACCAGGCCGACGAGCTGTCGGTGGCGGTGGACCGCTTCGCCTTGGGCGCGGAGTGCGGCCCCGACCTGACCTGGGCGTCGGTGGCCCTGGCGGGCCAGCGCGCCGACGGCGCCTGGCACATGGAGCTGGACGACGACCAGCACACCCGGGGTCGTGGGGTGGCGTGGCTGGTGCCGTACCTGGTGGCGACGGTGGCGGCGAATCCGCAGATCCGTGCGGTGGTGGTGGACGTGGCGGGGCCGATCGCCGCCCTGCTGGAGAAGCGCGGCGACCGCTGGTTCTTCAAGGGCACCCAGCTCCAGGCGACGCCGGTGAAGGTCGCCGAGCTGGGTGCGGGCTGCTCGCGGGTTCTCGACGGGATCGTGACCGGGTGGCTGCACCACATCGGGCAGCCGCAGTTCACGTCGGCTGCGCTCGCCGCAGGCAAGCGGGCGCTGGGTGACACGGGCATGTGGGTGTGGTCGCGGAAGACCGCAGAGCAGGACATCACGCCGATTCAGGCAGGCACGTTGGCGCTGATCGGCGCCCAGCAGACGAAGGTCCGCAAGCCCGGCCGGGCGGGTGCGGGACGTAGCGGCGGTGGCCGGAGGGCGGTGGTGCTGTGAGCGACACGATCACCCTTCCGGGGATCACCGACGATGACAACCGCACCCTGAACGGGCTGCTGGAGCAGCTCCGGGCGAAGGAGGAACGGAACCGGCTGCGGTCGGCGTACTACGACATGAAGAAGGTCGTCCGGCTGGTCGGGTCGGTGATCCCGCCGCAGTACTGGCGGCTGGGCATCGTGTTGGGCTGGTCGGCCAAGGCCGTCGACGTCCTCGCCCGGCGCTGCAACCTCGACGGGTTCGTGTGGCCCGATGGGTCTCTCGACGACCTCGGCTGGCGTGGGGTGTGGGAGGGCAACAACCTGGGGTCGGAGGTGTCGCAGGGCACGATCTCGTCGCTGATCCACTCGACCAGCTTCATCGTGAACACCCGCGGCGGTGAGGGCGAGCCGGACGCACTGATCCACTTCCGGGATGCGCGGAACGCGACCGGCGAATGGAACGGGCGGCGCCGCAGGCTGGACAGCCTGCTGTCCATCTCAGGCCGCGACGACGACGGCAAGCCGACCGCGCTGGCGCTGTATCTCGACGGCCGCACCATCGTTGCCGACCGGGATTCGTCGGGCTGGACGGCGGACGTGCAGGAGCATCCGTGGGGGGTGCCGGCGGAGCCGCTGCCGTACCGGCCGCGCCTGGATCGCGCGTTCGGGTCGTCGCGGATCTCCCGCGAGGTCATGGCCCTCCAGGATCAGGCGACGCGGGCGCTGATCCGCATGGAGGCGCACTCCGAAATCTACGCCATTCCCGACCTGTGGCTGCTCGGCGCCGACGAGAGTATCTTCAAGAACGCCGATGGGTCGACGAAGCAGTCGTGGCAGGTCGTGATGGGCCGCATCAAGGGTGTCCCCGACCGCGAGGACCAGGACGAGCGCGGCGACCAGCTCGACCGGGCGGACGTGAAGCAGTTCCCGGCGTCGTCGCCGGCGCCGCACCTCGAGGTGCTGAACGCGACGGCGAAGATGTTCGCCCGGGCCACGAGCTTGCCGGACACGGCGGTGGCGATCACGGACCTGGCGAACCCGACCAGCGCGGAGGCGTACGACGCGGCACAGCATGAGCTGATCGCGGAGGCCGAGGGGGCGACGGACGACTGGGCGCCGTACCTGCGCCGGGCGGTGGTGCGAGCCCTGGCCATGCAGAACGGCATCAAGGCCGAGGACGTGCCGCCGGAGTGGGCGACGATCCAGCCGCGCTGGCGTGATCCGCGGTTCCTCAGCCGGGCGGCGCAGGCCGACGCCGGCATGAAGCAGCTGTCGGCGGTGCCGTGGCTGGCGGACACCGAGGTGGGCCTGGAGCTGCTCGGCCTGGACCGGCAGCAGATCGACCGGGCCCTCGCCGACCGGCGGCGAGCACAGGCGCAGCAGCGGACGACGATGCTCGCGGCGGCGGCGCAGGTGGCCCGGCAGAACCCGGCCGTGGCGACGCTGGAGAGCCGCAGTGGCGACGCGGGCTGAGGTCGCCGAGTTCCGGACCGTGCAGCGCGACGTGGTGGCGTTGGCGCTCGCCGAGTTGGTCGCCTGGTGGGAGCAGCTGATGGCGTCGCTGACGGGTGACGTGCCGGTTCGGGAGCTGGAGACGTTCACCGCCGGTCTGGTGGCGACGTACGGGGACGCGGCGGCGTTGGCGGCGGCGGACTGGTACGACGAGCTGCGGGCGGGCGCGGGTGCGTCGGGCCGGTTCCGGGCGGTCATGGCGGACCCGGCGCCGGACGGGCAGGCGGCGGCGGTGGCCCGGTGGGCTGCCGGTCCGCTGTTCGGGGCCCAGCCGGACCAGCGTCAGGCGTTGGAGCATCTCTCCGGCGGTGTGCAGCGGCTGGTGTTGCAGCCGGGCCGGCAGACGATCGCGGGCAGCGTGGACCGGGATCCGGCGGACGCCAGGTGGGCGCGGGTGCCGACAGGTGCGACGACGTGCGCGTTCTGCCGGCTGCTCGCGTCCCGCGGGGCGGTGTACCACTCGGAGGAGGACGCCGGCGGCCTGGCGAACAGCTACCACAGCAAGTGCGACTGCGTGCCGACGCCGGTGTGGCCGGGAGAGGCGGAGCCGTACGACGTGGACGCGCTGCTAGAGGAGTACAACGCGGCCCGCGGCAAGGCTGGCGGTGACCCGAAGGCGATCCTCGCCCAGATGCGCACCGACCTGGGCATCAACTGACTTCCCGCCGAAGGGTGGGGTACGCCGACGCGCGGCGGTCAACGCGCGGATTCTGGAGGAACAGTGAGCGAGACGAGCGCGTCGACTCAGGGCGGTAACACCACCAGCGAGACCACGCCCGGCGCTGGCGACGGCTTCAAGCCGATCACGTCGCAGGACGAGCTGAACCGGATCATCGGCGAGCGTGTGAAGCGGGCCAAGCCTGCCGACTACGACGAGCTGAGGACGAAGGCGGCGCGGCTCGACGAGATCGAGCAGGCGAACAAGTCGGAGGCGGAGAAGCTCGCTGAGCGGGCCGCTGCCGCCGAGCGGGAACGTGACCAGGCCAAAGCCACCGCGCTGCGGCTGAGGGTCGCGGCCAAGCACGGCATCTCCGACGAGGACGCCGACCTGTTCCTCACCGGCGCCGACGAGGCGACGCTGACCAAGCAGGCCGAGCGCCTCGCTCAGCGCGCCGACGGCCGCAAGAAGGCCGGCAACCACGTGCCCCGCGAGGGCAACAACCCGAACTCAGGATCGAACAGCGACATGCGCGAGTTCACGCGTCGCCTGTTCGATGTCGACTGACCTCTTCAGGAGTAGACCGTGGCATCACTGGCGACGGGATCCCTCTCGATCCCCAAGCAGAAGCTGAGCCCCTGGCTCGGCAAGATCAAGGGCGGCTCCTGCGTCGCCACTCTCTCGGCCGCCACCCCGATGACGTTCGGTGAGGGCGAGTCGTGGACCTTCGACATCGGCGAGGCCGAGTACGTCGCCGAGGGCGGCCAGAAGGGCGCCTCGACGATCACGCCGACGAGCAAGCCCGTCAAGCCGTACAAGTTCCACAAGACCCTCCGCATGAACGAGGAAGTCCTGTGGGCCGACGAGGACCGACAGCTTGAGGTCGTCGACGAGATCCTCGACCTCATCCAGCCGGCGCTGTCCCGCGCGCTCGACTTCGGCGTGTTCCACGAGATCAACCCGACCGGCGGCACCGTCGTGACCGCCATGAACGGTGGTCTCACCGACACGACCAACACGCTGGAGGCCGTGCTCACCGGCGCCAACAAGGTCAAGCCGTACGCGGTTCTCGACGCGGCCGACGCGCTCGTGCTCGCCGACGGGTTCATCCCGCGTGACATCGCGCTCGACCCGGGTTTCGCGGCGCAGTTCTCGGCGCTGCGGGGTACGCAGAGCGAGCAGAAGCTCTACCCGAACTTCCGGCTGTCGACCGAGGTGTCGGAGCTGGACGGGCACCGCGCGTCGGTGTCCAACACCGTCCGCGCTCTCGGTGTGGCGGCGGTGGCGACCAACGTCATCGCGTTCGTGGGCGACTTCTCCGCGATCCGCTGGGGCGTGCAGAAGTCCATCGGCCTGGAGGTCATCCGCTACGGCGACCCGGACGGCGGCGGCGACCTGAAGCGCAACAACCAGGTCGCGTTCCGGGCGGAGGTCGTGTACGGCTGGGGCATCGCGGACCTGAACGCCTTCGCGAAGGTCACCGACGCGACCCAGGAGGTCTGATCGCCATGGCTGACGTGAAGCTGGTGCGAGGCACCATCGGGGGCGTCACGGTGCAGACCAGCGAGCGGATCGCCGAGCGCCTCGGTGGCCGCTTCGAGCCGGCCGGTCCTGCTGCCGAGGGCTACGAGGCGATGAAGGTCGCGGACCTGAAGGCCGAGATCGAGCGGCGCAACGAGGGCCGCGACGAGGCGGGCCGAGTGTCCGCCGAGGGCCGGAAGCCGGATCTGGTCGCGGCCCTGAAGGCCGACGACGCCCGCGCCGAGCAGTAACCAGGGAAGGGGGTGACCCGTGGCTGAGATCATCCAGGTGGCCGACCTGCCGGCAGCGTTGCAGTCGGCGGAGTTGGTCGAGGCGATGGTGGCCGGCGCGAACGCGCGGGCGTCGCGGGTTGCCCCCTGTCTGGGCGCCACCGACCCGCCGCCGACCGCGGACCAGCTCGCGGAGGCGAAGCTGATCCTGCTCGGCGCGGTGAAACGCTGGGCGGAGGCTGGTGCGGGCGCGTTTCAGCAGCAGACCGCTGGCCCGTACTCGGTCACCGTCGACACCCGGCAGCGGACCGGCTTCAACCTGTGGCCGTCCGAGATTGAGGCGCTCCAGGAGCTGTGCAGTACGGCCGGGCCGGCGTCGGCGTTCGCCATCGACACCGCCCCGGGGTGCGCGATCCAGCACTCGCCGATCTGCTCACTGATGTTCGGGGCGGCGTACTGCTCGTGCGGCGCGGACCTTACGCTGGCGGGACCGCTGTACGAGGTCGTGGAGCCGTGAGGTTCCCGTACGGGGAAACGGTCACGGTCGTACGTGCCGGCCTGGTCGATGACGGGTACGGCAACCCGGTGCCCGACTGGGCAGCGGCCACGTCCACTCCGTACGAGGGGTGCGCGGTGGCGCAGGGCACTCGGGGCAGCGAGGTCCTCGACGACCGAAACGCTGTCGTCTCCGACCTGGTCGTGTTCATGCCGCCTGGCGCCGACGTGGCGGCCACGGACCGGCTGAGCGTGCGCGCCCGGGACTACGAGGTGGTCGGG
Source organism: Micromonospora sp. CNZ303 (assembly GCF_004345505.1). Taxonomy (NCBI): domain Bacteria; kingdom Bacillati; phylum Actinomycetota; class Actinomycetes; order Micromonosporales; family Micromonosporaceae; genus Micromonospora; species Micromonospora sp. CNZ303. Next base: position 71,815 of record NZ_SLVT01000011.1, on the reverse strand, counting down.
GAGCCTTTCGACTGGACCAGCCCGTACACGAGCACGGCGTTCGGCACGGTCGTGTACTGCAACCGGGTGGAGGGGTGAGATGTCCATCAGGGTGACGCGGGTGAAGCTGAACCGCCGTGGCATGCGGGACCTGCTCCGCTCCGGGGGCGTCCAGGCGGTGCTCGGCCGGAAGGCGGCGGCTGTCGCCGAGCAGGTGGAGGCGGCCGGCATCCGGGTGGACGGCACGCCGGGGCAGGTCCCGCTTCCGGTGACCGTGGACGTCGGGGCCGGCGAGCAGCGGGCCCGCGCCCGCGTGGTCCTGGACCACCCGGCGGGTCTGGCGGTGGAAGCGAAGCACGGCGTCCTCACCAGCTCGATCGACGCCGCCCGGGACGCCTGATGCACCCGGTGGCGCTCTACCCGGACGCCGAGCTGGTGGCGGTGACGTGGTTGCGTGCCCGGCTGGCCGCCCGGTCGGAGCCGTACGCGGCCGGCGTGACGGTCGGAACGAAGGTCGCCCCGGCCACCTCGCCGGGCCGGTACGTGCGGCTGCGGCGCCTCGGTGGGGTGGAGCTGCACGAGGTGGCCGACTCCCCGCGGTTGCAGGCGCAGGTGTGGTACTCGACGGGCGCCGCGTCGGACGAGATGAACCGGCAGGCCCTCGCCCAGATGGGGTGGGCGCTGCTGCGCGGCATTCGCGGCCAGGACGTGACGATTCCCGGCTGGCCCCGGCCGGTGACCTGCTACCGGGTGGCCACGTTCAGCGGGCCCATCCCGGTGCCCGACCCGGCCGACCCGACCCGCACGATCACTCAGCTCACCGTCGAGATCGGCATGCGCGGCCGGCCCGCGTAGCCCTCAGCTCGCGCCCGCGATCTGACCATCACCCGGCGACCGCCGGGCCCTCACCATGCACAGGAGGAGAGACCCATGGCGGTCGACATCGACCTGATCAGGGCGTACACCGACGGCCTCGTCGCGACGACCACGCCTGGCGATGCCAGCGTGGTCGCCCCCACGAACGCGACTGCGGCGCTGGGCGCCGACTTCATCGAGGTCGGGGCGATCTCCAGCGACGGGCTCACCGAGGCCACCAGCCAGGACCGCACCGACGTGTTCATCTGGCAGCGCAACGCCCTGGTCCGCCGGATTCCCGGCCAGTTCACCAAGACGTTCACCTTCGCCGCCGCCGAGACGTCGCTGTTCAACCTCGGCATCCAGTACCCCGGGTCGACGATCACCTCGACGACCGAGGGCGCGAGTGTCGCGGAGAAGCCGCCGGTCACGGACATCCGAGCCTGGGTGCTGCACGGCATCGACGGCACAACCAGGGCCCAGCGGGTGTACCTGCCGAAGGCGGAGGTCACCGAGCGCGGGGACATCGTCTGGTCGGCCGAAGGCATCACCGTCTACGAGTGGACGCTGTCGGCCTACCTCGACGAGACCGGGGTGGTGGCGTACCGCTACTACCTCGACGACGACATGGCGACGCCGTAGCGGCTACGGGCCGGTCTTGCCGCCGGTGAAGATCAGGCCGAGCACGGTCCAGCCGGCGCACGCAACCAACGGCAGGACGACGAACAGCATCAGCAGCCAGAGCAGGATGCGTCCGCATCCGCTGCGCTGCTGCACGTACACGACCGGGCGCTGAGACATCCGGCCATCATGCCGCGCCTGCGCAACACGCGCGCCCCCTGATCGCAGCGGCGGGCCCGTCAGCGGGCGCGGGGCCCGCCGCTGCACCACCAGCCCGCACAGCCCGCGAGGAGAAACCATGTCCGACGTCTTCGACCTGGACGCGTACGTCGCCGAGCACCGCCAGGCCCCCTACCGGTTCCGCTACGGCGGGCAGGACTTCGAGCTGCCGCACGCATCTGACACCGACTGGCGGGTCACCGAGGCTGCCGACCAGGGCAACATCGAGGCGATCCGCACCCTGTTCCGGCGGGGCCTCGGCGACCAGTGGGAGCGGTTCGAGCAGCTGCCGCAGCCGGCCAAGCCGATGGGTGAGCTGTTCCGCCGGTGGCAGGCCCACTCGGGGGTGAAGCCGGGGGAATCGCCGGCCTCGCCCGCCTCGTCCGAGAGCACGGCGGGGCCATCGACGCCGCCCTCCACCACCACTACGGCATCCGACTCGGTGCCGCCCTCGCCGGCGGCCTGACCGTCCGGGAGCTGCTGGACCGGATCCGGCAGCTCCCCCCCGACTCCGCGCTCGGTGTCGCCCTGCACGGGGAGGCGGCCCGCTGGTCGACCACCGACTACCTACTCGCCGCCGTCGTGGACCTGCTCGCCGGCGCGAACTGGCAGCGCGGCGGCGGCAAGGGCCAGAAACCGAAGCCGGTCAAGCGGCCCGACCCCCGGGCGGAGAAGCGGCGCCGCGAGTACGTGGGACGGCTGCAACGCCTCGGACTGATCAGAGAGGGATGACGTGGCCACTGAGGTCGGTACCGCCTACGCGGCGATCATCCCGTCGGCGAAGGGCTTCGCCCGGGGGCTCCAGAAGGCCATCGCCAAGGAGTTTGCCGGCAGCAACCTCGACAAGATGATCGCCGAGGCGCTTGCTGGCGCGCCGGTCACGCTGCCGGTGCGGCCCGAGTTCCGCCCGGGCGACCTGCCCGACGAGCTGCCAACCCGCTCCGGCCGGGAGCCGACCCTGCCGGTGCAGGTAGACCCGGTCACCGACGCGCTGCGCGCCGACCTGCGCAAGCAGTTGGCCGCCATCACCCGGGAAATCACCGCCAGCGTCGAGGTCACCCCCGACACGGACGAGCTGCGCACCGAACTGTCGGCCGCCCTCATCGCCATCGAGGCGTCCCTGAGCGCCGACATCCCCACCGAGCCGGGCGACCGGCGCGAGTACGAGCGGCAGCTGCGCGAGCAGGTCGACGCGGTATCTCGCACCGTCCGCGCCCGCATCGACGCCGACGTGCGCGTCGACGCCGACAGCGCGAACCGCAACGGGTCGGTCGGTGAGGCCGGGGACACGGTCGGCCGGTCCCTGGCCAGCCGGGTCTCGTCGGCGTTCTCCGGGGCCCTGTCGGCGGTGCCGGCACCCCTGATGTTCGCGCCGGTCATCGCGGCAGCGGGGGTTGCGGCGCCGCTGGCGGGGGCGGCCATCGCCGGCGGCATCCTCGCCGCGCTCGGTGGCGGCGTCATCGCGCTGGGAATCCTGGGCGTCAAGGATGACCCCCGGTTTCAGGCTGCGGCGTCGGACCTCGGCGCCACCATCAAGACCACGCTCACCAAGGCGGCGGGGCCGCTGTTGGGCACCGAAGCGGCGCCGGGGCCGCTGCTGCGGGCGATGGAAACCCTGAAGCAGCTCGTCATCGACATCGGTCCGTCGCTGGAGGAGATGTTCAAGGCCATCGGCCCCTACCTGCCTGGCCTGGCCGAGGGGATCGCCGCGTTCGTGAAGGAGGCCATGCCGGGCCTGGTCGACGGCGTGAAGGCGGCGGGGCCGCTGCTCGAGGTCATCGCCCTGAACATGGGGCCGCTGGGCGAGTCCGTCGGCCAGTTCCTGTCGGTGATGGCGGAGCTCGGCCCTGCGGCGGCTGACGCCTTCAACGTGATCTTCTTCCTGGTGACGAGCCTGATCGACGCGGTGGGTGGCCTTCTCTACGTCCTCGGGGCCGTGTTCTCCACCCTGTTTCAGAACGTGAAGGACGCCTGGGACGGCATCCAGGCGGCCTGGGCGGTCATCACCGCGGCCTTTTCCGCTGGTGTCGCGGCGGCCCGCCGTCACGTGGAGGGCTTCGTTGCGGGCGCCCTGCGGCTGTGGCGGAACCTGACGGATCGGCTGACCGGCGGCACCCGCGCCGCCCTGAACACCGTCACCAGCTTCTTCGGTGGGCTGCCGGGGCGGATCCGCGGCGCGGTCGGCAACCTCGGCAACCTGCTGTTCCAGGCTGGCCGCAACGTCGTCCAGGGCCTGATCAACGGTCTGCGGTCGATGTTCGGTGCGCTGGGCAACGCCGCCGGCGGTCTGGCGGGCACCATCCGCAACTACCTGCCGTTCTCCCCGGCGAAGGAGGGTCCGTTGTCGGGGCGGGGCAACCCGTTCTACTCCGGCCGGTCGATCGTCGAGCTGCTCGCGTCCGGGATCACCGGCAACCTCGGGGCCGCCCGCGCGGCGGCGTCGGATCTGGCCGGCACGTTCGCCCTCGGTGGCTCGCCGCTGGCGGCTGCGCCGTCTGCGCCGTATGGGCTGGCGGCCGTCGCGCCGGCGCCGGCTCAGCTGCGCGCCGAGTGGGTGGGCGGCGACGGCGACCCGATCGTCCGGGCCATCCGGGAGAGCGTGCGCATCTACTACGGCGGCAGCCCGGCTGCCGCGTTCGGGAGCTGACGTGGCCTGGCCTGACGATCAAGACCTGCCCGTCCAGGTGCATGCCGCGTTCGGCGCCGACCTGACCGCAGACCCCGGGACCTGGTCGTGGACGGACTTGTCGGCGCGGCTGCGCGCTGAACCGATCCGCATTCGCGCCGGGAAGTCGTCCGGGGCGCGGCAGGTGTCGCCGGGCACGTGCACGGTGACCCTCGACAACGACGACGCCGCGCTGACGCCCCGGCACCCGATGTCGCCCTACTGGCCGAACGTGGAGCTGGGGACGCCGCTTCGGGTGCGGGTGCAGTGGGCCGGCGTGTGGCACGAGCGGTTCGCCGGCTTCGCCGACCAGTGGGAGCCGACCTTCGTTCCGACCGGCGTGGTGGGGCAGATGTCGTCGGCGGTGCGGCTGACCGCGTCGAGGATCCTGCGCCGCCTGGAGCAGGGCGCACAGCCGGAGCTGTCGGCGATGCGCCGCACCATCGTGGCGTCCCGGCCGGTGGCGTACTGGCCCGCCGAGGACGGCCAGACCTCCTCCCAGGCCGGCGCGAGTGTCGCCGGCACGTCCGCCTTGCAGGTGACGGGCGACGTCGAGTTCAAGCCGGTCGACGACTACGTGACGTTCGCCTCCACCACGCTGCGGTTCGGCACCACCGCCCTGGCTGACCTCGCCGCCGGCGGGCAACTCGCCGCACTGCTGCCCGCAGACGCGGTCGCCGCCACCGCGGCTGGGGCCTGGACTGTGCACGTCGCGGCGCGCGTCGACACCCTGTCGACGCTGTCCGGTGACGTGGTGATCGCCGAGTGGACTACCACCGGCGGCACCTTCACCCGCTGGCAGATCAAGGTCACCACCGGCTCCCGCAGCCAGGTTGTGGCGTTCACTGCGGCGGGCGCGGCCACCACCCTGATCGACCACGGCGGTGCGTCCCCACTGTTCCACCACTACGCGGTGTCTGCGGCGGTGTCGGGGGGCACGGTCACCGTGCGGCTGGACACCTCCCTGACCAGCGGCAAAATCACATCGTTCGGCGGGACGATCGGCGGTGTCGTCTCCGTCGCCGTCAACGCCAGCGGGGCCACGTCCAGCAGTGAGATGCCCGCCGGGCACATCGCCGTGTGGGCGGTCGCCCCGATCCCGATCGGCATCAACGGCTCCACCGACGCGGACGGCACGTTCGTGCAGGCCGCCCGCCAGGCATTCCGCCTGGAGCCGGCCACCATCCGACTGCCGCGACTCGTCGCCGAGGACGGCATCAGCCTCACCATGCCGGCGGTCGACGCCGACAGCGTGCAGCGGATGGGCTGGCAGGACCCCGGCACCCGCCTCGACCTGTACCGGGAGTGCGAGCAGGTCGACGGCGGCGTCCTCTACGAGCAGGGCTTCGGCCTGGGCTACCTGCCGAGGTCAAGCCGCTACAACCCGCCGGTCGCCCTCACCATCGACCTGGCAACGTACGCGGTCACCGGTGCCAGCCGGGATGTCCTCGCCCCCACCTACGACGACCAGCAGATCCGTAACCGGTGGACGGCGGAACGCCGCGACGGCTCGTTCGCGGTGGCCGACGACCCGACTAGTCAGCGCCGCGGCGTGTACGACGACTCGGTGGAACTGAACGTCGCCTACGACGAGCAGCTGCCCGACCAGGCCGGTTGGCGGCTGCACCTGGACTCCGACGTGGACTTGCGCGAGGCGTCGTTCCCGATCGACCTGGCCGCGAACCCGGGGCTGGTCGCCGGGTGGCTGGCGTGCGGGGTGGGGTCGCGGATCGTGCGGACCAACGTGCCGGCCCAGCACCGGCCCGGCCCGATCGACCGGCTCGTGGACGGCTGGACGGAGACGATCGGCCCCCGGTCGTGGTTGGTGCAGGTGGCCCCGGCGCCCGCCGACCCCTGGGACGTAGCCGAGGTCGGCGGCGACCAGCGGGTGGCCGCCGATGGGACCACGCTGACCGCGTCGGTCACGGCCGGCGCCCTGTCCATGCAGATCACCTCGACCGCCGAAAACGGCCCCTGGAGCACCGACCCGAGCGACTTCCCGCTCGCCGTGCGGATGGGCGGGGAGCAGGTCACCGTGTCGGCGATCACCGGCACGGGCCTGACGCAGACCCTGACCGTCACCGCACGCGCCGTCAACGGCGTCTCGCGCGGCTGGCCGGCAGGCACAGAGGTCGACGTGTGGGACCCGGCAGTAACAGCGCTATGACGAAGGAGGCCCGGTGCCCGGAATCGCCACGGGTATGAAGCTCACGCCTGCCCGCCTGAACCACCCGGTGTGCCGGGCCCGGGCGACCGTGACGCAGACGATCGCCAACAACTCGTGGACGTCGGTGAACCTGGGCGCGGAGGACGTCGACACACACGGGATGCACTCGATCGCCTCGGCCACGTCCCGGTTCGTGGTGCCGGCCGGGTACGGCGGCATCTACGAGCTGTCGGGCGGCGTGTCGTGGGCGTCGAGCGCGACGGGTCAACGGTGGACACGGTGGGCGCGGAACGGCACGGAGATCGACGGATCCGGGAACAACATCAACGCCAACTCGGCGGGGCAGACCCTCGCGGACGCGCGGACGATCACGGTGTCGCTGGCGCCGGGCGACTACGTGGAGTTGCAGGCGTTCCAGACGTCCGGCGGGAACCTCGACACGTACGTGGGGGTCGCGTACGCGCAGTCTCAGGCGACCGTGAAGAGGGTGATGATCGCGTGACGCGGGCTCCGGAGAACTTGCTGGTTGTGCGGCGGTTGCTGCTCGACCACCTCAACATCGACGACCGGGTGCGCGACCACGACCTGGAGCCGGCGGAGGTCGGCATCGTTGGCGACCCGGCGCACCGCGGCGGCTACCACTGCGGCTCCGACCGGGTGCTGACCCGCGACTACTCCGTGGTCGAGTCGCCCCGGGACAAAGCGGGTCTGACCCTCGACGCCGCCGCGCTGGACATCGGGTGGTTCGAGGTCCGCGTGAACGGCGTGACCCACAACCTCTACACCTTCAACCGGTGGATCGTCGGCGAGCTGGAGCGCGGCGCCCCGGACACCCTCGACATCCGCGAGTGGATCTACACGGTTGACGGCAAGACGGTTCGCCGCTGGGACCGGCTGCGGAAGCGCACCTCGGGCGACAACTCCCACCTGTGGCACAGCCACGGATCGTGGTTCCGCGACTCGATCAAGGCGAACCGCGACCAGACGCCGCTGTTCCGCCGCTACCTGACCACCATCGGACTCCTGGAGGACGACATGCCGCTCACCGACGCGGACGTGGAGCGGATCGCCACCGCGACCGCCCGCAAGACCTGGAGCTGGGACCTGCTCAACGGTGCCGGCGAGGACCCGGCGTACCGGGTGGTCAACCGGGCTGCCGCCGCCGCGGTGGCCGCCGCCGGACGGGACCCCGTCGACGAGCAGGCCCTGGCCGCCGAGCTGGCGCCGCACCTGCTCGCCCAGCTCACCCCGGAGCGGATCGCTGCGGCGATCCCGCCCGCGCTGGCCCGGCAGGTTGCCGACGAGTTGGCCGCGCGGCTCCAAGGGTGAGCCCGTCCGGTTCGGCGGTGTCGGCGGTGGGAAGGCTAGGGGACGTGGGTGGCGAGGATAGAGCGCGTCAAGAGGATCGCCCTGGACTTCGGATGCATCGGCACGGGCCTCGGAGTGATCATCCATCAGACCGTCGTGGTGCCGCCCGGGCAGGCGTCGGAGGCGCTGCTGGTGGCGGCGGTGTCGGTGCTGGGGATACCGGCCGGCGTGGGGCTGCTGTCGCTGCGGAGTGGCGCTACCGGCGGGACGTCCGATCCCTCGCAGTCTCCGCCGTCGGGCTCTCCGCCGCCTACCTCATCATCACCATCGCCGGCGCCGTCCGGGGCGGGTGATCCGGGATGACCGGGCCGGCGCACGAGCGTGAGCTGCGCCGCCTGAGGCGGCTGGTGCGCCACGGGTGGCGGTTCCTGGCCGTGTCCTTCGTGGCCGCGATCGTGGCCGCTGCGGCGTCGATGCTGTACACGAACCACGCGGCCCATGAGAGCGAGCGGAAATGGTGCGGGGTGGTCAGCACCATGGACGACGCCTACCGGGACACGCCGCCGCAGACGCCGACGGGCCGGAAGATCGCGGCGGACATCGCGAGGCTGCGCGCCGACTTCGGCTGCCCTGCGCCGAGGTAGCTACGGCCGGCAGTCGTGCGGGTCCTGCGTGACCTGCTCGCACCCGGGCCGGGTGCAGCGCCACTGACGGCCCATCTCCCAGCACACCGGGCACGCACCCCACGCCGGGGTCGTGCCGTCGTGCCCGGCCGGGCACGGCTCCGGGATCTCGGCCCAGCCGCCGGGGACCCGCTTCATCCGCACCACTCGCTGACCGTACGCGCCGGGCCGGCCGGCACCGCCTGACCGTCAACGGCCGTGACGCTTCCGAGACGGCGCCGTAGCGACCATCAAACTCCAGCCCCAATCCACCCCGAGGAGGGGACCATGGACTCCATCGTCCTGCCCGAGCTACCCACCTACCTGTTCGCCCCCAACCTGCCGGGCGTGCTGTCGCTCGCGCTCACCGTCCTGCTGCCGCTCGTCGCGGCGCTGTTCATGCGCCAGTCGTGGTCGGCCGGCCCAAAGGGCTTGGTGCTGCTGGGCCTGGCCGCCGTGAAAGCGTTCCTGGAGGCGTGGCTGGCCTCCGTCGACGCCGGCCTGGCCTTCAACGCGGCCGAGGTCGGCTACGCGGTGGCCGTGAACTTCGGCATCGCCGTCGGCGCGTACGTCGGCCTGCTGAAGAACACCCGCGTGCAGCAGTCTGCGATCAGTACCGGCCCCGTCCGGGACCGGGTCATCGATGGCACCGCGACGGAGCGGCTCGCCTGATGCTCTCGTCGCGCCGGTAGCATCGTCGGCGCGGTGCTTGCCGGTGACGTCCCGGCCGGCGCCGACCAACGTGCGACGGCCCCCGCTCTCCTTCGGGAGGGCGGGGGCCGTTTCGTATCCGGACGTGGCAGGTAAGCGGTTTCCCAGGGTGGGGTGGGGCCCGGCGTCCCGGGCCCCGGCGGGGTTAGGCCGCGTTGGCGAGAGCGTCGATTTCGGCCTGCGCGACCTCGTCCTCGTGGCAGCCGTCGCAGGCCTCGTACCGTCCGCCGCTCGGGGCCGGGCGGACGATCGCGCCGGGTCCGCCGCAGCACTCGCAGCCCTCGGGGGCCTGTTCGCCGATCTCCCGCTCCGTCATTTCCGTCTCCCCTGCTCGCTGGCCGTTCTTGTAATACAAGTATGGCACGGGACGGGGTGCAGGTCTACAGCTCACGGCAATTTTCTGTGCTACATTTTTCCCATGGCAGACGGAAAGCCGGGACGACCGGCCACGGGACAGACCAAGGGCCGCAGCATCCGCATCGGCGCCACCTGGGACGAGGCGTACGCCGCAGCCGAAGCCGACGGCGAGAAGTTCGCCGCGTTCGTCGAGCGGGCCCTACGCCGCGAGCTGGACCTCCGGCAGCGCCGGCAGGCGCGGGCGGCAGCCGCCGACTAGGAACACGCTTACCTCGCCCGCCACACGGCCGCGTGGGACTGACGGGCCAGCGGGCATGTGCGACAGTGGATCCGTGATGACGCTGACGACCCCGCCCGCCAAGCAGCGCGACGTCGACGCGGCGCTCGCCGACCCCGCCCGCGTCCAGCGCTCCAAGGACGACCACACCGAGGGCCTGCGCAAGCTCGCCACCGCCGCCGAGGTCGCCGTCGGCCGCGGCGCCACCCGCGAGGAGATCCTCGCCGTGGTCACGCGCGCCGCCGACGACCTGGCGCAGTCGTCCACGCTCGCCGCGACCGCCCGCGCCCGGGTGCATGACGGCGACGACCGGTACTGACCGACACGCAAAGCGGCCCCCACCGTGCTGGTGGGGGCCGCTTTCTGCTGCTCACAGCGCCGTGTATCGGCCGTTCTCTCGGCGCAGCTTGGCCGGCTCATCCTCGACGTACCGCTTCAGCCAGCCGTACACCGTCTTGTCGCTGGGCACCTGCACGCCCTTCGCCTCCAGCTTCCGCCGCATCTCCGTCGGCGTGACGCCCTCGGCACCCGCCTCGCGGGCCACCTCGACGAGCAGCTCGGGCCGCCACCCCTCGCCACCACCACCGCCCTGGTCCTGGACGGCGGCCGGACGCAGGTCGGCGACCAGTGCGCCGAACACGTCGTCCAGCTGATCCTTCGGCATCCCGCTCACCTCCATGCGGGCGGTGAACCGGCGCAGATCCTCCCGGGCCTTGCGCCGCTGCTCGTTCCGGTCCGCCGACGTAGCCGGAGCCTCCGTCTCCACTTCCACCGCGACGGGAGCAGCGGCCGACGCCGCGCGGTGAACCCCGCCGGTTGAGGCCGGCGCCGAAGCTTGTACGGCTCCGACCGGCCCGCCAGCAAGCGCCTCAAGCCACGGCCGCAGCCGCTCCATCCGCTCTGCGTACACCCGCCCGCCGATCTGGCAGCCGGCCGGATCAACGACCGGGTGCCGACCGTCGGTGGCCACCACGATCTGCGCGATCTGATCCGGCAGGGTCCGCCACACCTTGATCTGCCGGACCGCCGCCCCCTGGTCGCCGCGGCGCAGGAAGAACGTGCCCGGGTGGACCAGGTCGGCAGACCTGACGCGAGCGCCCGGCAGGACGTACTCCAGCTCGGTGTCGTCCTCGACCGGCCCACACAGCTTCAGGCTGGACTGCTTCCGCACGGACACGGGGATGGTGTCGATCGTGGCCCGCAAGGCGGAGAACAGGACGTTCACGCCTTCGGCCCGGCCGATGCGCTGGACCCGCAGCAGCGCGGCCATCGCCTCCCGCGCCGCCGGATCGTCGTCCACCTCGGCGGACTCGTCGACCACGATGGTGATCTGCGGCAGGTCCCGGGTGACCGGCAGTAGGTCGCCGCCGGACTTCGCGGTGAGCCCGGCGTACCGGGCCTTGCGGTCCTTGGCGATCGCGGCAGCGACCTGCGCCATCAGCACGACCTCCTCAGCGGTAGATGCCACCCAGTCGATCGGGGGCGACGTCGTTGCGCCCTCGGCGTACGGCAGCATGAACGGCACCGCAAGGCCGCCACCGTTGAGATCGGCGATCCACACCACGGAATCCCTGGTGCGCATGAGCTGCCCGATCAGCACCTTCAGCAGGTTCGTCTTCCCGCCTCCACGCCGGCCAACGAACAGACCAGACGCCTGCCGCAGGTTGACCAGTGCCGGGGTGGTGTCCTCGTTGACACCGATGGGAAGGTCGTCCCAGATCGACAGCTCCGACGTGTCCCCCGGCAGGCGCAGCTCGCCCGCCAGCGCGTACACCGTGGGCACCCGGACCAGCGCGGTGCCCTGTAGATCGCCTTCCTCGACGCTGATCGCGCAGCCCTTTGGCAGCCGGGCTGCTGCGGCGAGTCGGGCGGCAGCGTCGCGGATCGCGGTCCACGAGTCGCCGGAGCCGGGAGCGAAGACCACACCCAGGGTGAAGCCCGCCGAGTTGGGCCAGTCCTCGTCGCCGATGATCGTGACGGGCCGGACCCGGGCGATTCGTTCGATCAGCGCCTTCCACTGTGCGCGCCGACCGACCGGCAGGGTGGCTGCTGCGGCGGCCGGCTGCTGCACGGCCGGGACGTCGTCACCGACGAACGCCGGCGCGACCGCCGTGCCGGCCAGAGCGGCGGCAGCCCCGACAACCAGATTCGGCAGGTTCCACACCCCGGTCACCGTCGACCAGGTCGTCCACGCCCCCGCCACCAGACCGGCGGCGGTCCAGAACGCCGTCTCCGACCACCGCCGGCCCAGCTTCCGGCCCCGCGTCAGCAGGGCAGCGGCGCCGGTAACGGCCAGGGTCGCAGGTGCCCACCCCGGCACGTCCGCCGCCGATCCAAGGCCCGCGGCTACCAGCGGACCGACCGTGGCGATGATGCCTCCAGCCACGGACTCCCACGACCTCTGACCGTCCATCGCGCTACCTCCCTACCTGCTCAGACGTTCCACTTGCGCTCGGACTCGACCGACCCGTGCCGGGGGGCCTCGCCGCGCTCGATGTCGGTCTCGTTCTCCCGGCGGATCGTGCCGCGGGTCTCCTCGGCGGTGCCGGCGCCAGCCTTGATGTCGTCGGCGATCGAGCGCAGACCCTCCGCCACCGGGGCGGCAACGGGCCACTCCGACTCGGCTCGGGAGGCGACCTGCCGGAAACCCGCCGAGACGGCGCTGAGCGCCTCGCCGAACTGCGGCATCTCCCGGACCAACTGGTGCATCGTCTCCGGGTCGTAGTCCTTCAGCGCCGCGGCCAACTCGTCGGCGGCAGCGCGGACCTTGTTGATGTCTCCCATTGCTGACGTTCCTCCTGTGCGTTGCGGCGCCACTTTGGCCGCCTTCTCGACTGCTTCCTTCACCAGCCGCTCCTTGGCGGGCTGCTGGGGCTTCTCCTGCGGCGCCGGCTTGGCCGCCTTGTCCTGCTTCGTCTCGCCGCTGGCGTGCTTCGGGGCGGGCGGCAGCGTGCGCTGCTCCCGGGCCGGCTTCGTCTCGCCGCGCAGCCCTTGCCAGAAGCCGCGCAGGAAGCTGCTCTTCTTGCCCTGCGGCTTGGCCGCCTCCCGCCTGCTCGCGGCCCGCGCCCGCCCGGCGGCAAGCAGCGCCCGCCCACCGGAGCGCGCCCGGCCCAACGCCGCGCCGGCCCGGCCCCGGGCGCCGCCCGTCGCCCGGGTACCGGCGGTGCCGGCCGGCGAGCCGGCGCGCCGCGCTGCCGCTCCCCGTCCGAGCCGACCGAGCAGGCCCGCCGCCCGGCCCCCGCCCGCCCCAGTGCGACGGCCAGCCGCCGACTTGCCGAGACGACCCAGCAGACCTCCGGAGCGGCCAGCCGCCCCACCCGTACGGCCGGCACCGGAGCGGCCAGCACCGGTCAGCCGGCCCCGCAGGCCACGTCGTGCACCGGACGACCGGCCACCGAGGATGCCCGCCCGCTTCCCGCCCGCCCCGGTGCCGGTCGAGCTACCCCGCCCGAGGAGCCGACCCAGCGCGCCGCGCGCCCGCTGGCCCATGGCCGGCCCGCCGGCCGCCGCCCGGCCAAGAGGCCGCTCGCCGCTCGCCAGCGCGCGCCGCTGGGCGCGCCGCCGCCACACCAGCAGCCCGGCCGTCACGGCGAGGACCAGGCCGGCAAGGATGGCGTGCACGAGGACGCCCCAGAACACCCCGGCGACCTGCCACAGCAGCAACTCCAGCGCGATGGCCACGAGCAGCGCGGCAACGATGACCTTCGGCGGGGGCATCCGCCAGCCGCGCCGCTGCGTGCGCTCGGCTCTGGGCCGGGCGGCCGGCTTGGTTTCGCCCTCCGCCGGGGTCGGCACGGGCGCCGGCGGGGCGGTCGGTTCGGGGTGACTCACCTCGGGGTGACTCACCTGCGGCTCGGTCGTCATTCCTGCACCTCACGGGGGGTCTCGGAGGGGGTGAGGGTGGGGTGACTCACCTGGGGTGACTCACCCCGGGGTGAGCCGATCCGCCAGGCGAGGGCGTAGCAGGCCAGCGCGGTTAGCGCGGTGGCCGCGAGCGCGGCGGCCAGCCAGGTGTGCAGGCCGGTCCAGCCGCCCGTGCCGGCGTAGTTGGTGCTGAGGTAGCCGGCGAACGCGACGGCGGCGGCCAGGGCGACGTTGCCGCGGGCGTTGAGGGCGCGGGTGCGCTGGCGGGCGGTCTTCATCGGGTGCTCGCCCGGTGGTCGAGGATCAGCGCGGTGCCGGCGAGCGAGGCGAGCAGGACGGCGACGATCAGGGCGGTGTGCGAGGTGGTGCGGTGGCCGGCGTGCTCGGCGAGCACCGCCACGATCGTGGGCAGGATCGTGGCGACGGCCGCCGGGGCGACCACCTTGTTCCAGCTGCTCTCGCGGTAGATGACCTGCATGGCGGGCTGCGCGCCGGCTTTCCGCGCCTCGGTGATCCGCTGGACCATCTGCTCGATGGTCTCGACGGGGGCTGCGAACTGGCGGCCGGCCAGGGCGGTGGCGGGCGAGTCGTCGGGCACCTGGCCGGTAACCAGGATCTGGGTGCTTGTCATGATGGCGGTCTCCGTTCGTTGGAGGCGGCGCCCGGCCTGGCTCGGAAGGTGAGACCGGGCGCCGCAGCTTGTGGTGGGGTCAGCGGCCCAGGTCGATGTCGAGGCGCAGCCACCAGGGCAACGCCCGCTTCGCCTCGATGGCCTCCTGGTGGGCGTGCCGCCAGGCGGCGGACCCGTAGCCGTCGCGGGCGGTGACGGTCGCCAGGGTGTCGCGGCGCACCCGGAGCCGGAACCGGGCGCTGCGGATGCGCTTGCTCATGCGGAACACGGTCAGCTCTCCTTCGTGGTGGTCAGCGTGTGGCCGTTGGTCGGCCGCGCGGCGGGCAGCTTGTCCAGGTGCCTGCGCAGCGTCGCCTCCGACAAGCCCGCGTCACGGGCCGCGCCCCGGATCGACACGCGCCGCGTCAGGACCGCGTCGGCCGCCGACTTCAGCGCGGCGTCGCGGTCGGCAGGCGGGGCGCTCACCGGGCGCCGCATCACCACCTCGCGGGTGCGCCGCTGGGGCGCGTCAACCCGCGTCAGGGCCCGCGCCGCCGGCTGCGTCACCGCAGGCAGGGCAGGTGACGCAGGCGCGTCATCGGCCTGCGTCACGGCCGCGTCAGCGGGGGCGGCGGGCCGCGTCACCGGCAGGGCCGGGACTGCGTCAGCGGGTGCCTCGACGGCCGGTGGCGCGGGGTGCGTCAGCGGGTGCGTCACGGGCGGCGCGGTGAGGTCCAGCTCGGCGATGCGCGGTGCGTCATCCCACGGCCGCGCCTTGCTGGCGTAGTCGACGAGGACCCCGATCAGCCAGGCAACCACGGCCGCGCCGATCGCCCCCACGGAGTGGGCGAGGGCCTCGCCGAGGGCCGCGACGCGGTCGTGCTGGCCGGTCCACCCGCCGAGCAGGTTCAGGGCGACGGAGAACGACAGGGCACCCCACTTCGCCGCGTCGGCCCGCCAGTCGGTCTCGCCGCCGGACATCCTCAGCACCGACTTGGCGAGGATGATCCCGACGGCCACCGCGATCAGCAGCGGCTCCACCGCCCACGCGGCCCACCAGCCGGCCGTCTGCCGTTCCAGGCCGAGCAGCGTCACCATGCCCCGCTGTACGCCGGGGGTGGAGTAGGCGGCGAACCCGACGACCAGGGGCAGGCCGGCCAGCAGCGCGTACCGGCGGACGGCGGCGACCCGCAGGGCGCGGACCTCGGCGGAGCGCTGGATGTCGGCGCGGATGCGGGCGCGGGTGCCGGAGCGGGCGGCGCGGCGGTAGAGGGCGGCCAGCTCGGCGCCTTCGGTCTCGTCGCGGTCGCGCTCGCGGCGGGCGCGGCGGCGGGAGGTGGAGGTCTCGTCGAGGGTGGCGAGGGCGTCGTGGTGCTCGGCGTCGAGGCGGCGGCGCTCACGCTCGTCGGTGCGCTGCACGTCGATGACGGCGCGTTCTTCGGCGAGCCGGGCGGCGAGCGCCTCGGCGGTCTCGGTCGTCGGCTTCATGCCGGCCAGCATGACACAAGGTTGATAATCCTGCAAAGGTTGATAGCCTTCACGGCATGTCGCCACCCACCGCTACTGCGCACCCACCTCCCCGTCTGCGATCATCGAGAGACTCGCCAGGGTTGCGAGGACTGGCAGAGAGGGCAGACGTGGCATCCGAGTGGCTCACCGTCCAGCAGGTCGCCGACGCGTTTCGCGCCGCCGGATACCCCGACAGCACCGCCACGCTGCGGCGGATGATCGACGCCGGAGAGTTCGGCGCCCAGGGCGACGGGTGGTACCGGACCGAGCGCGGCGGCTACCGGATGGTGAAGCGCAGCGCGGTGGACGACTTCCTCCGCCGCCGGGCCGAAGGCCAGTAACCAGACGACAGCGCCCCACCCGGGATGGGTGGGGCGCTGCTACGTCTCCAGGGCCCGGCGCCGCGACGGCCGTCCCGCCGGCCACTGCCCGCCCTGCCGCCGCCGGCACTCCGGCTCCGGGCAGACACACCGCCAGCCGGGCTCCTCGGACGGGATGCGGTCGCCGCCGCAGTCGTGGGGCAGCGGGAGGATCGGCGTCGCGCACCCGAGGCAGCGGGACGCGACCGGTCCGACCGTCACCGCCGCATCTCGTCGACCAGCCGGGCCGCGAACGCCTGCGCCCACGGCCAGCACCGCCGCCGGGTGCCGCAGAGCCGGCAGCGCCCGTCGACCTGTCGATGCTCGACGAGGTCCTGCCGCCAGCTCGCCGCGGGCGCGGTCATCGGAGTGCGCCGAGGATGATGGCGGCCAGGACCACGACGGCCGCGACGACCGCGACGAGCCGGTACCGGCGCAGCACGCGCGGCGGCAGCGGGGGCGGCAAGGGCTGCCGTACGCGGTCCCCGTCGGGAGTGGGTGGCCGGCCGTCGGCGACCGGGTGCGCGGGTGGGAGCTGCTCGCCGGTGTAGCGCTCGACCATCGCCGTCTCCTCGCGGTGGGGATGGGCGCCGGACGGGAGGTGGTGGGTCACGGGGGGACCAGCCAGCCCCCGCCCGGCCTGGGCACTCCGTTGCTGACGAGAGGCCCAGGGCCGAACCTAGAGTGCAGAGTATGCAGAGTCAACACAGCATGCACAGAGTGTCATGCTGGGTGGGATGCTCGTGGGGCTGACGAGAGGTGGCTCCGCCATGCCCCGCGAACCTGTCTACGAACGGGTGATCTCCGACATCACTGCGTCGATCCGTTCGGGCATCCTGGCCCCTGGTGATCGGCTGCCGTCCATCGCTGAGCTGTGCGCCCAGTACGAGGCGAGCGCTACGCCGATCCGCCTGGCGCTGCGGCTACTCGACGAGCGCGGCTGGATCGAGGTCCACCAGGGCAAGGGATCGTTCGTGGCGCCGGAGCCGCCGGCGTAACTCCGTCGAACGTTCGAACGTTGCACCGGGCGAACATCCGCCCGGACGTCCATAGCGTCCGCGACGTGATCGACCTGCACTCCGGGGTGCCGAGGCACCGCCAGCTCGCCGACGAGCTGCGTGCGCGCATCCGCGCCGGGGACTATCCGCCGGGTGCCGTGCTGCCCTCGGAGACCCGGCTCAGCCAGGAGCACGGGGTCGGCCGCGGTACGGTCCGGCGGGCCGTGGGACTGCTGCGGGCGGAGGGGCTGGTCGACGTGGCGTCGGGTCGGGGGACCCGGGTGCGGATGCCGGCGGAGCAGGTGCGGGTGGCGGTGCCGCGCGGGTCGGAGGTGTCGTCGCGCATGCCGACGGCTGAGGAGCGGGCCGAGCTGGACGTGCCGGACGGGGTGCCGGTGCTGGTGGTGACGCTGGGCGGCCGGGTGCGCGGGGTGTACGCGGCGGACCGGACCCTGCTGACGCTGGCATGATCGGCGATCTTGACCGGGTTGAAGGCTGACGCCGGATGCATCTCGCTCGCCGCAATTTGCAGATGACGCAGCGTAGATGCACACAAATCCACCCACGTAACTACTCAACCGGTCCGACCGTCCGGCGTGGACAGATGCGAAAAGCTTTCCCCCGCGCAATCATGTCCCCCTGACGCCGGTCCCGTTGGTGGGATTGGCGACACGGCCACCGGGGGGAGGCCTGCGTGCTACCGACGCGCATCATCAGTCATGCCGCCCTGGCGTGCGCCCTGACCATCGCCGCCGTGCTGACCAGCGCGCCCGCCGCCGCCCGCCCGGCGCACCCGTCTCCGGCCGCCGTCGCGACCATCGACGGCTGCGACCAGGATGACCCATACCCGGTACACCAGGCCGACCTCACCCCCCTGATGGTCAAGCCGCCCGGGGGCGGAGACGGCACGCAGCTCCTCGACGGCACCCTGCCCGCCGGCTGGGCCGCCGAGCCCCTGGAGCGTCTCGCGCACCTGCGGCCCCGCGCGCACCTGCCCGACGGGCACGCCCGCGCCGTCGACACCCGGCCCGCCTGACCCAGCCCCGCCCGCCCTCACCGCGGGCACGCTGCCGGCACGCCCCCGGGCGCCCGGCCGGAGGCTCCCCGACCTCCACCCCCGCACAACCCGATCGGAGCTGACCAGTGCACAACCGCGCCACGATCATCGCCGGCTGCATCGCCGGCGCGCTCGCCGTTCTCCTGCTCGTCGCCCTCGGCGCCGTCGCCTTCGCCACCGACCAGGCCATGAGCCCCCGCTGGATGGTCCTCGGCATTCTCGACGCCTTCCTCGGAATGGCCTCCCTGCGCCTGCTCGGCGATTACATCGCCATGGACCGGATCGAACGGTCGACGTCCGGCTACATCCAGGGCGTCGGCGACACGGTGGATCGGCTGGCGGCGGCACTGCCGCCCCCGAAGGACAACGTGCGCCGCATCGGCTGATCTGTCCCCTCGATGTCCCCACACGTACAGCAAACGGCCCTCCGGTCGATATCCGGAGGGCCGTTTCTGCTGTTAGAAAAGGGTGGGGCGGGCGGGACTCGAACCCGCGACCGAGGGATTATGAGTCCCCTGCTCTAACCGGCTGAGCTACCGCCCCATTACCGCGCCGGATCTTATCCCGCCCGGTGGATCACCGGCCAGCACGAAACGGCGCCGTCGCTCATCGGCGTCGCCGGCGTAGCAGCACGATGGGCAACGCGAGGATAACAGTGAGCAGCCATCCCACCGCGATGGCGCCCCACAGCCAGCCCTCGTCGCTCTCGGCCGTCTCGGTGATGAACATGCCGAGGGTGAGCAGGAAGGTCCCTCCGCCGATCGCCAGCGCGGCGAGGCCGCTGACGACCATCAGCGGGATCTCCCACCAGGAGCGCTTCGCCGGCTCCCGCCGTTCGGTGCCGGCAGCGGCCCGTGGCTGCGGGATGCGGTCCGGATCGCGGGCCGGCATGGCCACCTGCCGGTCGGCCGGCACCTGGGAGTCGATCACCCGGATCGCCCCGGGGTGCAGGTCGAACATGGTCGGCTCGATCCGCATCGAGATGGCGTCGTCGCCGATGAGCTGCCGGGCGCCGTCGGGCCAGGCGAGCATGAGGGCGCATTCGGCGTACCGGACGGTGAGCGGGCCGCCGCGGCCGAGCCAGCTCACCCCGTCCACGCCGACGTGCAGCTCGCCGTCGCCTTCCTTCTCCCGGTAGGGGGTGCCGGCGACCGTGTCGGCCGAGCGGGTGGGCGCCTCGACGAAACCCGCCCAGTCGGCCCGGTGCCCCTCGGGCACCATCAGCAGCGCGCCGGCCAGCGCCTCGCGGGCCACCTCGTGCACGTCGTCCGTGCTGACGTCCTTCAGCTCGGCGCGGTGCTCGTCGACCGTGAGGTTGCGCTCCCCGGTGAGCACGTTGAAGGCGTACGACGGCAGCCGCGCCGCGTCCACCTCGGCGGTGCCGAGGAAGTCCTGCCGCTTCGCCACGACGGCGTCGAGGTCGGCCTGTTCGATCCGGCCGACCCGCAGCTTGGCGAGCGTGTCGACGAAGCCGCCGAGCACGGCGTCCTGCTTCTCCGGCAGCGCGTCGGCCAGCGCCCGCAGCGTCGCGTGGCCGTCGCCGCGCGGCTCGTAGCCCGCCGTCGTCTGGTAGGAGAGCCCGCCGTCCTGGCGCAGCGCCCGGTACAGCTCGCGCTCCAGCACCCCGGCGAAGACGCTCGCGGCGGTCCGGCGCCGCACGACGGCGTCCAGCACCACGGCCCGCGACCCGCCGACGAAGTACGCGGGGGTCTGCGGCAGCGCCGACGACGCGGCCGGCACCGGCTGCCGTACGCCCTGGGGCAGCGTCAGGCGCAGCCCGGCGGGGACGGCCTTCCCGGCGATCCAGAGCACCGCGTTCTCCCGGGTGAACCAGCGGGCCGCCCACTGCCGCAGGTCGTCGGCGGTGAGCGCGCCCAGCCCCCACTCCGGATAGCTGGTGATGCCGAAGTCGCGGGCGCCGTGACGCCACAGCGGGATGTCGTCGACGGCGGCCGTGCCCCGGCTGCTGTACTCGGTGCGCAGGATCTCCTTCTCCACGTCGAGCCGGCCGGTCGGCAGCTCGGTCAGGTTGGCGCAGACCGAGGTGAGGAAGGTGGCGATGTCCTGCGCGGAGCCCTGCATGTGGAACGTGGTGAACACCGGCGCGGTGGCGCCGTTGACGTGGTAGTCGGCCAGCCCGAGGGGGGCCAGCGCGAGGTGTTCCAGCAGGTGGGTGATGCCGCTGCGGGCGAGCGTCTCGTCGGCGGTGCCGACCCGGAAGGTCAGCCCGGCGCGCATCGGCCCGCCGGTGGGGGCGAGCAGCGTGGGCACCCCGTCCACGTCCAGTTCCTGGATCATGACCGCCCACCCTTCGCGTACGCCTTGTCGCGGAACTTCTGGAACTGCCTGGTCGCGTCGCCGTCGATGTAGCCGAACATCGCCTCGTCGCCGAGCGTCCCCATGGCCGCGAACTGCTGTGCCGCCGCCTGGTACTCGTCCAGCAGGCAGAAGGCCATCGCGAAGACGCTGCGCACCCAGACCCAGCCCCAGTCGTTGCGGAACTCGGGGTGCCAGACCGACTGCTGCGCCGCCTGGTGGATCTCGCGCTGCACGTGCGCGCCGCGCAGGTGGGCGCCCGCCTCGCGCAGGTCGTCGTGGTCGAGCGCCTCCTCCAGGTGGGCCTCGACCACCAGCACCGCGTTCGGGGCGCCGGGCGGGGCGGCGTCGGCGCACTCCCGGGCGAAGCCGTGTGCCCGCTCCCAGGTGCCACTCCACTTGGGACAGAACTGTTGCAGCAGCGAGGCCTGGGCCGGCAGGTGGTGCGGGTGGTGCTTGGCGAGCTGGTCGTAGCGGCGGCGGGCCTCCGCCTGGCCGAGCTCCAGCCCGCGCGCGTTGGTGATCCGTTGCGTCCAGGCCGCCGCGTCGTCCGGGTGCCGGGCGGTGACGTCGATCAGCACCTGCTCGGCGCGCCGCAGGTGGGCGTGGAACTGGGCGAACTGCTCCCGGCTGACGTGCTGGGCGCGGTAGGACGAGCGGATCCGCCAGCCGGCGCGGATCAGGTGCGACCCCAGCAGGGCGCCGGCGAGCGCGTCGTCGGGCCGCTGCGCCAGCACCTCACGCAGGAACTCCTCGATGTCCTCGGCCTCGCCGGCCTCGCCGACGAGGAAGGTCCGGCCGTGCGGGTCCTGCCCGTCGACGAGCGCGCGCAGGGCCGGCCAGTCGCGCGCCGCGAGGGCCGCGCGCACCTGACCGACCTGGGGGTACGCCGCCGCGGCGTCAAAGTCGGGCGGCGGAAGGGGTGCGGGCATGGCGAGGAGCATAAGTGATCTTCAACGGGGCGTGACCCTCCGTTCAGCCGGTACGCAGCTCCGACAGGACGGCCCCGGCGGCCCGCCAACCGCTGGCGAGGGCGCCCTGGATGGAGGAGCTGTCCCGGTGGTCCCCGGCCACGAACAGGCCCTCCCCCAGCGCCACCGGCTTGCGCAGCCGCCCCTGCGGCGGGGGCGCGGCGGGCAGCGCGTCGGGGATGGACACCGTGGTCAGGTGGGTCCAGTCCGCCGTGGACCGGCCGTAGAGCCGGGTGAGTTCCGCCCGCACCGTCGGCTCGGGCGGGGCCGACGGGCCGACCACCGAGGTGGCGACCAGGTGCCGCCCTGCCGGCGCGTACGTGGGCGCGGCCCTGCTGACCACCACCGTGTTGGCGACGATCTCGCGGCGGTCGCCGTCGAGGAGCAGGATCGGCTCGTCCAGCGGCGCCTCCGGGGCGCTGTGGTAGTACGTCGTGTAGCTGTGCATGCGTACCGCCGGCAGACCCGGCAGCAGCGTGGCCGCCGCCGGCGGGTCCACGGCGACCACGACGGCGCGGCAGCGGAGGTCGCCGGCCTGGGTGCGGACCCGGCCGGGCGCGACCTCGGCGACCGGGGTGTCCAGGTCGATCAGTTCCGCCGGGAGCGGGTCGGCGACGGCGCGGGGCAGCGCGGCCATCCCGTCGGCGGGCAGGCCGATCCGGCCCCGGGCGAAGGAGCGCAGCACCATCGCGAGCACGTGGCTGGAGGTCTCCAGCTCGCGGTCGACGAGGACCCCGGACAGGAACGGCCGCAGCAACTCCTCGACGATCGTGTCGGAGAGGCCGGCGCGGCGCAGCGCGGCCTCGGTGGTGGTCTCCGGGGCGGCGAGCAGCCGTTCCTTCGGCAGGGTGGCGCAGCCCGTGGCGAGCGCGGCGAACCGTAGCCGGTCGAGCAGGGAGCCCACGCCGGCCAGCGCGGTGCCGGGCGCGCCGGTGGGTTCGCGCAGCGGGTTCACCAGGCGGGCCAGCCGGTCGCCCCTGCGCACCAGCACGCCGGAGGTGAAGTGTCCGAGGCGCAGCCGGTCGACGTCGAGCAGGGCGCCGATCCGGGGGTACGCGGTGTTGAGCACCTGGAAGCCCCGGTCCAGCAGGTAGCCGTCGACCGCGTCGGTGGCGACCCGGCCGCCGAGCCGGCCGCCGGCCTCCAGCAGCCGCCACGGCACACCCGCGCGGTGCAGCCGCCGGGCCGCGGCGAGCCCGGCCAGGCCGCCCCCGACCACGACGACGTCGGTCTCGGCGAGCATCGCGCACCTCCCGCTCTCCGTCGGTCCGGGACAGCCGGCCCGGCCACTCACCTACCCACGAATCGACGCACCAATCGACGCAGCGGGAGTCCTAGTCGACAGCGACCATCCTGCCGGGCGCGCGGTCCGGAAGTGGGCGAAACAGGCCGCCCCACACCCGGCGGGCACGATCCCCGCCACGACGGGCGCGGGCGACGGCGGCGCGGGGGCGACGGCTGGCAGGCACGGGCGGGAGCGGCGGGCAGCGGCGACGGGCGCGACGGGAGCGGCACGGGCGGCGGCCGGCGCGGGAAACGGCGAACGCCCGCCGGCGTGGCCGACGGGCGTCTGGTGTGGAAGCTCCCCCGTTTGGACTCGAACCAAAAACCTGCCGGTTAACAGCCGGCTGCTCTGCCAATTGAGCTACGGGGGACCGTTGCGTCGTCCGGTGCCGATCTCGCTGCGCCGTGCGACGGCACAAGAGTACAGGATTCCGGGGGGTGTTGGTCCAGGGGGTTACCGCTTCGATCGGCGCCCGCGCACACGACAATAAACCCGGACAAATCGTCATCCCGGCACAAGGAGGTATGAGCGGAGAGCAGGATGGGTAGTTAGCTGCAGACAGAGAAGGCAGGCGCGATTTGGTCGCCACCGGCGGGGTAACCGTCGGTCGACGGCGCGTCAGGTACGGAAGGAGCCGCCATGCGCGGAAAGATGATGTTCCTTGGCGGGCTGGCTGCGGGATTCGTCCTGGGCGCCCGTGCCGGTCGGGAGAAGTACGAGGAGCTGGTGATCCGGGGCCGCAAGGTGCTCGACCACCCGACCGTCCAGGAGGCGGCCGGTGTCGCGCAGGCCCAGGCGACCCGCCTCTACAGCGAGGGCAAGGACAAGCTCGGCCAGTCGAAGCTGGGCGAGAAGCTCAGCAGCAACGGCCACAAGCAGGAGCTGACCGCCGCCGACGACGCGTTCGCCGGCACGCCGGCCACGGTCGGTGCGAAGAGCTCCACCGGGTCGTCGAGCACGACCTCGGCCTCCGGGTCGACGTCGGCCACGCCCCGTAGCAAGCCGTCCGGCTCGGGCACCAACGGCAGCACCCTCTGATCGCACCTTCGCGCGGGCCGGTCGCCTCCGGGCGACCGGCCCGTTCGTGTGCGGGCCCCCGACGCCGGCCCGCTCGAGTGCGCCCCCGACGCCGGCCCGCGCGGAATGCGGCCGGGGCGGTCAGTCCTTGCTGGTGAACGCGGCGTCGAAGGCCGCGGCCGGGGCGTCGAAGGCGAGCCGGCGGACGAACTGCAACGCCTCCGGGGCGCCGACGAGGCGGTCCATCCCGGCGTCCTCCCACTCGATCGAGATCGGGCCGGCGTAGCCGATCGCGTTCAGGGCCCGGAAGCAGTCCTCCCACGGCACGTTGCCGTGGCCGGTGGAGACGAAGTCCCAGCCGCGCCGCATGTCCGCCCACGGCAGGTGCGAGGCGAGCCGGCCCCGCCGCCCGTCCCCGGTGCGTACCTTCGCGTCCTTGCAGTCGACGTGGTAGATCCGGTCGGCGAAGTCGAAGATGAAGTTCACCGGGTCCAGCTCCTGCCAGACGAAGTGCGACGGGTCCCAGTTCAGCCCGAACGCGGGCCGGTGCCCGACCGCCTCCAGCGCCCGCTTCGTCGTCCAGTAGTCGTACGCGATCTCGCTCGGGTGCACCTCGTGGGCGAAGCGCACGCCCACCTCGTCGAAGACGTCCAGGATCGGGTTCCACCGGTCGGCGAAGTCCTGGTAGCCGCGCTCGATCATCGACGGCGGCACCGGCGGGAACATCGCCAGCGTGTGCCAGATCGACGAGCCGGTGAAGCCGACGACGGTGTCCACCCCGAGCTTCCCCGCCGCCCGGGCGGTGTCCTTGATCTCCTCGGCGGCGCGGCGGCGTACGCCCTCGGGCTCGCCGTCGCCCCAGATCCGGGCGGGCAGGATGCCCTGGTGCCGCTCGTCGATCGGGTGGTCGCAGACGGCCTGGCCGACCAGGTGGTTGGAGATCGCGAAGACCTTCAGGTTGTGCTTCGCCAGGGTCTCGCGCTTCCGCTCGACGTACGAGTCGTCCGCGAGTGCCCTGTCGACCTCGAAGTGGTCGCCCCAACAGGCGATCTCCAGCCCGTCGTAGCCCCACTCGGAGGCGAGGCGGCAGACCTCGTCGAACGGAAGATCGGCCCACTGGCCGGTGAAGAGCGTGATGGGTCGCGCCATGGTGCTTCTCCCCTGTGTTGATGGGGGATTCCGTGGGTGCGTGACCGGGGCGAGGGCGACCGGCCGGGCCGGTGCGGCGGCGGGCCACGGCGGGACACCGGTGGGTGCGGATGCGCACCTGGACCCGCCGGGTTGCGCCTCCCGCCGGTCACCGGCAACCGCCACGGTCGCCGCCCCCACTCTAGAACCGCCGGGCCCCCCACGAAAGCCCCCGCCCCTCCCCGCGATCCTGCGGCTGCCCGTCCCCGGTGCGTACACGTGCCGGGCGCGGACCGCGGGATCGCGGGGAGGAACGGGAGGGTCAGCGGATCAGGGCAGGGTCCACTTCTGGTTGGCGCCGGTGTGGCAGGTCCACAGGTGCACGGCCTGACCGTCGGCCGGGTTGTTGCCCGAGACGTCCAGGCACTTGCCGGTCTGCGGGTTCTTCAGAATGCCGTCCGCCTGGGCCGACCAGTTCTGCGCGCCCGTGCCGTTGCACGTCCACAACTGGATCTTCGTACCGTCGGCGGACGCGCCGCCGGAGATGTCCAGGCACTTGCCCAGCGCCTTCACCGTCGAGTTGGGCGTCACCGTCCATGTCTGCGCCGTGGACCCGTTGCAGCCGTAGATCTGGATCTGGGTGCCGTCGGCCGTGGCGCCGTTGCGCACGTCCAGGCACTTGCCGCCCAGGCCCCGGATCGGCCCGACGCCACCGCTGCCGCCGGACCTGACCAGCGTGAAGTCGTCCACGTCGAAGAGGCCCGTGCCCGAGCCGGTGAAGGTCAGGTAGAGCGTGCCGGTGCCGGACGGCACACCGGAGAGGGCGGCCGTGACGTCGGCGAAGGTGTTCCAGCCGCCGGTGTTGGGCACCGCCACCGAGCCGAGGACGGTGCCGGTCGCGGAGCCCGTACGCACCTGGATGGTGCCGCCCGGCCCGCCGGAGACCACCCGCGCCCGCAGCGACGTCGTGCCGGTCAGGTCGAGCCCGGCGTACGCGGCCCAGTCCCCCGGGTCGATGTGGCCGAGGGTCTGCCCGCCGTTGGCGCCGGCCTTGGTGAACGGCGAGACCCCGGAGGCCGAGCTGAACGCCTCGGCCTGGACGGTGTTCCCGACCGGCGGATTGACGCCGAGCTCCTTGATCCGGATGTTGCGGAACGAGGCGTCGTCGCCGGTGCCGTGGTTCTGGAGCCCGATGTGGCCGGCGAGCGAGCGGACCGGGTCGGTGTTGGTGAAGTCGTTGATCTTCACGCCGTTCAGGAGGACCTGGAGGCGCTCGCCCTCGACGAGCAGCTCGTAGGTGTTCCACTCCCCCGGCGGGTTCAGCGCCGCGTCCCGGGCGGCGATGTCGGCGGACTTGAAGGTGTAGACGGCGCCGGTCGTGCGGTCGGCCGCGTCCGTGGCGTCGATCTGCACCTCGTAGCCGTTGTTGACCGCCGACCAGGGGTCGCTCGACGGCGGGAAGCCGATGAAGACGCCGGAGTTGTCGTCGCCGGCGAGCCGCCAGTCCAGCTTCAGCGAGTAGTTGGTGAACTGCTTCGCGCTGTACCAGTACAGGCCCATCCCGCCGACCGAGGTGAGGGTGGCGTCGGCGTTGCTGAAGCTGCCCGGCCCGGCCTGGGACCAGCCGGTGGTGGAGCCGTTGTAGAGCGGCGTGTAGCCGGTCTCGGGCCGGCAGTCGGCCTTGGCCCGGCCGGCCGCGTACCGGATGCCGCCGAGCAGGTGGGCGCGGAAGGCCGGCTCGGCGTACGACGCCTGGGTGTGCCCGCCGCCGGTGTAGAAGGACCGGCCGCCGCTGTAGGTCTTGCACCAGGAGTGCGGGTGGTCGGCGCCCATCGAGCCGCCCGTGTAGGAGGACTCGTCGAGGGTGGCCAGCACCCGGGCCGTGGACCGGGCGTTGGTCTGGTAGTTGTACCACTCGTCGGTGCGGTTCCAGGTCTGCGGCAGGTGCGCGGTGGCCGGGTGCGCCCGGTTCTCCGCCTTCACGTTCGCCGGCTGGATGTGCGGATGCGAGGCGAAGTACGCCCCGACCAGGTTGCCGTAGAACGACCAGCCGTACTCGGTGTCGGCGGCGGCGTGCACGCCGACGTACCCGCCGCCGGCGCCGATGTACGACTCGAAGGCGCTCTGCTGCGTGCCGTCGAGCACGTCGCCGGTGGTGTTGAGGAAGACCACCGCCTCGAAGCGGGACAGGTTGGCGGTCGTGAACTGGGCGGCGTCCTCGGTGGCGGTGACGGTGAAGTTGTTGGCCGCGCCGAGCTCGCGGATCGCCTGGGTGCCGACCGCGATGGAGTCGTGCCGGAAGCCGGCCGTCTTGGAGAAGACCAGCACGTCGTACGGGGCGTCGGCGGCGCTGGCCGGCGTGGCCGGGGTGGTGCAGGCGAGGACGGCGAGGACGGCGGTGGCCGCGCCGAGGAGGGGTCGGAGGAGTCTGTGCATGTCGCTCTCCCAACAGGTGTCAGGAAGGGCCCCTTCCAGTGCACCAGGCGTTAGTAGGGGGCCCTTCCTTTCAGATCAGGGCAGGGTCCACTTCTGGTTGGCGCCGGTGTGGCAGGTCCACAGGTGCACGGGCTGGCCGTCGGTCGGGGTGTTGCCCGAGACGTCCAGGCACTTGCCGGTCTGCGGGTTCTTCAGGGTGCCGTCCGCCTGGGCCGACCAGTTCTGCGCGCCGGTGCCGTTGCAGCCGTACAGCTGGATCTTCGTGCCGTCGGCGGACGCGCCGCCGGAGATGTCCAGGCACTTGCCCAGCGCCTTCACCGTCGAGTTGGGCGTCACCGTCCACGTCTGCGCGGCGGTGCCGTTGCAGCCGTAGATCTGGATCTGGGTGCCGTCGGCGGTGGCCGCGTTGCGCACGTCCAGGCACTTGCCGCCGAGCCCGACGACCGGGCCGGTGCGGACCCCCACCGAGCCGGTGGTGAAGGCGAACGTGTCCACGTCGTAGAGCGCGCCGGTGCCCGTGCCGGCGAACGTGAGGTAGAGCGTGCCGGTGCTGGCCGGCGCCCCGGAGATGCTGCCGCTGACCGTGGTGAACGCGTCCCAGGCGCCGGTGACCGGCACGGTCGCGGAACCGAGCACGGTGCCCGTGGGCGAGCCGACCCGCACCTGGAGGGTGCCGCCGGCCCCGGCCGAGGAGACCCGGGCGCTGAACGAGGTCGCGTTGTCGATCCGGTACGGCTCGAACGCGATCCAGTCGCCGTTGTTGATGTCGCCGACGGTCCGGCCGCCCTCGGCGGTGCCCTTGTCGAAGGTGCCGACGCCGGAGGAGGTTTTGAAGTGCTCCGCCTGACGCTTGCGCGGCTGGAGGGTGTGCTGCTTGTGCGTGGTCAGCCCGCCCGCGTCGGTGTACTCGGCGTCGAAGACGGCGAAGATGTTCGCCGCGTCGTCGTGCTCACCGTCGACGGGGATGGTGATCGAGCCGGAGCAGCCGTTCTTCGAGGTGATCTGGTGGCCGTGGTTGTCGTGGCCCAGCACGTACGTCATCTTGACCTTGGTGCAGTCGATGGCGGCGTCCTCGGGGTCGGTCACCGTGATGCTGAACGGCACGGTGTCGCCGTAGCTGAACAGCTTGCCGTTGGCCGGGCTGTTGATGGTGACCGTGGGCGCGGTGTTGCCGACGCCGATCTGCACGTTCGCCGTGCCGGTGGCGCCCTGCGAATCGCGTACGGTCAGCGTGACCTGGTAGGTGCCGTTGGCGGTGTACGTCTTGCTGGGGTTGGCCGCCGTCGAGCTGGTGCCGTCGCCGAACGCCCACGAGTAGGTGAGCGCCCCGCCCTCCGGGTCGCTGGACCCGGCCGAGGAGAAGTTCACGGTCAGCGGGGCGGCGCCGGAGGTCTTGTCGGCCGCGGCGACGGCGGTCGGCGCCCGGTTGCCGCCGGCGATGTAGTCGTAGCGGTAGAGCGCCGAGTTGGCGTCGCCGTTGAAGTAGCCGGTGCCGTAGTCGAGGATGTAGAGCGCGCCCTCGGGCCCGAACGCCATGTCCATGATCTGCTTGCCGTTCCACGGGAACGTGTCGATGCCGCCCGGGCTGCCGTCGGCGTTGAGGTGGATCGGCTTGACCCAGCCCCGGCCGAGTTCGCCGGCGAAGAACTGCCCGTCGAAGGACTGCGGGAACTTGGTGGTGGAGTTCAGCGCGGCGTCGTAGCGGTAGACGGGGCCGCCCATCGGCGACTCGGAGCCGCCGCCGAACTCGGGCGGGGTACCGGCGTCGCCGGCGTACCGGATCCAGGCCGGCTTCGCGCCGGGCAGGGTGGGCAGGCCGGTGTTGCGGAACGAGTTGTTGGTCGGCCCGCCGGAGCAGTTGTACTTCGCCCCACCGGTCCCGGCGGCGAAGTCCCACTCGGCGTACGTCTCGGTGGCGGTGTTGGTGCCGGTGCAGTACGGCCAGCCGTAGTTGCCGGGCCCGGTGACCCGGTTGAACTCCACCTGGCCGCTCGGCCCCCGGGCGCTGGTGGTGCCGGCGTCCGGGCCGTAGTCGCCCACGTAGACGATGCCGGTGGCCCGGTCCACGCTCATCCGGAACGGGTTGCGGAAGCCCATCGCGTAGATCTCGGGGCGGGTCCGCGCGTCCGAGTCGACGAACATGTTGCCGGCCGGGATCGAGTACGTGCCGTTGGCGTTCACCTTGATCCGCAGGATCTTGCCGCGCAGGTCGTTGGTGTTGGCCGCGCTGCGCTGCGCGTCGTACGCGGGGTTGCGGTTGGTGCGCTCGTCGATGGGCGCGTACCCGGCCGAGTCGAACGGGTTGGTGTCGTCGCCGGTGGAGAGGTAGAGGTTGCCGGCGGCGTCGAAGTCGATGTCGCCGCCCACGTGGCAGCACATGCCCCGGTCGGCGGGCACGTCGAGGATGTCGACCTTGCTGCCGGTGTTGATCGTGAAGTCGGCGTTGAGGGTGAACCGGGAGAGGCGGTTGACGCCCCGCCAGGCCGAGAAGTCGGTGCCGGTCGCCGGCGCGTCGCCGGCCGGGGTGGCCAGCGGCGGGGCGTAGTAGAGGTAGATGTGCCGGTTGCTGGCGAAGTTCGGGTCGGCCCCGACGCCCTGCAACCCCTCCTCGTCGTGGGTGTAGACCGGCAGCGTGCCGATCACGGAGGTGGTGCCGGCGGAGTCCGTACGCCGGACGGTGCCGTTGCGGGCGGTGTGCAGGACCGACCGGTCCGGCAGCACCGCGATCGTCATGGGCTCGCCCACCTCGGCGACGCCCTTGGCGAGGGTGACCTGCTGGAAGTCGGTGCCGACGATGGGGTGGGCCTGGGCCGGGCCGGGGCCGCCCAGCGTGGCCGGGCCGGCGCCGAGGGCGACCGTGCCGGCGGTGGCGACCAGCAGCAGCGCCGAGGCGGCGGAGAACCGTCGTCGCAGCCGTGGGGTGGGGGCGTCCTGGGTGGACATGGGTGTGCCGTCCCTTCCTGACGAGTGACTGCCAGGGCGGGCGCGCGCCGTCGCGCCGGATGCCGTAGCGGGGGATGCGGTCGGCCCGTCGGGGTGCCGTGCCCGGCCGGCCGCGACCTGCGATCGATGGAGTGGACCCCATCGATCGGAGGTCACCAGTCGATGGGTTCCCGCGCCGCCGGTTCACCTCGACGAAACAGATTCGTGATGGCCCGACATTAAATGGCGGACATCGATGTGTCCATACCTTCCGCCGATTCGGCAACAACTTTCGTCGATCCCGTCAAAAGTCGCCGCGTGCCGGAGCCGCGACTCAATGGGGGCGGTCGACGGCCTGGGCGGCGAGGGCGGTCAGGGCGGCACGGGCCTCGGCGGTCACCGGGGTGGACCCCAGGGCCGCCAGGGCGGCCTCCGCGCGTACCCGGATCATCTCCTCGATCCGCTCGCGGGCCCCGGTGTCCTCGATGATCTTCCGCAGCTCGGCCGCGCCGTCGCCGTCGAGCGCCGGGTTGCCGAACAGCTCCCGCAGCCGCGCGGACTGCGCCCGGTCGGCGGCGCCGCGGGCCAGCGCCATCATCACCGTCGGCTTGCCCTCCCGCAGGTCGTCCAGGACCGACTTGCCGGTGACCGTCGGGTCGCCGAAGACCCCCAGCACGTCGTCGCGCAGCTGGAACGCGTCGCCCAGCGGGTCGCCGAACTCGGCCAGCGCGGCGAGCAGCTCCGGCCCGGCCCCGGCCAGCGTCGCCCCGATCTGCAACGGCCGGGTGACCGTGTAGCGGGCCGCCTTCATCCGGACGACGGTCAGCGCGCTCGCCACCGACCCGTCGCCCACCCCGGAGACCAGGTCCAGGTACTCCCCCGCGATCACCTCGGTGCGCATCAGCGCGTAGACCGCGTACCCCCGGTGCACCCGCCCCGCGTCCAGGCCGCACTCGTGGAACATCTGGTCGGACCAGGCGGCGCAGAGGTCGCCGCAGAGCAGCGCGGTGTTGCGCCCGTACGCCTCGGGGTCGCCGCGCCAGGACGAGCGGGCGTGCAGGTCGGCGAAGAGCCGGTGCACCGACGGCCCGCCCCGGCGGCGGTCGCTGCCGTCCAGGATGTCGTCGTGGATCAGCGCGAACGCGTGGAACAGCTCCAACGCGGCGGCGGCCGTCACGATCGGGGCGCCGTCGGGGCCGCCCGCCCCCCGCCATCCCCAGTAGCAGAAGAGCGGGCGCAGCCGCTTGCCGCCGGCCAGCACGAACCGGTGCAGCGCGGTGAAGACGCCCCGGGGCGCGCCGTCCGGCCAGTCCCGGCCCTGCCGGTCGAGGAAGGCGGCGAGCGCGGCGTCGAACCGGGCCCGCAGCCCGCTCGTGTCGGTCGGGGCGACGACGGCGGTCACGCCTCCTCCCCCGACCGCCCCGCCGACTGCGACGTGGACGGCCCGGCCGATGCCGGGGTGGGCGGCCCGGCCGATGCCGGGGTGGGCGGCCCGGCCGATGCCGGCGCGCCGCGACGCGGCGGCAGGACCGTGCCGGGGGTTGCCGGCGGCGCCAGCCCCGCCAGCTCCAGCAGGAGTGCCTTGACCTCGGTCGCGGCGATCCGGTCCCGGGCTGCGGACGGGTCGGAGCAGAGCAGCACCGGCCCATCGGCGGGGTCGGCCGGGAGCCGGCCGTGCGACCCGCGCACCGCCCGGGCGCCGGCGTCCAGCCCCACCACGCTCATCAGGTAGCGCATCCCGAGCTTCTTGCGCGCCAGCGCCACGGCGGCCCGCCGCTTCGCCGCACCCGGCGCGGCCGGGTCGAAGAACAGCTCGGCGGGGTCGTAACCCGGCTTCCGGTGGATCTCCACCAGCCGGGCGAAGTCGGGCGCGCGGGCGTCGTCGAGCCAGTAGTAGTAGGTGAACCAGGCGTCCGGCTCGGCGACGAGGACCAGTTCGCCGGCGCGCGGGTGGTCCAGCCCGTACGCGGCCCGGCCGTCGGCGTCGAGCACCTCGGCCACCCCGGGCAGCCCCGCGCAGAGCGCCGCCACCGCCGGCACGTCGGCCGGGTCGCGGACGTGGACGTGCGCCACCTGGTGGTCGGCCACCGCGAAGGCCCGCGAGGTCCACGGGTCGAGGTACTCCATGCCGGCCTGGGTGTGCACCCGCAGCAGTCCCTCGGCGCGCAGCAGCCGGTTGACGTCGACCGGCCGGGACACGTCGGTGATGCCGTACTCGGAGAGCACCACCACGGTCGCGTCGCGGGCGCGGGCGGCGTCCAGCAGCGGCCCGAGCACCCCGTCCAGCTCGGCCGCCGCCGCGGCGGCCCGGGGCGACGACGGGCCGAAGCGTTGCAGGTCGTAGTCGAGGTGCGGGACGTAGACCAGGGTCAGGTCCGGCGCGTGGTCGGCGAGGATCCGCTCGGCCGCCCGGCAGATCCACGCCGACGACGCCAGCCCGGCGCCCGGCCCCCAGTAGCTGAACAGCGGGAAGGTGCCGAGCCGGTCGGTGAGGGCGTCGTGCAGCTCCGGCGGGTCGGTGTAGCAGTCCGGCTCCTTGCGCCCG
Source organism: Micromonospora sp. CNZ303 (assembly GCF_004345505.1). NCBI lineage: Bacteria > Bacillati > Actinomycetota > Actinomycetes > Micromonosporales > Micromonosporaceae > Micromonospora > Micromonospora sp. CNZ303. Next base: position 38,977 of record NZ_SLVT01000011.1, on the reverse strand, counting down.
TCCGCCCGGTAGACGGGGCGGGGGGTGACCGTCCAGTCCACGTCGGCGCCCATGGCGTACCACCAGCAGACGTTGGCGACCGTGAAGCCCGGCTCGACCCGGCGGGCCGCCTGCCACAGCTTCTCGCCGCCGACCAGGGCGTGGTGCTGCCGCCAGAGCAGCACCTCGCCGAGGTCCCGGAAGTACCAGCCGTTGCCGACGATCCCGTGCCCGGCCGGGAGCTCCCCGGTGAGGAACGTCGACTGCACCGGGCAGGTCAGCGCGGGCAGCACCGTGCCCAGCTCCGCGCGGAAGCCGGCGTCGGCGACCGCGCGCAGCCGGGGCATGTGCGCCAGCAGGCGCGGGGTCAGCCCCACCACGTCCAGCACCACCAGCCGCCGGCTCATGTCGTCACCTCGCTCCGCCCGGCGCCGCCATGAGCCACATCAGCCCTGTTTCGATGATTCACTCGCTGACGCTCGCTCATGCCGGCACCCCCGCGCCGTGTCGACGGTTCGCTCGCTGCCGCCCGCTCATCGCCGTACCTCCGCCGTCGCCGGGGTCACCCGGCCCGCCGGCGCCAGGCCCAGGGCGAGCAGCTCGGCGCGGGCGAAGGCCAGCTCCGCGGCGATGCCGGCGGCCAGCTCCGCGTCGGTGCGCGGGCGCCGCGCGGCCGGCAGCACCCCCCAGGTGTACGTCTCGACGTCGAGGTGGTCGCAGCCCGCCGCCGGCCCGGCGTAGAGCGCGGCCAGCGCGGCGCGCAGCACCGGCAGGGTCGATCCCAGCGGCGGCTCGGGCGGGGCGTGCAGCGGCACGTGGTAGTGCACCCGCCACGGGCCGGGCAGCCGCGCCTTCAGGGCGGCGTCCAGGTCGTCGGCGGCGTGGGCGGGGTCGGCGGGGTCGGCCGCCCCCGCGCAGCCGCCCGCGCGGGTCTGGTGCAGGAAGCGCGGCTCCACCCAGCGGCGCAGCGCCGGCGTCGCCCCGGCGGGCGCCTCGATGGCGGCCGAGACCTGCACCTTCACCACCGGCAGCCCGGCCGTGCGCAGCCGGCCCAGCGCCTCGGCCGGCGTCTCCCAGGCGCAGGCGAGGTGGGCGAGGTCCAGGCAGACGCCGAGCCGGTCGGTGTCCACGCCGGACAGGGCCGCGACGGCCTGCCCGGTGCTCTCCACCACGCAGCCCGGCTCCGGCTCGAACCCGACCCGCACGCTGCGGCCGGTCGCCCGCTCGACGGCCGCGAGACCGGCCGCGAGCTGGTCGAGCCGGCGGCGGGCGGCGTCCGCGCGGGCGGCGCCCCAGGGCCGCCGCCAGGCCAGCGGCAGGGTGGAGACCGAGCCCCTGGCCGCGTCGTCGGGCAGCAGGTCGGCGAGCACCCGGGCCAGGTCCAGGGTGTACGCGAGCCGCGCGGGCGTGGTCCAGTCCGGGTGGTAGACGTCGCCCTTGACCACGGGAGCCTGGAAGGCCGCGTACGGGAATCCGTTGAGCGTGACCACCTCCAGCCCCCGGGCGGTCAGCGCGGCGCGCAGCCGGCGGCGGGCGGCCGGGTCGGCGGCCAGCTCGGCGGCGACCGGGGCGGCCAGCCACAGCCCGAGGCCGAGCAGGTCGGCGCCGGCCGCCTCGCGTACGGGCACGGCGTGGGTGTCCAGTTGGCGCAGGATGCCGGCGAGGTCCTCGGCGGGGTGCACGTTGGTGCAGTAACCGAGGTGGACGGTGTCGCCGCCGGCGTGCCGCAGCCGCATCAGCTGCCGCCGCGCAGGATCGAGTTGCCCGCCCAGGTGCCGATCGGCGGGTCGGCGGCCGCGTGCTCCAGGTCCGTCAGGTCGAGCCGCCCGGACTGGCCGTAGAACTCGACCGGGTTGCGCCACAGCACCTGGTCCACGTCGTCGTCGGTGAAGCCGGCCAGCAGCATCGCCTCCCCGGTGGCCCGGGTGAGCAGCGGATCCGAACGCCCCCAGTCGGCCGCCGAGTTGACCAGCACCCGCTCGGTCCCGTACGCCCGCAGCAGCTCCACCATGCGCGGCGGCGACATCTTGGTGTCGGGATAGATGGAGAAGCCCAGCCAGCAGCCGGTGTCCCGGACCAGCCCCACCGTCACCTCGTTGAGGTGGTCGAGCACCACCCGGCCCGGCGCGACGCCGGACTCGGCGACCACGGCGAGGCTGCGTTCGACGCCCCGCGCCTTGTCCCGGTGCGGGGTGTGCACCAGGGCCGGCAGGTCGTGGGCCACGGCCAGGGCGAGCTGGGCGGCGAACGCCTCGTCCTCCTCCGGCGTCATCGAGTCGTAGCCGATCTCGCCGACCGCCACCACGGCGTCCTTGTCGAGGTAGCGCGGCAGCAGGTCGAGCACCGGGCGGCAGCGCGGGTCGTTGGCCTCCTTCGGGTTCAGCGCGACCGTGGCGTGGTGGCGGATCCCGAACTGCCCGGCCCGGAACGGCTCCCAGCCGACCAGCGAGTCGAAGTAGTCGGCGAAGGAGGCGGGGCTGGTGCGGGGCTGGCCGAGCCAGAACGCCGGCTCCACCACCGCCCGGACGCCGGCGGCGGCCATCCGCTCGTAGTCGTCGGTGGTCCGCGAGGTCATGTGGATGTGCGGGTCGAAGATGCGCATCAGGCCTCCTGGATTGCGCGCAGCCGGGTGAGCAGGTCGGTCGCGTCCGCCGGCATGGCGCGCCCGGCGGCCTGCCGCTCGGCGGCCAGCGACGCGAGCATGTCGGCGAGTTCGCCGTCGGCGCGGGCGTCGAGGTCGTGCACCACGGCCAGCGGCACGCCGGTGAAGACGCACTTGAGCACCGCCTGCCGCCAGGCGGGCGGGTCGAGGTGCCGGGCGTACGGGCCGAGGGCGGCGGCCAGCAGCCGGGTGTCGTTGGTGCGGATCGCGTCGTGCAGCAGCGGCGTCCCGGCCGCGCCGACCGGCAGCAGCGGCAGCGCCTTGAGCACGGCCCGCTTCTCGGCGGCGTCGCCCTGCCGGTAGCGGGTCCCGGCGTGGGTCGCGTGGTCGGTCGGCAGCGCGGCCAGCAGCAGCGCCCGGGCCGCCTCGTCGGCGCTCCAGCCGGGCGCCCCGGGCAGCGGTGCCCGACCGCAGCGCCGCCCGGCGGCCGGGAAGAACCGGTCGATCGTCGCCGGTTCGGCCGCCACCCGCCGCAGCGCCTCGTCCAGCCAGTCGGGTTCGGGTACGCCCCGCAGCGCGGCCCGCAGTGAATCCGGTGTCATCCCGTCTCCTCCCTCGTGCTGCCGACGTGGCCCCGTCACCGTTGCTGGCGTGCCGCCTCCTTCGCGGCGGCACCCGTTTCGGGGCGTGCCGCCTCCGTCGCGGCGGCGCGCAGGAAGTCGAGCGAGCGGGCCGCGACGGCGGGGGCGGCGTGCGAGTGCCGGGGCAGCTCCACGGCGACCAGGCCCCGGTAGCCGGCGTCGCCCAGGGCCCGCAGCACGGGCGGGAAGTCGATCTCCCCCGCGCCGAACTCCAGGTGCTCGTGCACGCCCCGGCGCATGTCGTCGATCTGCACGTTGACCAGGTACGCGCCGACCTCGCGTACGCACTCGGGGACACCTCGCGGCTCCAGGCAGCGGCAGTGCCCGATGTCGAGGGTGATGCCGAAGCGGGGCGGATCGCCGAGCGCACCGCGCAGCCGGCGCCAGCCGGCGATGTCCTCGACCAGCATGCCCGGCTCCGGCTCGAAGCCGAGCGTCGCGCCGGCCGCCTCGGCGGCGTCGACCACCGTCGCGCAGCCGGCGACCAGCCGGTCCCAGGCGGTCTCCGGTGCGACGGCGTCGGGGCGTACGCCGGACCAGAGGGAGACGGCCTCCGCGCCCAGGTCGGCGCCGATGCGCACGGCCCGGCGCAGGAACTCGACGCGCCGCGCCGGGTCGTCGTGCAGCAGCGTCGGGGCGTGCTTGTGCCACGGGTCGAGCAGGTAGCGGGCGCCGGTCTCGACGACCACGGCCAGGTCGAGCGCCGCGAGCCGGCGGGCGACGGCGGCCACCCGGCGGGCCAGCGCGGGCGCGAACGGGTCGAGGTGGTCGTGGTCCAGGGTGAGCGCGACGCCCTGGTAGCCCAGGTCGGCGACGACGGCGAGCGCGTCGGTCAGCCGGTGGTTGGCGAACCCGTTGGTGCCGTAGCCGAACCGGAGCCCGCCGTCGCCGTCGGCCGGGCCGGCCACCGCCGTGGCCCGGGGGCCCGGCGCGGGACGGGTCGGGGCGGTCATGTCGGGGAGATCCTTCGGGCGAGCCGGCGGCCGAGCGGCGCGGCCGCCGCCACCGCCAGCCCCAGCAGCCCGGCCCCGGCGCGTGCGGTGAGGGCGCCCTGCAACGCGGGCAGCCCGGTGATCCCGGCTCCCACCGCCGCCCGCACCCGGCCGGCGCGGGGGTCGGCCGCCGCCCGGGCCTGGGCCGCGCCGTAGCGGGCCGCGTACCAGCCGGCCAGCAGCGCCGGCAGCGCGCCGGGCGCGCCTCGCCGGGGGGCGCGGCCGGACGGGTCGGCGGGTGCCGCGCCGGTGCCGGCCCGGTGACGACGGCCCGGCCGGGCGAAGGGCGGCGCGGCGGCGCCCGCGGCGACCAGGGCGGTGCCGGCGAGGGTACGCAGCGGCAGCGCGGCGTCGGCGCCGGTGACCTCGCGGCGGGAGAGCGCGGTGACCGTCCACGTGTGCGCGGCCACGGTGACCGCCGCCGGCACCGCCCGCAGCGCCCGTCCACCCGTCGCGCCGAGCAGCACGTCCAGCCCCCGGCAGGCGGCCATCACGGCTGGGCCGGCGGCCGTCGACTTCGCCGCCAGGTCGTACCCCCAGACGGCGGCGGCGAGCGGGACCGCGACCGTCGCGGCGCGCCGGCCCCCGGCGGCGGTGGCCAGCGCGACCCCGGCGGCGGTGAGGCCGGCGGCGAGGCCGAGCGCGGCCCCGGGGGCCACCCGGCCGCTGGGGATGGGCCGCTCGGGGCGTTCGACGGCGTCCAGCCGGCGGTCGGCCCAGTCGTTGGCGGCCATGCCCGCCCAGTAGAGCAGGACGGACGCGGCGGCCAGCGCGGGCGTACGCCGCCCGAGCGTGCCGGCGGCCGCCGCCCCGGCGACGACGTCCCCGGGCACCGAGAGCGCGGCCGGCGCCCGGACCAGTTCGGCTAGGTCAGCGAGGCGCGGCATCGGTGCCTCCCACGTGCAGCCGGTGGGCGAAGCCGCACAGCCGGGTCCACTGGTCGGCCAGCGAGTGGGTGGGCGCGCCGAGCGGGTCCTTGAAGAAGAAGGCGAGGTCGGTCAGGGGACCGGCGTGGCCGGCGGCGTGCGCGGCGGCGGCGAGTCGGGCCAGGTCGAGCACGAGGGGCGCGGCCAGGGCGGAGTCGCAGCCGTGCCAGGTGAACTCCATCCGCATCCCGGTGCCGAGGAACCCGGCGAACGTGATCAGGTCCCAGGCGGTCTTGAAGTCGCCCAGCGCCTCGACGTACTCGATCCGGGTGCCGCCCTGCGGCAGGTGGCCGAGGGTCTCGCCGAGCACCCGCTGCTTGCTCTCCACCTTGGCCGCGTTGGCCGCCGGGTCGGCGAGGGTGGCGCCGTCGCCGCCGCCCAGCAGGTTGACCCCCGACCAGGAGCGCACCGCCAGGTGCCGCATCGCGAACATCGGCGCGAGCACCGACTTGACCAGGGTCTCCCCCGTCTTGCCGTCGTGCCCGGCGTACGGGATCCCGCGCTCGGCGGCCAGCGCCACCAGGGCCGGCAGCCGCAGCCCGGTGGACGGGGTGAAGTCGACGTACGGGCAGCCCGCCCGCACCGCCGCGTACGCGTAGAGGGAGCTGGGTGGCAGCACCTCGTCGGGGCCGGCGAGCGCGGCGGTCAGCGCGCCCGGGTCGGCGTGGCCCGGGTGCGGGCGGGCGGCGGGTTCGGTGGCCGAGACGTTGACCACCACCACCCGGTCCAGCCCGTGCCGGCGGCGGAACCCGGTGAGGTCGCGTACGGTCGCGGCGGCCCGGTCCGCCTGGGTGCCGCCGGCGGGGGCGGGACGCAGCTCGCGTTCGACGGCGGCCAGCTCGTCGGGCAGGGCGGCGACCAGCCGGCCGGGCAGCACGCCGGCGGCGGCCAGGGTCTCGGCCCGCTTCGCCAGCGGGGTGGTGACGACGTCGTGCCCGCCGAGGACCAGGTCGGTGAAGGCCGGCAGGGCGGGCCCGCGCAGGTCGGGCAGCTCGGTGACGCAGCCGGTCGGGCCGGTGAGCCCGGACCGCAGGGCGAGCGCCCCCACGATGCTGGTGGTCGCGACCGAACCGCGTGCTCCCACCAGCCAGACACCCGTACGCATGGTGCTCCTTCCCGATCAGGAGGAACCAGCCGTGCATTGAGTTATATAGATATCAGAAGTTTGTTCAGAAAGATACGCATCTATGCGGATGGGCCCCGTCCGCCGGCCGCCCCGGGAGGAGCCCACCGGTCCGGTGTCGACGTCGGCGGCGACGACCCCGGCCCGGATCCCGGCGCGGACACGGACGGACGGGGCTGGCAGGCAGGGCCGGTCGGCGTCCCGTCCCTGCCTCCCCCGCATCCGCCGGTCGGGACGACGGCGCGCGCCGACCGGACGTCGTGGGGTGACACGGCCCGGCAACGGTCGCCGGGTGGTGACGGTCCTCCGGTGCGACCGGGGAATCCCGGTCCGGCCGCACCGGACGACCGTTCTGCTCGTGCGTCACCGGGCCACGCCGGCCCGGCCGCACGTCCTCCGGCTCCGACCTCGTCCCGGCCGCGGGGCGCAACCGCGGCCGGTCCCTCGCCGGTCGGCGCCGGAGTCGGCTCAGGCGGCGACCGTGGCCAGGGCCGGCTCCACCTCGGTCCACGAGGAGCCGAGCTCCGCCGACCGGGTCACCGCGTCCAGCACCAGCTGGACCTGCAACCCGTCGACGAAGGAGGGCGCCGGGTCGACGCCCGTGGCGACCGCCTCGACGAAGTCCCGCATCTGGTGGGTGAAGGAGTGCTCGTAGCCGATGAGGTGGCCGGGCGGCCACCACGCCGACATGTACGGGTGCTCCCCCTCGGTCACCAGGATGCGGCTGAAACCCTGCTCGGCGGCGGGTCGCGTCGCGTCGTAGAACTCCAGCTCGTTGAGGCGCTCCAGGTCGAAGGCCACCGTGCCCAGCGAGCCGTTGATCTCCACCCGGAGGGCGTTCTTGCGTCCCGTGGCGAAGCGGCTCGCCTCGTACGTCGCCAGCACGCCGCCGTCGAGGCGGGCCACGAAGACCGCCGCGTCGTCGACGGTGACCGCCCCGGTGGCCGGGCGGTGGCCGTCGGCACCGTTGCCGTCGACCGTCGCCCCGTCCACCGTCGCCGCCAGCCCGCTCGACCCGGCCGGCAGCGGCCGTTCCTTGACGAACGTCTCGGTGACCGCGCTGACCCCGGTGATCCGCCGGCCGGTGACGTACTGGGTCAGGTCGATGATGTGCGCGCCGATGTCGCCGAGCGCGCCGGAGCCGGCCTTGTCCCGCTGCAACCGCCACACCAGGGGGAACTGCGGGTCCACGATCCAGTCCTGCAGGTACGTCGCCCGGACGTGCCGGATCACCCCGAGTCGCCCGTCGGCGACGAGCTGGCGCATCATCGCGACCGCCGGCACCCGCCGGTAGTTGAACCCGCACATCGACCGCACCCCGGCGGCCTGCGCGGTGACCGCCGCGGCGGCCATCGCCCGGGCCTCGGAGACCGTGTTGGCCAACGGCTTCTCGCACAGCACGTGCTTGCCGGCGGCCAGCGCGGCGAGGGCGATCTCGGCGTGGCTGTCCCCGGGCGTGCAGACGTCGACCACGTCGATGTCGTCCCGGGCGATCAGGTCACGCCAGTCGGTCGTGTACGCGTCCCAGCCGAGCCGGTCGGCGGCGTCGGCCACCTTCCCGGCGTCCCGGCCGCAGATCAGCGACATCCGGGCCCGCGCCGGCAGGTCGAACACCCGGTTCACGGTGCGCCACGCCTGCGAGTGCGCGGCGCCCATGAACGCGTAGCCGACCATGCCGACCCGCAGTTCTCTGTCTGTCGTGGACAAGGTGGGTCTCCCCCCGTGTATCAGAACCCGAGCTTGAGGTAGCTGCCCGCGTTCTCCTTGGTGATCGTCTCGGAGGCGAGGATGATCTCCTTGGGCACCTGGAGTTCCACCAGGTCGGACATGCCCCTGCCCTGGCCGATCAGCCGGGCCAGGGAGATGGCCGAGGAGGCCATCGAGGGGCTGTAGGTCACCGTCGCCTTCAGCACCGTGTTGTCCGCCTGGATGTCCTCCATCGCCTTCTTCGAGCCGGCGCCGCCGACCATGAAGAACTCCTTGCGGCCGCTCTGGTTGACCGCGGCCAGCACGCCGATGCCCTGGTCGTCGTCGTGGTTCCAGAGCGCGTCGATCTTCGGCAGGGCCTGGAGCAGCTGCGCCGCCTCCTGCTGCCCCGAGTCGGCCGTGAACCGGGCCGCCCGGCGGTTGGCGACCTTGAAGCCGCTCGCCGTCAGGGTGTCGACGAAGCCCTTCGACCGCTCCTGGGTCAGCTCCAGCTCGTCCATGCCCGCGATCTCGCCGATCACCGGGTTGCTGACGCCCTTGGCCTTGAACTGCTCGATCATGTAGGTGGCGGCGGCCACGCCCATGCCGTAGTTGTCGCCCTTGATCTGGAGCCGGTAGGCCCGCGCGTCGGGGAACGCCCGGTCCAGGTTGACCACCGGGACGCCGGCCTTCATCGCCTCCAGCCCGAACGCGTTGAGCTCCTTGCCGTCGTGCGGCAGCAGCACGATCACGTCCGGCTTCTGCGAGATCAGCGTGGACAGCGCCGCCCGCTGGGCCGCCGCGTCCGCGCCGGCCTCGACCGACTTGAACTCCACGTCGGAGTACGCCCCGGCCTGCGCCTTGGCGTTGTTGGTGATGGCGGCGATCCAGCCGTGGTCGGCGGCCGGCGCGGAGAAGCCGATGACGACCCGCTTGCCGGGCTCGTTGTTGCCGCCCGGCGCGGCCGCCGCCTTGGTCTGCGCCTCGGTCGGCTTGGTCTCGTTGCTGGTGCAGCCGGCGAGCAGCACGCCGGCGCCGACGGCGGCCCCGCCGAAGAGCAGCCGGCGACGCGACATGTCGCGACTGTGCTGGGTCATGACGACCTCCTGGGTTGACGGTGGTGGAGGAAATCTCGCGGTGCGGGACGGAAGAGCGCGTGCGGTGCCCGGCCACCGTCGCTCAGGTGGCCCGGATGCCGCGCGGTCGGTGCGGTGCGGGTCAGGTGGTGGTGAGCCGGTTGCGGCCCAGGAACTGGGTGAGGCTGCGGAACTGGACCTGCTGGACCAGGACGGCGGCGACGATGATGCCGCCCTTGACCATGTTCTGGGCCTCCGTGGAGAGACCGTTGATGGCGAAGAGGTTGGTGATGGTGGCGAAGATGACCACCCCGAGCAGGGAACCGATGATGGTGCCCCGCCCGCCGCTGAGCAGCGTGCCGCCGATGATCGCGGCGGCGATCGCGTCCAGCTCGTAGAGGTTCGCCATCGCCGCCTGCGCCGAGTTGGCCTGGGCGGTGAGCATGATGGCGGCGATCCCGCAGCAGAGCCCGGAGAGCGCGTAGAGCAGCACGGTGTGCCGCCGGACGTTGATGCCGGCGAGCCGGGCGGCCTCCGGGTTGCCGCCGACGGCGACCGTACGCCGGCCGAAGGTGGTGCGGTTGAGCAGCACCCAGCCGGCGGCCACCACGGCGGCGAGGATGTAGACCAGCAGCGGGATGCCCAGCAGGCTGTTGCTGGCGAGGCCGTTGATGAAGCCGTTGTCCGACACCTGGGTCTGCTTGTCGGAGATCTCGGCGGCCAGGCCCCGCGCCGCCACCAGCATGGCGAGGGTCGCGATGAACGGCACCAGCCGGCCGTACGAGATGAGCAGCCCGTTGACCAGGCCGACCGCCAGCCCGACGGTGAGCGCGCTGAAGATCATGCCGCCGGCGCCGTAGCTCTGGGTGGCCACCGTGGTGCACCAGACGCCCGCCAGCGCGACGATCGCGCCGACGGAGAGGTCGATGCCGCCGCCGATGATCACGAAGGTCATGCCGACGGTGACCACGCCGACCACGGCCGCCAGCTTGAGGATGCTCAGGACGTTGTCCCACACCCAGTCGGGATCGGAGTACAGGTCGGAGCGGGTGAGGGCGCCGATCACGACGAGCACGGCCAGCACCCCGATCAGGCCGAGGTTGCGGCGGGCGCCCTCCCCGCCGTCCCCCCGCCACCAGGAGACCCGGCCCGGTGCCGCCACCTTGTGCGCGGCTGCCGAGGTCTCCGCCGGAGCCACCGGCGGCGACTGTGCCGGCAGGTGCGCCACCTGCTCCGGCGCGGCCGTGGGAGTGGGACCGTCGGTCATGCGGGTGCGCCTTCCATCAGGGACCCCGCCATGACGAGGTCGAGCACGGTGTTCTCGTCGAGTTCGCGGGCCGGGGCCTCGCGGACGACCCGCCCCTCCCGCATCACCAGCACCCGGTCGGCCAGGCCGAGCACCTCGGGCACCTCGCTGGAGACCAGCAGCACCCCGACGCCGCGCGCGGCCAGCCCCCGGATCACCTGGTAGAGCTCCGCCCGGGCGCCGACGTCGACGCCCCGGGTCGGCTCGTCGAGCAGCAGCAGCCGGGTGTCGCCGAGCAGCCAGCGGCCGACCACCACCTTCTGCTGGTTGCCGCCGGAGAGGGTGCGCACCGGCCGGCGTACGTCGCGGGGGCGCAGCTCCAGGCTCTCGGCGATCCGGTCCGCCTCGTCCCGTTCCCGCCCGGCGTCGGTGAACCCGGCGCGGGCGTAGCGGGCGAAGGTCGCCAGGGTCACGTTGCGGTAGATCGGCTCGCCCAGCAGCAGCGCCTGGCTCTTGCGCTCCTCGGGGGCCATCCCCATCCCGGCCCGTACCGCCGCGCCGACGCTGCCGGGGCGCAGCGCCCGGCCGGCCATCCGCACCGAGCCGGCGTCGGCACGGCGCGCGCCGTAGATGGTCTCCAGCAGCTCGGAGCGGCCCGAGCCGACCAGACCGGCGACGCCGACGATCTCGCCGGCCCGCACGCCGAGCGAGACGTCGGCGAACTCGCCGGCCCGGGTCAGCCCCTCGACCGTGAGCAGCTCCGCGCCGCCCGCCGCGCCGGCCGGGCGGTCCGGGAAGACGTACTCGATGGTGCGGCCGGTCATCCGGCTGACCAGGTCGCGGGTCGGGGTGTCGCGGGCCGACAGGTTCGCGGCGGTGGTCCGGCCGTCCTTGAGTACGGTGACCCGGTCGCCGATCTCGCGGATCTCCTCCAGCCGGTGCGAGATGTAGATGACGGCGATGCCCTGCGCGGTCAGCTCCCGGATGATCCGGAACAGGTTGCCCACCTCGTCGTGGGCCAGCACGGCGCTCGGCTCGTCCATGATGATCAGCCGTGCCTCGTGGGAGAGCGCGCGGGCCATGCTGACGATCTGCTTGCCGGCGGCGGGCAGCGCGCGCACCATCCGCCCGGGCGGGATCTCGGCGTGGCCGAGCCGGCCGAGGATCTGCCGGGTGTGCCCGGCCATGGCGCCCCGCCGGACGAAGCCGAGCCGGCGCGGCTCGTGGCCGAGGAAGGCGTTCTCCGCGACCGAGAGGTCCTCGACCAGGTCGAGTTCCTGGTAGATGGTGGCGATGCCGGCGCGCATGGCGGCCTGCGGGTTGGCGAAGGTGGTCGGCTCGCCCCGCCACTCGACGAGCCCCGAGTCGGGCCGGTGCACCCCGGCCAGCACCTTGATCAGGGTGGACTTGCCGGCACCGTTCTGCCCGAGCAGGCAGTGCACCTCGCCGGCACGCACCTCCAGCTGCACGCCGTCCAGGGCCCGTACGCCCGGGAAGGTCTTGACCACGTCGGTGAGGCGCAGCACCACCTCGCCCGCGACGGCGTCGGCGGGCGCCTCGACCAGTTGCTCACTCATGATGCCTCCGCGAAGGCCACGTCGCTGGCCAGCACGGCGGCACCGGCGACGCCAGCGCGCGGGCCCAGCTCGGACAGGACGACGGGCAGGTTGCCGGTGGCCAGCGGCAGCGACCGGCGGTAGACGACGCTGCGGATCTCGGCGAGGAGGATGTGCCCGAGCTGGGCGAGCCCGCCGCCGATCACGATCATCGACGGATTGGTGAAGCTGACCAGCCCGGCCAGGACCCCACCCACCCGCCGACCCCCGTCGCGGATCAGCTGGATGCACGTCACGTCCCCCTCGACGGCACCCCCGGCGACGTCGAGCGCGGTCACCGCGCCGTGTGCGGCGAGGCGTTCGGCCAGCGCCGGCGACACCCCGCTGCGCGCGGCGGCGGTCGCGTCCTTGGCCAGCGCGGCCCCGCTGAACAGCGCCTCCAGGCAGCCGACGTTGCCGCAGGAGCACATGGGGCCCTGCGCGTCGACCTGGATGTGGCCGATGTCCCCGGCGCAGCCGTCGGTGCCCCGGTAGACCTCGCCGCTGAGGTAGATCCCGCACCCTATTCCGGTGCCGATCTTCACGAAGAGGAAGTCGTCCACGGAGTGGGCGACCCCACCGTGCCGCTCCCCGATGGCCATGATGTTGACGTCGTTGTCGACCACCGCCGGGCAGCCGTGCTCGCGGGTGAGCAGCTCGCGCACCGGGAACCGGTCCCACCCGGGCATGATCGGCGGGGAGACCGGCACGCCGTCGCGGAAGCTGACCGGGCCGGGCACCCCGATGCCGACGGCGTCGAGCCGCTCGTAGGCGCCGTCCACCCGGGCCTTGTGCAGCAGCTCGTTGACCCGCTGGAGGATCACCTTCGGGCCGGTGCGGATGTCGGCCGCCTCGGCGTACGCGGCGACCGGCTCCAGCCGGCCGTTGACCACCTCCACGTCGATGGAGCTGGCGCCGAGGTCGACGGCGGCGAAGCGCAGGCGCGGGCTCAGCTCGACCAGGGTGGAACGGCGACCGCCCCGGGAGGCGGCCAGCCCCGCCTCGGCGACGTAGCCGAGGGCGACGAGGCGCTCCAGCTCCGCCAGCAGCCGGGGACGGGGCATCTGCAACCGGTCGCCCAGCTCGGCCCGGGAGACCGCGCCCTCGTCACGGAGCAGCCGCAGCAGCCGTACGTGCAGGGGGTCGACCGTCCGCACCGGACTCACCTCTTCGCGGGCTCGTTCACATCGACGTGATGCCGAGGTGTCGTGCCGACACAGTAGGAGTGTTCCGTGTCACGTGTCCAGAGCTTCGGCCGATTTGACGCGAACTTTTGTCCGATCGAGCAAAAGCATCGGGAGGATCAGGAAAAGAGCGAGGCCGTGGCGGGCGGAAGCGCGCCGACGCCCCGCCACCGGTGACGGGTGGCGGGGCGTCGGCGGGTGCGGACGGGCGACGCGGTCAGCTGCGGTTGGCGGCGTTGCGCTTCTTCTTGAGCTTGCGGTCGTCGCGCAGCTCGACGTACGGCTCCTCGTCCGGGGAGTGGCCCGCCTCGATGGCGCGGCTGCGCTCCAGCTCGGCGTCGAACTCCGCGCCGAGGAGGATCGCGATGTTGCTCAGCCACAGCCAGATCAGGAAGACGATCACACCGGCGAGCGCCCCGTACGTCTTGTTGTACGAGCCGAAGTTGCTGACGTAGAGCGCGAACAGGCCCGAGATCACCAACCAGATGACCACCGCCAGCACGCCTCCGGGGCTGACCCAGCGGAAGCCGCCGTGCCGCGCGTTCGGCGACGCCCAGTAGAGGATCGCGAACATCAGGCTCACCAGGAGCAGCAGCACCGGCCACTTGGCGATGTTCCACACGGTCACCGCCGTGGAGCCCAGCCCGATCGCCTCCCCGACCTGCTCGGCGAGGCCGCCGGTGAAGACCACGATCACCGCGCTGGCCAGCAGCATCACGCCGATCACCGCGGTCACCCCGACGCGGATCGGCAGCGTCTTCCAGATCGGTCGCCCCTCCGGCACGTCGTAGATGGTGTTGGAGGCCCGCATGAACGCGGCGACGTAACCCGACGCCGACCAGAACGCGGCGAGCAGACCGAGGATCGCGGCGAAGCCGGCAAAGCCGCCGCTCTGCTGCGCCTGGTCGATCGCCCCCTCGACGATCTGCCGGATGCTGTCCTGCGGGACGACGTCGTTGACCGTGTCCTTGACGCCCTCCGTGGCCCGCGGGCCGAGCAGACCGAGGATCGAGACCAGCACCAGCAGGCCGGGGAAGATCGAGAGCACCCCGTAGTACGTCAGCGCCGCCGCCCAGTCGGTCAGGCTGTCGTCCTGGAACTCCCGCACCGTGCGGCGCAGTGCGGCCTTCCAACCGGCGCCCGGCAGCTCGGTCGGGCTGTCGGGACCCTCGTCGGGCCCGACCGGGCCGCGACCCGGACGGTGCCGCTCGGCACGAACGGGGTCGGATCCCCGGTCCGCGCGGCCCGTCCGGCGGTCGCCCACCCGGCCGGCCGCCCCGGAATCGTCGCGGTCGCGTCCGCTGCGGGTGGAGGACTCGTCGGAGGCCATCGCCCCTCCTCGTGGTCGGTGTCAGTCCCCCTCGACATGCCCAGGCAACGGCCACCGTTAACCACTAGCCGTAGAGCAACCTGCCCATCCGGCGCGAGGCGACCAGCAGCCCCAGGAGCATCGCCGCGAGCAGGTAGAGCACGTCGAGCACCCACTCCCAGCCGGCCGCGCCCACCGAGACGCCGCGGATGAGGTGCACCGCGCGGTAGAGCGGCGTCACCTCCACCGCCCAGCGCAGCGCGGCCGGGTAGGCCTCGGCGGGCACGAACGTGCCGGAGAAGAGGAAGAGGGTGAACTGGGCCGCCGACATCAGGTCGAAGTCGTGCCAGCTGCGCATGAAGGTGGTGATCGCCATGCCCAGCGCGCCGAAGGCGAAGCCGACCAGCACGGCCGCCGGGAAGGCGACCAGCGCCCGCGCCGCGGTGGTCAGCTCCATCGCCACCATCACCACCAGGAAGGCGGCCGAGTACGCACTACCGCGCAGCATCGCCCAGAGCAGCTCCCCCAGCGCGATCTCGAACGGCTGCACCGGGGTGGCGATCACCCCGTCGTACAGCTTCATCTGCTTCATCTTGCCGAAGAAGTTGAAGGTCGTCTCCGACAGCGCGCCGGACATGGCCGACGACGCGAGCATGGCCGGCGCGACGAACGCCGCGTAGGCGACGACCTCGCCGCCGGGCAGCGTGAGGTCGCCGACCAGCGTGCCGACCCCGACACCGATGGAGAGCAGGTAGAGCAGCGGCTCCACGAACCCGGAGACGAGCAGCAGCCAGTAGACGGCCTTCAGGGCCGCGACGTTGCGCTCGGCCACGGAGACCGACCGGCGGGACGCGGCGGCCAGCCGGGGCAGGACGAGAGCGACCACTGCGACTCCTCCTAGACGACCAGCCTGCGACGGAACGCGCGCCGGGCCAGCAGCCAGCCGCCGACCGCCCAGGCCGCGAGGTAGAGCAGGTGGCCGGCGACCGACCACTGCGGAGCGACGCCGAGCGCCGCCGCCCGGCACAGGTCGACGCCGTGCCAGAGCGGGGTCGCGTACGCCAGCCAGCGCAGCGCCAGGGGCAGCGACTCGACGGGGAAGAACACGCCGGCGAAGAGCGTCATCGGGATCACCGCGAAGCGGAGCAGCATCGCGAGCCAACTGTCGACGGAGACCACCGACGCGTACGCGAAGGTCGGCGCGGCGACCGCCAGCCCGAGCAGCGCCGTCACCGGCAGCGCGGCGAGCGCCCACGGGGAGCGCAGCGCCCCGAACAGGGCCGTCACCAGCAGGAAGGCCGCGACGGTGGTGACCACCCGGAACACCACGAAGGCCAGGTGGCCGCCGAGGATGTCGCCCACCCGCAGCGGCGCCGCGCTCTGCGCGACGTAGGTCCTGACCCACTGGAAGTTGCCGAAGACGGGCCACGTCGACTCGCTGACGGCCGTCTGCAACGCGGTCGACGCGATCAGGCCGGGCACGATCCAGTCGAGGTAGCTCACCCCGTCGACGCCCTGGTCGATGTAGGAGCCGACGCCGACGCCGACGCCGAGGACGGTCAGCACCGGCAGCAGGAACGACGAGAAGAGCCCCGCCCGCCAGGTGCGCCGGTAGCCGACGAGATGGTGCGCCAGCACCGCGAGCGCCGGCACCCGCGGCAACCTCGGGCGCGCGCGTTCCCGCGCCGACTGCGCCACGCTCACGCGACCACCCCCGTCTCGATCCGCGTCCACCACGGCCTTCCTACCTCGCGGGTACGACAGGTCGGCGACTCCGTCGCCCCGTCAGCGCTTACGGGCCACGCGCAGCAGCGCCTGCACCGCGTAGGCGAGCAGCAGCAGCCCGGTGCCGGTGCCGACGACGAGCCCCGCCGGCACCGCCGAGACGAGCGCGGTGACCAGCCCGGCCACGGCGACGGCGCACACCGCCACCCCGAGCGGCCACAGCAGCGGATCGCGCAGCACCGGGACGAGGGGGAAGAAGTGCAGCCCCACGACGGCACCGACCAGCACCGGGATGAACTCCGACCAGCCGACGAGGGCGAGCACGACGGCGCCGAGCCCGGCGGCGGCGAACTCGGCCAGGACGATCAGGAGGTAGCGGCGGTCGGCGGCACGGTCGTGGGCGACGCCCCCGGCGCCCCGGCTACGCGCCACGACGACGGCGCCGATCACCGCCGTGACCAGGGCCGCGCCGCTCGCGACCACCAGCAGGGCGCGCAGCGGCTGCTCGGCGGCCGGCACGCTGAACCAGATCGTCGCGAAGACGCCCAGATAGAGCGCGGCCAGCCCGGCCTGGCGGCGGGACTGGAACTCCAACTCCGACATGACACCCCCGTGTGCGTCGCCGGGCGGTCGACGTGCCGCCGGCCCGCCGATGCTACGTAACGGCCGGCCCGCCGCACCCACCCGGTCGCGCCGGACGACCGACACCAGGATCGCGAACCACCGACGACCGGGCGCCCTGTCAGTCGACCAGGGTGCGGCCGGTGAGGTGGAGGAAGACGTCCTCCAGGCTGCTGCGCCGGACCAGCACGTTGGCCGGGTGCAGCCCCCGCTCGCCGACCTCGGCGACGGCCGCGTCGCCGTCGGGCACGTAGAGCAGGATCCGGTCGGGCAGCACCTCGACCCGCTCCCCCAGCCCGTCGAGCTTGCCGGCGAACGCCTCCTGGGACTCGGCGGCGAACCGCAGCTCGACGACCTCCCGGGTGGAGTGCCGGTCGATCAGCGCCCGGGGCGAGCCCTCGGCGACGATCCGCCCGCCGTCCATCACGACCAGGCGGTCGCAGAGCTGCTCCGCCTCGTCCATGTAGTGCGTGGTGAGGACCAACGTGACGCCCTGCTGCTTGAGCCGGAACAGCCGCTCCCACACCAGGTGCCGGGCCTGCGGGTCGAGGCCGGTCGTCGGCTCGTCGAGCAGGACGATCTCGGGCTCGTTGACCAGCGCGCGGGCGATGGTCAGCCGCCGCTTCATGCCGCCGGAGAGCGGCTCCACCCTGCTGTCGGCCCGCTCGGTGAGCTGGACGAAGTCGAGCAGCTCGGCGGCCCGCGCCCGGGCCACCCGGCGGGAGATGCCGAAGTAGCGCGCGTAGGTGGTCAGGTTCTCCTGGACGGTCAGCTCGGGATCCAGGTTGTCGAGCTGCGGGCAGACGCCGAGGCGGGCCCGGATCGCCGGCCCGTCGCGCACCGGATCCATGCCGAGGATGCGCAGCTCGCCGCCGCTGGGCGGGGAGGTGCAGCCGATCATCCGCATGGTGGAGGACTTGCCGGCGCCGTTGGGCCCGAGGAAGCCGAACGCCTCGCCGGCCCGCACCTCGACGTCGATGCCGTCGACGGCGGTGAAGTCGCCGAACCGCTTCACCAGCGCCCGCGCCTGGATGAGTGGTGGAGCCGTGGTCATCGCCCGACCCTAACCTCCGGATCCGACACCCCCACCGGACGGTTCCGGCACCCCCACCGGATCCGGGCCGGTCCGTCGCCGGGTTGATAGGGGCCGGGCGGTAGGGGTACAGGCGCCCAGGTCAGGGCCCATCCGGCGACGGAGAGCGACGAAAACTACCCAGCGTCATGACCTGGTGCGGTGCCGACGGCGCAGCGACGGCGCGCGAGGGTGGGCCGGAAACGCGCTGCTACCGGACCAGAGTGGACGCATCGGATGCGGCCCGCTCCCGGCTTGCCGCATTCTTACCAATCAGGGCGCGCATCCTGCCGCATATCCGGATCCCTTTACAGTCTCTCTGCGTAATCACAAGTCCCAATTAATTACTGGCTGCAATCATGATCAGCAATGTTCCGCCCGGTATCTAATTCGCGTATCGTGCCCCCTCGTGCCACCAGTGCGTTCCTCCGGCGAACCCGCCCCGCAGCCGTCCACCGTGGGCCCCGAGTCCACCCCGGATGGCGGTCCGGTTCCGTTGCCGCCCGAGACGGACAATAGGTCCGATCCAGACGGTGCCGCGCCCGATCCACGGGAACTCGCCGCGCAGTTCGAGGACGAAAAGCCCGGGCGGGAACTCTCCGGGCCGATCGGCGTGCTGGTCACCGGAACGACGTTGGCGATCGCGCTGCTCGCCCTCTGGCAGGTGTTCTACCCGCTGCCGCAGGGGAGCAAGTTCTACCTGGTCATCTTCCTGGCCGGCATCCTGCCGATGGTCTTCCTGGCGTACCCGGCGGATCTGCGCCTGCCCCGGCGGCTGCGCCGCACCGGCGCGACCGGGCCGGACGACGCGGTCCCGGCGGAGCGCCCCAGGCGCCGGGGCCCCACCGTGGCGGACTGGATCCTGGCCGGCGCGGCGCTGGTCAGCTGCCTCTACCCGGTGCTGCCCGTCGACCTGGGCGACGGCGGCGGCGGGTACGACGCCTTCCTCGACCGGCAGGGCCTGCTCGTCGGCATGGACGTGGCGATGGGCACCGTCCTGTTGCTCCTGCTGCTGGAGGCGTGCCGGCGCACCACCGGCTGGATCCTGCCGGCCGTCTGCGTGGTCTTCCTCGGCTACGGCTACTACGGCGGGCTGCTGCCCCAGTCCTGGCCGGTGGCCCACGCCGGCCTCGACTTCGGGCAGATCGTCGACGGCCTCTACAACTCCGACAGCGGCTTCTACGGCACGCCGCTCGACGTCGCGGCGACGTACATCGTGCTGTTCACCATCTACGGCGCGGTGCTGGACCTCTCCGGAGCCGGCCGGTTCTTCGTGGAGCTCTCCGCCGCCGCCTTCCGGCGCTCGCGCACGGCCGCCGGGCGCACCGCCGTCGCCTCCGGGTTCCTGCTCGGCACCGTCTCCGGCTCCGGCGCGGCGACGACCGTCAGCATCGGCGCGGTCACCTGGCCCGTGCTGCGCCGCGCCGGCTACCCGCCGGAGCGGGCGGGCGGCATGCTCGCCGCGGCCGGCGTCGGGGCGATCCTCTCCCCGCCCACCCTCGGCGCGGCGGCCTTCATCATCGCCGAGTACCTCGGCGTGTCGTACCTCCAGGTGCTCGGCTGGGCGACCGTCCCGACGGTGCTCTACTACCTCGGCATCCTCCTCGCGGTCGAGATCGACGCCCGGCGCTCGGGCGTGCGGCCGGTGGTGATCGACACGACCTCCGCCGGCCGGCTGCTGGCCCGGTTCGGCTACCACTTCCTCTCGCTCTTCGCGATCGTCGGGCTGCTGGCCGTCGGCTTCTCCGCGACGAAGGCCGTGGTGCTGGCCACCATCCTGGCCGCCGTGCTGTCCTTCCTCGACCGTCGGCACCGGCTCACCCCGCCCCGCCTGCTCGCCGCGCTCAGCGCCGGGGTGCGCGGGGTGCTCGCGGTGAGCGCGGTCTGCGCCGCGGCGGGCATCATCACGGCCACCACCACCAAGACCGGCCTCGGCCCGCAGGCGGCGGCGCTGCTGGTCAGCGGCGCCCAGGCCGTCAGCTCCGAGCCGGCCGTGGTGCTGGCGCTCACCGCGCTGCTCGCCGCCGTCGCCCTCACCCTGCTCGGGCTGGCCGTGCCGGTCACCGCGTCGTTCGTGATCGGCTGGGTGATCATCGGCCCGGCCCTGCTGGACCTGGGCGTCACCGCGCCTGCCGCGGCGATGTTCGTCTTCTACTTCGCGGTGCTGTCCGAGGCGTCCCCGCCGACCGCGCTCGCCGCGGTCGCCGCCGCCGCGGTGACCGGCGGCCGGCTGGTGCCGACCATGTGGCAGACCCTGCGGTACGCCCTGCCGGCCTACCTCATCCCGCTCGCCTTCGTGGTCACCCCGACCGGCCTCGGGCTGCTCGGCATCGGGGGCCCGCAGCGGATAGCCGTCGCCGCGACGGTCGCCGCCCTCAGCGTCGCCGTGCTCGCGGTCGCGGCGGGCGGCTGGCTGCCCGGCGTCGGCCCGGCCGGCACGCCGGAGCGGATCGTCGGCGCGCTCGCCGGGCTCACGCTGCTCTGGCTCGAACCCGTGCCCGTCGCGATCGGCGCCGCCCTGGCTGCCGTCATGGTGGCGGGCGTGCTCGTCAGACGCGGATCCGCCGGCCGGAACGGCGGGCCGTCAGCAGTACCAACGGTGAACCATGGGGAGGAAAAACAGTGAGACGGATCAACATGCGGCTCGCCGCGGGGGTTGGCGCGCTGGCCCTCGTCGCCGCGGGCACCGCCGGCTGCGGAGGCCGTCAGGACGGCGCGACCAAGGACGACGCCGCCAGTGAGATCACCTGCAAGGTCACCGACAGCACCCGCGTCGGCATCGCCACCGGCAACGCCACCGGGGTCTACTACGTGGTCGGCAACGCCCTGGCCGGTCAGCTCTCCGGGGCGACCGAGGGCAAGCTGACCGGCACCGCCGCCGAGACCGGCGCCTCGGTGCAGAACATCGAACAGCTCGTCGGCGGGCAGTACGACGTCGCCTTCTCGCTGTTCGACACGGCGGTCAACGCGGTGCAGGGCAAGGGCAGCTTCACCGCCCCGCAGCCCGTCGAGGCGCTCGCCCGGATCTACGACAACTACACGCAGGTCGTCGTCCGGGCCGACTCGGGGATCAACTCGGTCGCCGACATGAAGGGCAAGAAGATCTCCACCGGCTCCCCGAAGTCCGGCACCGAGGTCATCGCCAACCGGCTGCTGGAGGCCGCCGGCCTCGACCCGGCCAAGGACGTCCAGGCGCAGCGACTCGACCTGACCAAGAGCGTCGAGGGCGTCAAGGACGGCAGCGTCGACGGGCTGTTCTGGTCGGGCGGGGTGCCCACGGGCGGGCTGACCGACCTGTTCACCACCGCCGGGGACAAGGTGAAGTTCATCGACATCACCCCGCTGCTGCCCAAGATGACCGAGCTCAACCCGGCGTACCAGGCCGGGACCATCGGCGCGGACGTCTACAAGACCGCCGCGGACACCCCGACCATCGTGGTGCCGAACGTGCTGCTGGTCCGCAAGGACCTCAACGCGAACGTGGCCTGCGCGATCACCCGGACGGTGTTCGACAAGAAGGACGCCCTGGCCCAGGCCAACCCGGCCGCCAAGGGCATCAGCCTGGACAACGCCCGCAAGACCGACCCCGTACCGCTGCACCGCGGCGCGGACAAGGCGTTGCAGGACCTCGGCGCACGCTGATCCCCGGCGCCGGGTCCGGGCCTCGCGCCCGGGCCCGGCGCCCCCGACCCTGACCCGGAGGGCCCGAGTGTCGCTCCCCACCCCCGGCCGCGTACGCCGGCACCACCGGCCCGCCGACCACACCGACCGGCTGTGGTCGGTACGCACCCAGCTGCTCGCGCCCATCCTGGTGGCCACGGTCGGCCTGGTGGTGCTGGGGGCGGCCCAGACCGCCACCGCCCTCGACGCCTCCGACGACGCGGACCGCGCCCGGGTCCTGGCCGGCACCGCGACGGCCACCGTGCGCCTGGTGCACGAGCTGGAACGGGAACTCGGCGAGACGGCGGCCCTGCGCCAGCGGGGCGGCAGCAGCGGACGGCCCCTCGTCGACGCGCAGCGCCGGCGGGTCGACGCGTCCGTCGAGCGCTACCGCGGCGCCAGCCGGGACGCCCGCCGCGCCGCCCCCGACCTGCGCCAGGTGCTCGACGGCGCCGACGCGCAGCTCGGCCAGCTCGAGCCGGCCCGCGGCTCCGCGCTGGGCGGCACCACCGCCGACCCGGCCTACCTATCGCTGGTCGAGTCGCTGCTCGCCGTCGCCGACGCGCTGCCGGCCCAGCTGCGCGACCGGGAGCTGGCCAACGGGGCCCGGGAGGTCGCGGCCGTGGCCGCCCAGGAACACCTCGCCGCCGTGGAACGCGACCTGCTCCGCGCCGTCTTCGTGCGGGGCACGCTGGTGAACGGGGAACTGGTCCGCCTCGGCCAGTTGCGGGGCGCGCAGGAGCAGCGTCAGGCCGAGTTCTCCCGGATCGCCGGCCGGCCGGCGGCGGACGCGTACACCCGGCTGGTGGCCGGGACCGACGTCTCCACCGCCCGCCGGATGCGCGACAGCGCGCTCAACGTGGAGTCCGAGCCCGCCGGGTTGAGGACCGACGGCGACGCCTGGTACGTGGCCCAGAGCGGGGCCATCCGGCGGTACAACCTGCTCGGCCGGGAACTCTCCGAGGAACTCGACCGCAAGGCCGCCGGGCTGGCCCGCGACGCCCAGCGGCGGGCCCTCGTCACCGGTGGCGCGACCACCGCCGTCGCGCTGGCGTCGTTGACCGCCGCCGTGCTGCTCGCCGTCCGCACCAGCCGTCGCCTGCGCCGGCTGCGGGTCGCGGCGCTCGCCATGGCGCACCGCGAACTGCCGGAGCGGATCACCGCCATCGCCTCCGGTGACGGCGCGCCGACCGACGGCGCGGCGACCCGGCTGACCGCCGGCATCGGGCAGGGCCGGGACGAGATCGCGCAGGTCGCCCAGGCCTTCGACACGGTGAACCGGGCCGCCCTGCGCCTGGCCGGCGAACAGGCCGAGGTGCGGATGGACGTGACCCGGATGGCCGAGGCCCTGGCCCGGCGCATCCGTACCCTGATCACCCGGCAGCTGCGGCTGCTCGACGAGTTCGAACGCGAGGAGACCGACCCGGACGCGCTGGCCCGGCTCTTCGCGCTGGACCACCTCGCCGCCCGCATGCGGCGCAACGGCGAGAACCTCCTCGTCCTCGCCGGCGGGGAGCCCGGTCGTACGCACGACGGCGCCCACCTGCTCGCCGACGTGGTGCGGGCGGCCGCCTCCGAGATCGAGGACTACCCGCGGGTGGAGGTCGACGTGCCGACCGCCGCGGTGCACGGGGCCGCCGTGGGCAACCTGGTCCACCTCCTCGCCGAGCTGCTGGAGAACGCCACCGTCTACTCCCCGCCGAACTCGCCGGTGCACGTCGACGGCCGGCGCACGATCGACGGCCTCACGCTGCGCGTGCACGACCAGGGCATCGGCATCAGCGACAGCCGCCTCGCCGCGATCAACGAGCGGCTGCTCGCCCCCGCGATGCTCTCCAGCGCCTCCGCCGGCAGCATGGGCCTGCACGTGGTGGCCCACCTGGCGGCCCGGCACGGGGTGCGGGTGCAGCTGCACAACAGCGGCGCGGGCACCGTCGCGCAGGTGGAGATCCCGGAGTCGGCGCTGACCCGCGTCGAGGACGTCGCCCCGCGCTCCGCCCCGGAGGTGCGCGCCCCCGCGCAGGCCACCGCGCAGGTGCACGCGCCGGCGCCACCCGTCCGGACGGTGCCGGCGCAGGCGCCGCCGCCCGTGCGTACGCAGGCGCCGGTGGTCCCCGCCCAGACCGCCTGGTTCCGGCCCCGGACCGGGACCGGTGGTCCCGCCACCCTGCCCGATTTGACCAGCGTCCACCACGCGCCGACGATCACGCTCCCGGTGCTCGGCGCGCGCCCGACCGGGTCCGGTGGCGCCGCGGTGCCGCCGTCCCGTCCCGCGTCGGCCCCGCCCGCGCCGCCCCCGCTCACCGGGGCCGGGCTGCCGCGCCGCACCCGGGGCGGCCAACTGCCGGCCGCGCTGCACGAGGCCCCGACGGCGCGGCCCGCAGGCGACCTGCTCGACCCCGAGATCGTGCGGTCCCGGCTGTCCTCGCTCGCCGAGGGAGTGGCCGCGGCGACCCGACGTACCCAGACGACACCCCCCAGGAGAATCCCATGACATATCCCGAGAGCGCCGGCCTGGACTGGCTCCTGGCCAACTTCGCCGAACAGGTGCCGGACGTGTCGCACGCCCTCGCTGTCTCCGGCGACGGGCTGCGGCTGGCGGCCTCGCCCCACCTCGCGCCCGACCAGGTGGACCAGCTCTCCGCCGTGATCAGCGGCCTGGCCAGCCTGACCGTCGGTGCCGCCCGGCTCATGTCGGCCGGCCGCGTACGCCAGCAGATCGTCGACATGGACGGCGGGGTGATGCTGGTGATGGCGGTCGGCGAGCGCGCCCTCGTCGGGGTGCTCGCCGCGCCCGGCTGCGACCTCGGCCAGATCGGCTACGAGACCGCCATGCTGGTCCAGCGGGTGGCGGAGGCCCTGGAGCCGGCGGTCCGGGCGTGATCGGACGGTCCTCCCGGTTGCTGGCGGCCCTGTTGGCGACCGTGCTCGCCACCGGTTGCGGCGCGGCCGAGGCCGGGCCGCAACCCTGGCACGGTGGCCGGATCTTCCTCGCCACCGGCAACACCACCGGCGTCTACTACCAGCTCGGCGGCGGCTACGCGGACGTGATCAGCCGGCACCTGCCCGGCTACGAGGCACGGGCCGAGCCGACCGGCGCGTCGGTGGAGAACGTCAACCGGCTGGCCAGCGGCGACATGGAGATCGCCTTCAGCCTCGCCGACACGGCGGCCGACGCCGTCGCGGGGCGCGGGGCCTTCGAGGGCCAGCCGCAGCCGGTGCGGGCGTTGGCCCGGGTCTACAGCAACTACACCCACGTCATCGTCCGCGCCGACGCGAAGGTCACCAGGCTGTCGGGCCTGCGCGGGAAGCGGGTCTCCACCGGCTCGCCGAAGTCCGGCACGGACATCATCGCCGGGCGTCTGCTGACCGCCGCCGGCCTCGACCCGGACCGGGACGTCGTCCGGGCCACGCTCTCCCTGCCGGAGACCGTGAAGCGGATGCGGGCCGGCACGCTCGACGCGATGTTCTTCTCCGGCGGCCTGCCCACGCCGGGCATCGCCGACCTGCTGGCCAGCGCGCCCGGCAAGTACGCGCTGCTGCCGATCGTCGACCTGATGGAGCCGCTCACCGCGCGCCACGGCTCGGTCTACACCACGGCGGAGCTGCCGAAGGAGGTCTACAAGACCAAAAGCGGCACGCCGACGGTCACGGTGGCGAACGTCATCCTGGTCAGCGCCGACATGCCCGACCAACTGGCGTACGACCTGACCCGGTTGCTCTTCGCCTACCAGGCCGACCTGGTCAAGGTGCACCCCGAGGCCGGCAACTTCACCCAGCAGAGCGCCTCGGGCACCGACCCGATCCCGCTGCACCCCGGGGCCGCGCGGTTTTACCAGCGCGGGTGACCCGCGCCGGTCAGACGTCCGCCGGGGCGGTGGCGGCGCGGGCCTCCGCCACGAGGCGGTCGGTCTCGGCGAGCACCTCGGGGTCGTCGGCCGGGGTGCCGGGGTCGAGACGGACCGTCCACGTGAGGCCGTCCACCCCCGGCACCCGGCGCGCCGCGACCCGGCCGGCGCCGCCGGGCACCGGGCGGTGCTGCGTGTACGCCACCGACCGGGTGACCCGCTCCCGCACCTGGTGCGGCAGCTCCCCCGGGTCGAGCAGCAGGTGGCTCTCGGCCGGGCCGTCGGCGACCACCAGGTAACCGTCGCGCTCGGCGGACAACTCGGCCGGGGTCACCGTGAGCTGCCGGCCGGACCAGACCGCCTTGAGGATGTCGTGCCAGCCCAGCCTCTCCGCCCGGCCGGGCAGCCAGAGGCCGAGGTTGCTGGCCACGACGACCCCGTCGCCCGGGCCGTCGCCGACGGCCGCCCAGGCGAGCACCCGCTCCTCGGCGACGAGCGGCGGCCGCTGGGCCGCGGGCAGCTTCGGCTTGCGGCGGAACAGTCCCATCTACAGTCCTCCCGCGGCCTGCTCGCGCAACGCCCGGGCGTGCTGTTCCAGCGACAGCAGCTCCCCGAAGGCGGCGAAGTACTCGTCCTTGTTGTTGACCGGGTTGATCCGCTGGATCCGGGACTTGAGGTCCCTGATCCGGCTGGTCACCGAGCCCCACTGCAACCGGGCCATGGTGATCGAGACGTAGCGCGGGTCGGGCTCGCCGTCGATGCGCAGCGGCTCCACCGCCAGTTCACCGACGAGCGCCCGGGCGGCCAGGTCCTCGCAGGCGTCGCGGACCGACTCGATCCAGACCGCGCCGCCGGTGGCCGTGGCGACCCCGCCGACCGCCGCGACGGCCGCCCGCACCGCCACGTGCACGGGGTGCCGGTATTCCGACGCCTCGACCGCGTCGAACATCGGCCCGGCCAGCACCGGCTCCTGGAGGGCGAGCTTCAGCGCCTCCCGCTCGACCATCGACTGCGGGTTGTCGACGACCGGCTCGGCCGGGGCGGGCCGGGGCGCGGGCGGGGCGTCCCGGCCGGGTGCGGCCGAGGCGGCGGCGAGCACGGCCCGCTGCACCGGCTCGATCTCCATGCCGAGGTCGCCGGCGAGCTTGCGCACGTACTCCGGGCGCTTCTCCCGGTCCTTGAGCTTGGCGACCAGCGGCGCGGCCCGGCGCATCGCCTCGACCCGGCCGTCGACGGTGTCGAGGTCGAAGCGGTTGATCACGTGCCGCAGCGCGAAGTCGACAAGCGGCTCGCGGCGGGCCACCAGGTCGCGGACGGCCAGGTCGCCCTTGGCCAGGCGCAGGTCGCAGGGGTCCATGTTGTCGGGGCTGACCGCGATGAAGGTACGCCCGACGAAGCGCTGGTCGTCCTCGAAGGCGCGCAGGGCCGCCTTCTGGCCGGCGGCGTCCCCGTCGAAGGTGAAGATGATCTCGCCGGCCACGTCGTCGGTGTCCATCAGCAGCCGGCGCAGCACCCCGATGTGGTCCCCGCCAAACGACGTGCCGCAGGTCGCCACGGCCGTCGGGACCCCGGCCAGGTGGCAGGCCATCACGTCGGTGTAGCCCTCGACCACCACCACCTTGCCCTGCTTGGCGATCTCCCGCTTGGCCTGGTCGATCCCGTAGAGGACGTGCGACTTCTTGTAGATCGGCGTCTCGGGGGTGTTCAGGTACTTCGGGCCGTCGTCGTCGTCGAAGAGCTTGCGGGCGCCGAAGCCGATGACGTCGCCGGTCAGGTCGCGGATCGGCCACATCAGGCGGCGGCGGAACCGGTCGATCAGCGTGCCGGAGCGCGACGGGCGGGACAGCCCGGCGGTGACCAGCTCGTCGTGGCTGAAGCCCTGCTGGCGCAGGTGCTTGGTGAGCAGGTCCCAGGCGTCGGGGGCGAAGCCGCAGCCGTAGCGCTCGGCGGCGGCCCGGTCGAAGCCGCGCCGGGCCAGGAACTCCCGGGCCGGACGCGCGCCGGCGGTGGTGAGCTGGCCGCGGTAGAACTCCACGGCGGCGGCGTGCGCGGCGACGAGACGCTGCCGCTGCCCCTGCTGCGGGCGCGGGCGCGGCGCGGCGGAGTCGTTCTCGACGTAGCGCAGCTGGAGGCCGGCGCGGTCGGCGAGCCGCTCGACCGACTCGACGAAGCTGAGGTGCTCGGCGTCCATCAGGAACTTGATCGCGTCGCCGCCGGCGCCGCAGCCGAAGCAGTACCAGACGTTGCGGGCGGGTGAGACGTTGAACGACGGGCTCTTCTCGTCGTGGAACGGGCACAGCCCCTTGAGGTTGCCGCCGCCGGCCGACCGCAGGGTCACCGTCTCGGAGATGACGTCGGCGATCGAGCTGCGTTCCCGGACCAGCGCGATGTCCTCGTCCCGGATCCGCCCAGCCATGTCCGCCACCCCCTCGGCGTACATCCTGCCCTGCCGCACCGACGCCGCGCCGCCGGGGGACGCCGCGTGTGGCGACCACCGCCGTCACCTCGGCGCTCGCGCCCGCGACGGCCGCCCCCGCCCGGCGGGGCCAGGGCCATCCGGTGCGGCGCCACCCGGGTCAGCGCGGGCGCCGCAGGTAGCGCCGCACCGGCGGCGGGTCCTCCTCGTCGTACGACCGGGCCGCCCGGACGGCCGCGGCCAGGCCGGAGCGGCGGACCCGCGGCGGTGGGTTGACCGCCGGGTCCCGGGCCATGTCCCGGACCAGCGCGACGGCCAGGCCGAGCATCACCACGACGAAGGGCAGGGCGACGAGGATGGTCGCCTGTTGCAGCGCGTCCAACCCGCCCACCAGCAGCAGTACGGCGGCGACCGCGCCGATCAGCACACCCCAGACCACCACCAGCACGCGGTGCGGGCGCAGCGCGCCCCGGGAGGTCAGCGAGCCGAGCACCAGGGATGCCGAGTCGGCGCTGGTGACGAAGTACAGCGCGATCAGCACCATGGCCAGCACGCTGGTCAGCGTCGCCAGCGGCAGCGCGTCCAGCAGGCCGAAGAGAGCCTGCTCGGTGCCCGCCCCCACGTCGGCGACCAGGTCCCGGGCTCCGGTGGCCTGCGCCCGCAGCCCGCTCCCGCCCATCACGGCGAACCAGACCGCGCTGGCGCCGCTCGGCACCAGCAGCACCCCGACGACGAACTGCCGGACCGTGCGGCCCCGGGAGATGCGGGCGATGAAGGTGCCCACGAAGGGCGCCCAGGAGATCCACCACGCCCAGTAGAAGATCGTCCAGGAGCCGAGCCAGGACGGATCGGAGAAGGCCCCGGTGCGGGTGGACATGAAGACCAGGTTGCTCAGGTAGTCGCCCACCGAGGCCGGCAGGACCTCCAGCGTGTAGATGGTCGGCCCGACCGCGAAGACGAAGAGCATCAGCAGCACCGCCAACAGCACGTTGGTGGTGGAGAGCCACTTGATGCCCCGATGCAGCCCGGAGAAGGCGGAGATGACGAAGGCCAGGGTGAGCGCGCCGATCACCACCAACTCCACCGCGGTGGTGTCCGGGACCCCGGTGACCAGGTCGAGGCCGGCGGCGACCTGGAGCGCGCCGAGGCCGAGGCTGGTCGCCGAGCCGAACACGGTGGCGAAGACGGCCAGCAGGTCGATCGCGCGCCCGGCCGCGCCGTCGGCACGATCCCCGAGCACGGGATGGAAGGCCGCCGAGATCCGGTTCTCCCGGCCCTTGCGGAAGGTCGAGTACGCCAGCGCGAGCGCCACGACCGCGTAGATCCCCCAGGGGTGCAGCGTCCAGTGGAAGAGGGTGTACTGCATCGCCGTCGCGCCGGCCGCGCCGGTCTGCGGTGCGACGCCGGTGGCCGGCGGAGGCGCGGCGTAGTGCTGGATGGGCTCGGCCACGGCGAAGAAGACCAGGCCGATCCCCATGCCGGCGCTGAACATCATGGCGACCCAGGCCAGCGTGCTGAACTCCGGTTCGTCATCGTCGGCGCCGAGCCGGATCCGGCCGAACCTCGTCGCCGCGATGATCACCGAGAGCACCAGGAAGGCGTCGGCGGCCACCACGAAGAACCAGCCGAAGGTGTCGATGACCCAGGCCAGGCCGGACTCGCCGAAGCCGGCCAGGGAGCCCCGGGCCAGCACGCCCCACGCCACCACGGCCAGTACGCCGCCGACGCTGAGCGCCAGCACCGTGCGGTCGATCCGGCCCACGGCCTGGTCGCGTACCTGCCCGCTCATGCGCCACCCCCTGCCCATCCTGCTGGGCAGGAGGGCGGCACACGGCGATATCGGGCGAACCTGCCCGGTAGCGGGCGGTCAGGCCGGGACGGCGGCGGCCTCCTCGGCCTCCACCTGCCGCTTCCAGTCGGGCTTGCTGGCCCGCCAGCCCTCGTCGTCCATGCCCCGGCGCCAGTAGCCGGAGATGGAGAGCCGCTCGCGGGGAACGGCGCGCTCGACGCGGAGCAGGCGGCGCAGCTCCTTGACGAAGGTGGCCTCGCCGTGCACGAAGGCCTGCACGTCACCGGGCGGGAACTCCAGGGCGCGGACGGCCGCGACCAGGGCCTCCCCGACCGGGCGGTCGCCACGGTGCAGCCAGGTCAGGCGCACCGCGCCCGGGCTGGCCAGCGGCTGCTCCTCGGTCGGGTCGGCGACCTCGACGAAGACGGTGGCCGGGGCGCCGGCGGGCAGCCGCTCCAGGGCGGCGGCGATGGCCGGCAGCGCGCTCTCGTCGCCCACCAGCAGGTGCCAGTCGGCGTCGGGGCTGGGGGCGTACTCCCCGCCGGGGCCGACGAAGGGCACCGGGTCGCCGGGGCGCAGCGCGGCCGCCCACGGCCCGCCCAGCCCCACGTCACCGTGGTGCACGATGTCGACGGTCAGCTCGCCGGCCGACGCGTCCCAGGCCCGCACCGTGTACGCGCGCAGCCGGGGCCACTGCTCCCGGGGCAGGTCACGGCGGAGCGCGTTGAGATCCGCCGGGATCGGGTACCGCGTCCCCGGCGCCGGGAAGACGATCTTGATGTAGTGGTCGGTGAACTCGCCCACCGGCAGGCCGGCCAGCTCCTCACCCCCGAGCACCAGCCGGACGACGTGGGGGGTGGGCCGCTCGGTGCGCAGTACCCGGGCGGTGGTGACCTTGATGGGGCGCTCCGTCATGCCGGTTAGGCTAGCCTAAGTTAGCGCGCCTGCCCATCCCCGATTCCCCCGTCGGCGGATGCCCGCGCCCACCGCGCACCACCCGCGCGTGCCAGGCGACAGCCGCCGGGTCGGTCAGCGAGGCCACCTGGTCGACCACCACCCGGAGCCGGGCCGCGTCGTCCGGCGCGGCCGACCAGAGCGGGGCGAAGACGGGATCCAGCCCGTCCGGCGCCCGGTCGACCAGGGCGTGCACCAGCTCCGCCAGCACCTCCCGCTGCCGCCGGTAGCGGTCCCCCGCGCCGGGGCGACGCATCACGTACCGCAGGGCGATGCCCTTGAGCAGCGCGCACCGCGCCCGGATCCGCCGGGGCACCACCAGGTCGGCGGCGTAGCGGCGGTGCGGGCCCGGGCCGTACCGCTCCTGCGTGGCCGCCACCACCGTCGAGACGAAGCGGCCGGTCAGCACGCTGGTGGTGGCCTTCAGCGCCGCCTGCGCGCGGTGGCTGCCGTCGTAACCGGCCAGCGGGGCGAGCACCGGGTCGTCGAGCAGTTCCAGCAGCACGTCGCCGAGGTCGGCCGGGGACTCGCCGGAGTAGGTGGCGGCGACGTCGGCGCAGAGCGCGGCCCGCTCGTCGGGGTCGCGCAGCAGCGTACGCAGCGCCACGTACCCGCCGTGGATGCCGTCCTCGACGTCGTGCACCGAGTACGCGACGTCGTCGGCCCAGTCCATCACCTGCGCCTCCAGGCAGCGCCGGTCGTCACCCGGGCCGCCCGTACGCAGCCAGGCGAAGAGCGGGAGGTCGTCGTCGTACACCCCGAACTTGCGCTGCTCCCGGCGGCGGGGCCACGGGTACTTGCTGACCGCGTCGAGCGAGGCCCGGGTCAGGTTGAGGCCGGCGGACCTCCCGTCCGGGGCCACCACCTTGGCCTCCAGGCGGGTCAGCACCCGCAGCGTCTGCGCGTTGCCCTCGAAGCCGCCGCAGCCGGCCGCGAGCTCGTCCAGCGCGTCCTCGCCGTTGTGCCCGAACGGCGGGTGACCGAGATCGTGGGCGAGCCCCGCGGTGTCGACCACGTCCGGGTCGCAGCCCAGCCGGGCCCCCATCTCGCGGGCGATCTGCGCGACCTCCAGCGAGTGGGTCAGCCGGGTACGCAGGAAGTCGTCGGTGCCGGCCGTGTGCACCTGGGTCTTCGCGGCCAGCCGTCGGAACGCCGCCGAGTGCAGCACCCGGGCGCGGTCCCGCTCGTACGCCGACCGCCCGTGACCGGTGTCCTTCGGCGGCTCGTCGACCCAGCGGGCGACGTCCGGGTCGTCCGGCCCGGGGGGCTCAGTCCTCACGCTGCCGCAGCACGCAGAACTCGTTGCCCTCCGGATCGGCCAGCACGGTCCACCCGCTGTCGCCCTGCCCCACGTCGACGTGCCGGGCCCCCATGTCGACCAGCCGCTCGACCTCGGCCTCCCGGTCGTCGGGACGCAGGTCGATGTGCAGCCGGTTCTTGGTCGTCTTGTCGTCGGTGACCGGCACGAAGACGATGCCCGGCAGCCGGTCGGCGGACCGGCGGATCTCCACCTCGTCCGGCTGTTCGGTGACCACCTGGTAGCCCAGCGCCTCGGCCCACCAGCGGGCGAGCCGGGCGGGGTCCCGGGCGTCGACGGTCAGGCTCTCCCAGGCGCTGCTCATGCCGATCAGGTTACGCCCGCGCGCCGCGAACGGCGCGCCGCCGGCGCGCGCCCGACGGCTACGCAACCTCCGAACAGTCGAGAGTTGTCGACCGATCGCCGACGGTTACGGGATCGCGGTCCGGCATGGCCGCCGGTAGCGTTCCCAGCGCGGAACGTGACCAGACTGAGGGCTCGACGGTGGGGAGACGCCCGTGAACGCGGACACGATGATGGGAACGGAACTGTCGGAGCTGCGCCGGCGCCGCCCGGAGGTGGCGGGCACGGTGCTCGCGGGCACCGACGGCCTGCTGATCTCCAGCGACCTGCCGGCGACGGACGCCACCCACCTGGCGGCGCTCGCGGCGGCGAGCTTCGGCCTCGGCCACCGGGTGGCCGACACCGTGCGGCACGGCGAGTTCCGGGAATCGGTGGTCCGCACCTCGACCGGCGCCGTCGTCACCTACCCCGCCGGGCGCAACGCCCTGTTGACGCTGGTCGCCGACGCCAGCGCCGACCTGGACGAGCTGCACGCCGACGCGCGGGCGGTGGCCCGGCGCACCGGCTCGGTGCTGGACACCAGCCGCCTGATCGGGGCGGCGACCGTGCCCGAGGCACACGCCCGGCTCTCGGCCCGCACCTCGGGCGGCAGGCTGCCCCGGCGCGTCACCCCCCACACCTGGCGCCGCCCGCCAATCTGAGCAACCACCGGGAGCCGGTCCGCGACCGGCTCCCGGCCCACGGTGCGGTCGCGCCGGCACGGGCCGCCCGCACGGCAGCGGCGGCGGATTCCGCTCCCCCGGGTCCGCCGCCGGCCTGTCGTCCTCGTGCGTCAGTCGTCCTCGTGCGTCAGCGGCTGTCGGAGCCGTCCGTCTCCACCGCCGCGCGGCCGGCCTCCAACCGGGCGACGGGCACCCGGAAGGGCGAGCAGGACACGTAGTCCAGGCCGACCTCGTGGAAGAAGTGCACCGACTCCGGGTCGCCGCCGTGCTCGCCGCAGACGCCGAGCTTCAGCTCCGGGCGGGCCGCCCGGCCCTCCTCCGCGGCGATGCGCACCAGCCGGCCCACGCCGTCACGGTCGATCGACTCGAACGGCGAGATGCCGAAGATGCCCAGCTCCAGGTAGCGCCAGAAGAACGCGCCCTCGACGTCGTCGCGGGAGAACCCCCAGCCCATCTGGGTCAGGTCGTTGGTGCCGAAGGAGAAGAACTGCGCCGCCTCGGCGATCTGGCCGGCGGTCAGCGCCGCCCGGGGCACCTCGATCATCGTGCCGATCAGCACCTCGACGCCGCTGTCCCCGACCACCTCGGCGATGATCTTCTCGGCCTCGGCGCGGACCGTCTCCAGCTCCTGCACCGCGCCGACCAGGGGGACCATGATCTCCGGCCGGGCCACCGCGCCGCTGCGGGTGACGGTGACCGCGGCCTCCGCGATCGCCCGGACCTGCATGGCGAACAGTCCGGGGATGACCAGGCCGAGGCGGACGCCGCGCAGGCCCAGCATCGGGTTCTCCTCGTGCATCCGCCGGACGGCGGCGAGCAGCGCCTCCTCCTGTGCCACGTCCTCGCCGCGTTCCTGGGCGACCGCCACGTTGACCGCGAGCTGCTCCAGCGGGGGCAGGAACTCGTGCAGCGGCGGGTCGATCAGCCGGACGGTGACGGGCATCCCGTCCATCTCCCGGAAGATCTCCTCGAAGTCGGCGCGCTGCAACGGGAGCAGCGCGGCCAGCGCGGCCTCCCGCTCGGTGTTGTCGCGGGCCAGGATCAGCCGCTCGACCAGCTCGCGCCGGTCGCCGAGGAACATGTGCTCGGTGCGGCAGAGGCCGATGCCCTCCGCGCCGAAGCGCCGGGCCCGGGCGGCGTCCGCGCCGGTGTCGGCGTTCGTGCGCACGGCCAGCCGCCGCCTGGCGTCAGCGTGCGACATGATCCGGTGTACGGCCCGGACCAGCGCGTTGTCGACGTGCTCGGGGTCGAGGCTGCCCTCGAAGTACTGCACCACCTCCGACGGCATGACCGGCACCTCGCCGAGGTAGACCTTGCCGGTGGTGCCGTCGATGGAGACGATGTCGCCCTCGACGACGGTCTGCCCGCCGACGACGAACCGGCGCTGCGGGACGTTGACGTCGATCTCGTCGGCGCCGGAGACGCAGGTCTTGCCCATCCCCCGCGCCACGACGGCGGCGTGGCTGGTCTTGCCGCCGCGCGAGGTGAGGATGCCCTGGGCGGCGATCATGCCGTTGAGGTCGTCGGGGTTGGTCTCGCGCCGGACCAGGATCACCGACTCCCCCTCGGCGGCCAGTTCGACCGCGCGGGCGGAGGTGAAGACCACCTTGCCCGACGCCGCGCCGGGCGATGCCCCGATGCCCTTGGCCACCGGCTGGAACTCGTGGTCGAGCCGGAACCGGGGGAACATCAGCTGGGCGAGCTGCGCGCCGTTGACCCGGTGCAGCGCCTCGTCGAGGTCGATCAGGCCCTCGTCGACGAGCTGCCCGGCGATGACGAACGCCGCGGCGGCGGTGCGCTTGCCGACGCGGGTCTGGAGCATCCAGAGCTTGCCGCGCTCGATGGTGAACTCGATGTCGCAGAGGTCCTTGTAGTGGCCCTCCAGCCGGGCCATGATGCCGAGCAGTTCGTCGTAGGACTTCTTGTCCAGCCGCTCCAGCTCCTGCAACGGCACGGTGTTGCGGATGCCCGCGACCACGTCCTCGCCCTGGGCGTTGGCCAGGTAGTCGCCGTAGATGCCCTGAGCGCCGCTGGCGGGGTCGCGGGTGAACGCGACGCCGGTGCCGGAGTCCGGGCCGAGGTTGCCGAAGACCATCGCCACCACGTTGACCGCCGTGCCCAGGTCGGCCGGGATCCGCTCCTGGCGGCGGTAGAGCACCGCGCGCTCGGCGTTCCACGACTCGAAGACCGCGCGGATGGCCAGGTCGAGCTGCTCGCGCGGCTCCTGCGGGAACTCCCGGCCGGTGTGCTTGAAGAAGATCTTCTTGTACGCGTCGACCAGCCCCCGCAGGTCGTCGGCGTCGAGGTCGAGGTCGTCGTGGGTGCCCTTGGCCCGCTTGGCGTCGTCGAGCGCGTGCTCGAACTCCTCGCCCGGCACCTCGCACACCGTCTTGCCGAACATCTGGATCAGGCGGCGGTAGGAGTCCCAGGCGAACCGGTCCGCGCCGCCGGCGGTCTGCGCGTCCGCGCCGCTGGCCTGTCGCGCGAGCCCCTGGACGCTGCGGTCGTTGAGGCCGACGTTGAGGACGGTCTCCATCATGCCGGGCATGGAGAACTTGGCGCCGGAGCGGACGGACACCAGCAGCGGGTCCTCCGGGTCGCCGAGGCGCTTGCCCATCGCCTGCTCCAGCGACGCGAGGTGCGCGGCGATCTGGTCGGCCAGGCCGTCCGGCTCCTCCCCGGTGGCGAGGTACGCCTTGCAGGCCTCCGTGGTGATCGTGAAGCCCGGTGGGACCGGCAGGCCGAGATTGGTCATCTCGGCCAGGTTGGCCCCCTTGCCACCGAGCAGTTCCTTGAGATCCTTGTTGCCCTCGGCGAAGGCGTACACGTACTTGTGTTCCACCGTCTCCTGCTTTGCCACCAGAGCCCTCCCACGTGCGCCGGTCCGACACTTAACGAAGGTTCAGTCGCTCTCATACCCCGGGACGGACCACCGGCAATCCCGGTGCCGAGCCGGCTGGTGGGCGAAGGCTAAGCGAACATCGAGGGGCCCGGGACCGTTCGGTGACAATAGGCACAGCTATCCCGACTATCCGCGTTCGTACCGGTTTTTGGGAACGCTTCCACGCGCAGGATCACGCATTTCCGGCTCCGCCTCGTATCCTTGGCCGCACGCTTTTCGGTGAACCTCACCTTTGCCATAACCGCCGCAAATACACCCCTCGGAGCCGACGCCGTGCCAGCCGTTCCCACCGCCGCCCCGGAGCCGCTCGACCCGTCCCGCGCCGCCGGGGTGGACGAGCGGGAGCCCGGCCACCACGCCCTGCCGGTCCACGAACCGGCC
This sequence comes from Micromonospora sp. CNZ303, assembly GCF_004345505.1. Lineage (NCBI taxonomy): Bacteria > Bacillati > Actinomycetota > Actinomycetes > Micromonosporales > Micromonosporaceae > Micromonospora > Micromonospora sp. CNZ303. The sequence goes on along the minus strand of NZ_SLVT01000011.1, from coordinate 2,928 downwards.
GCCGCCGAACTGGCCCGGGCGGCGACCCGGACCGCCGACGACCTGCTCGTCGCGCCGCCCGGGGCCGCCGACGACCTGCCCGTCACGCCGCCCGGGGCCGCCGACGGCGACCTGCCCGTCACGCCGGGCCGGGTCCGGCTGGGCGACGTCGTGCCCGCGCCGGAGCGGGTCACGCCGGTCCCGGGCGCCGACTTCGTCCTCACTCCCGACGCGGCGATCCGGGTGAACGGCGACGACGACGCCCGCGCCGTCGCCGGTCAGCTGGCCGCCCTGCTCCGGCCGGCCACCGGCTACCCGCTGCCGGTGACCGATGCCACCCGACCGGAGCCGACCGGCGGCATCACCCTGACGCTGGCCGCCTCCGTCGACCTCGGCCCGGAGGGCTACCGGCTCGACGTGACGCCCGACGGCGTACGGATCGAGGCCGCCGCCCCGGCCGGGCTCTTCCACGGCGTGCAGACGCTGCGGCAACTCCTGCCCGCCGCCATCGAGAGCCCGGTGCCGGTCGCCGAGCACTGGGCGCTGCCCGGCGGCTCGATCACCGACCGGCCCCGGTTCCCCTACCGGGGGGCGATGCTCGACGTGGCCCGGCACTTCTTCGGCGTACCGGACGTGCTGCGAGTGATCGACCACCTGGCCCGCTACAAGCTCAACCACCTGCACCTGCACCTCACCGACGACCAGGGCTGGCGGATCGCGATCGACTCCTGGCCCCGGCTCGCGGAGATCGGCGGGGCGGTCGAGGTCGGCGGCGGCCCGGGCGGGCACTACACGCGCGACGACTACCGGCGGATCGTCGCCTACGCCGCCGAGCGGCACGTCACCGTCGTGCCGGAGATCGACCTGCCGGGGCACACCAACGCCGCGCTGACCGCGTACGGCGAGTTGGCCCCGGAGGGCACCGTGCCGCCGCCGTACACCGGCACCGAGGTCGGCTTCAGCTACGTCGACCCCACCAACGAGCGGACGTACGAGTTCGTCGCCGACGTGCTGGGCGAGATCGCGGCGCTCACCCCCGGGCCGTGGCTGCACATCGGGGGCGACGAGGCGTTCAAGGTACGTCCCGACGCGTACGCGGCCTTCGTCGAGCGGACCCAGCGCATCGTCGCCGCAACCGGCAAGACGGTGGTGGGCTGGCACCAGATCGCGCCCGTCGCGCACGCCGAGGGACGGGTGCTCCAGTGGTGGGGCACCAAGGGCGAGGACCCGGTCACGGCGGACGCCGTCCACCGGGGCGCGCGACTCGTCCTCTCCCCCGGCAACCACGCCTACCTCGACATGAAGTACGCCCCGGACACCCCCATCGGGCACGACTGGGCCGGCCTGATCGACGTGCGGCGGGCGTACGACTGGGATCCCGGCACCCACGTCGCCGGCGTGCCGGCCGACGCGGTGCTGGGCGTGGAGGCGCCGCTGTGGACCGAGTCGGTCACCTCGCGGGCCGAGGTCGAGTTCATGCTCTTCCCACGCCTGCCCGCGATCGCCGAGCTGGGCTGGTCGCCCCGCGCGACGCACGACTGGGCCGGGTTCCGCGACCGGCTGGCCGGACACGGCCCGCGCTGGGCCGCAGCCGGCATGGCCTTCCACCGCTCGCCGGAGATCCCCTGGCCCGCCGAGCGGCCAACTCCCACCGCGCGGCAGGCGACGATCCCCACCCAGACCGACCGCCCGGCTCCCACCGCGCCGCAAACGACCATCCCCGCCCAGACCGAGCAGCCACCTCCCACCGCGCCACACACGGCGGTCCCTACCCAGACCGGCCCCGAGGAGGCCCCCGCGCCAGGCCCGTCCGCCTGACGCCCGCACCCAACGCCCCCATCCCCCGCCGGGTGGCGGTCGCCGCCGCCATCGCGGTCGTCACCGGGTCACCTGGCTCACCCGGTCACCCGGGTCCACGGGTCCACGGGTCCACGGGATCACGGGATCACGGGATCACGGGATCATCGGTGGAGATCTTGGTACGAGACTGCCCCTGGAGGGGCGGTTTCTCACCAAGATCTCCGGTAGGAGCCCAGCGGACGGACGCGAGTGGGCACCGACGGGGGTGTGGCCCGCCGTGCCCGGCGCAGGGACGGGGCGGTGGCGGTCGCCGCTGCCGTCGCTGTCGCGGTCACCGTGACGGTCACGGGTGCCGTGACGGTCACGGGTGCCGTCGCCATCGCCGTTGCGGATGCCTCTCGATCTCGGGGTCCGGGCGGGTTCCGCCTGACGCGTCGCTCAGGGCACGTACCGCCGGTTGCCGGGGTGCCCATTGCTGGCGGGCAGGAGTCGGGCGGTGGGCATGGTGCTCCTCTGTTGGCGGGGCCCAGGCACGCGGACAGGCGGATGCGCCCCTCGGGCGCTGTCGAGCTGATGTCGTAGACGATTCAGCGGTGCCGTCCGTCCCCGATCGGCCGGGAAGCGGGCCGACTGCGCGCAGCGGGAGTCGCGGTTCGTACCGTCGGGGCAGCATGAGTCGTCTACGACATCAGCTCGACAGCGTGCCCGCCGCCCCATGCTGCACCCGACGACCGACGCGCGCGGACTGCAACGGGCTGCGGAGTCGCGGGAGTTTTGTCCGCTCCGCAGCGTCCGGGTCCGTGCCTGGATGTCCGCCACCATCCGGTGCGTCCCGTGGCCGGCGCCACCTCGGCGGCGGAATCGTGGGCCGGTGCGGGTCGTTGAACATGGCATACCCACGGCGCTCCCCCGCGCCACGGTGGCCCGACCGGCCGGCGGAATGACTGGCCGACCCGGGTCGTTGAGACATCCCGGACGCCCGCGCAGGCCCCCCCACCGCCGGAGCGATCCGTTCTGACTTCCCCCCTCGCGGCACGCCGCTCCCCCGCGCGTCCGCGTACCCCCGATCGAAAGGTGCTGCCATCATGCGTACCGACATCCTGCGTAAGACCGCTCTGACCGCTGCCGGGCTCGCCTTCACCGGCGGCG